>JANMUO010000076.1:0-1830 GCA_031391655.1 Betaproteobacteria bacterium
CACTGCAAGCCGCACGGCCCGAACGACTGGCTCTACGTGGTGGTGCAGGAAGCGGTGTGGGAGGACCTGGCGGACCGCATCGGCGCCGATGTGGGGGTGCCGGGCCTCGCGGCCGATGCGCGCTTCGCGAAGATTGCCGACCGCAGAAAAAACCAGAACGAGATGTGGAAGCTGATCAACAAGTTCGCCGAGAAGTACACCAAGCGCGAGCTGATGGCAATCCTCAACCCGCTCGACGTGCCCTGCGGTCCGATCATGAGCACGGAGGACCTCGCCACCGACGAGCACATCCGCGGCCGCGCGATGTGGGTGGAGCTCGACCACCCGCAGCGCGGCAAGTGGTGGAACGTCGGCATGCCGATCAAGCTGTCGGCCTCGCCGGCGGTGATCAAGCGCAGCCCGACGCTGGGCGAGCATACCGACGAAGTGCTCAGGCAGGTCCTGGGCTACGACGATTCAAAGATCGGCAACCTGAAGGCGGCCGGCGCGTTCTCGCTGCCGCCCAAGAAGGCGGCCTGATGAAAATCGCGATCGTCGGGCAGCAGGACTTCGGCAAGGCCGTGCTGGAAGCATTCCTCGCCCGCGGCGACCAGGTGGCCGCGGTGTTCTGCGCGCCGGAAAAGGAAGGCGCCAGGCCCGACGTGCTGCGCGTCGCGGCGCAGGAAAAGGGTTTCAAGCTGCACCAGTTCAAGTCGCTCAAGGCGCCGGAGGCCGCGCAGGCGATGCAGGAAGCCGGCGCCGACATCGGCATCATGGCGTTCGTGCTGCAGTTCGCGCCGCAGGAATTCGTGAAGATCCCGAGGCACGGCACGATCCAGTTCCACCCGTCGCTGCTGCCGAAATATCGCGGGCCCTCGTCGATCAACTGGCCGATCAGCCGCGGCGAGAAGGAAACCGGGCTCACCATCTTCCGCCCGACCGACGGGCTGGATGAAGGTGCCGTGATCCTGCAGAAGCGCACCCCGGTGGGCGACAACGACACTCTCGGATCCGTCTACTTCGAGCGCCTGTTCCCGATGGGCGTGCAGGCGATGCTGGAGGCGGCCGACCTGGTGGTCGCGGGCAAGCACAAGGAAGTGGTGCAGGACGAATCGCAGGCTTCCTACGAAGGTTGGTTTCGGGAGGCCGAGGCGAAGATCAACTGGGCCAACCACGCCGACGCGATCCACGACCTGGTGCGCGGCTGCGACCCGGCGCCCGGCGCCTGGACCACGCTGAACGGCGCCAAGCTGCAGTTGTTCGACAGCCGCAAGGAGTTGGTGCGCACCTTCGGCGCCGTGAAGGGCAAGATCGGCGAGATCGTGGGACTCGCCGAGGGCCGTCTGGTGATCACCGCCCAGGGCGGCCGCCTGCACATCGGCAAGGCCAAGCTCGGGGACGGCAAGAAACTCGCCGCCGCCGACCTCGCCGCCTCGGGCGCCCTCAAGCCCGGCCAGCTGCTGGGCAACTGATTTCCCCGTTGTCCGCGCCTGCCTCCGCAGCCGGCGGCGGCTTTGGCGCGTAAACATTTGACGCAGCTTAGTTTTGACTGCAAGAATGCGGTCCATACCGCTGTTTCAAGGGGCGTTGTCGGAGGCCGGGCCGCCTCGACTCGACGACGAAAAACGGGGAGCGCTTGCGCATGAAGTCCGGCTTTTGGAAATCCGACTGGTTCCTCGGCCTGGTCGTCGTGCTGCTGATGTTCTTCGCCAGCGGCAGCGACCTGCTGCAAAGCCTGGAGCGCAAGGCCTACGACATGGGCGTGCAGGCGTCGACGCGCACGCCGTCGGACAAGATCGCCGTGATCGCCATCGATGACACCTCGATCGCCAACATCGGCCGCTGGCCCTG
>JANMUO010000097.1:0-25079 GCA_031391655.1 Betaproteobacteria bacterium
CATCAGGCCGTGCAGCGCGCCGCTCGGTTCGTTGCGGTGGCAGGAGCCGAACTCGCCATAGCGCAGCGGCAGGTCGCGGTAGCTCTTCACGCCCTTGTTGTAGATCAGCACGTGCCCGGGGCAGTTCATCGGCTTCAACGCGTAGTCGCGCTTTTCCGACTCTGTCGTGAACATGTTCTCGCGGTAGTTCTCCCAGTGCCCGGTGCGCTCCCACAGGCTGCGCGGCAGCACCATCGGCCCGCGCACTTCCTGGTAGCCGCTGTCCTGGTAGACCTTGCGCATGTACTGCTCGACTTGTTGCCACAGCGTCCAGCCCTTGGGGTGCCAGAACACCATGCCGGGCGCGTTCTCCTCCATGTGGAACAGATCGAGCTGCACGGCGAGCCGCCGGTGGTCGCGCTTGTCGGCCTCATCCAGCATCTTCAGGTACGCGTCCTGCTCCTCCTTGGTCGCCCAGGCGGTGCCGTAGATGCGCTGGAGCATCTCGTTCTTCGAGTCGCCGCGCCAGTAGGCGCCGGCCACGCGCATCAGCTTGAACACCTTGAGCTTGCCGGTGGAGGGCACGTGCGGCCCGCGGCACAGGTCGATCCAGTTGCCCTGCCCGTACAGCGAGATCGGATCGTTCGCCGGGATGGCAGCGATGATCTCTGCCTTGTACTTCTCGCCGATCGAGGAGAAGAACTTCACCGCTTCGTCGCGCGGCATCAGCTTGCGATGCACCGGCAGGTCCTGCTTCACGAGCTCGGCCATCTTTTTCTCGATGGCGGCGAGGTCCTCCGGCGTGAAGGGGCGCGTGTAGGCGAAATCGTAGTAAAAGCCGTTATCGATCACCGGGCCGATGGTGACCTGCGCCCCCGGGTAGAGTTCCTGCACCGCCTGCGCCATGAGGTGCGAAGTCGAATGGCGCAGGATCTCCAGCCCTTCGGGGCTCTTGGGCGTTACGATGGTGAGGCTCGCGTCGGACTCGATGCGATGCGACAGGTCGACGAGCGTGCCGTCCACCTTCCCGGCGAGGGCCGCCTTGGCGAGGCCCGCGCCGATGGCTTGCGCCACTTCGGCAACGGTGACCGGGCCCGGGAAGGTCTTCACCGAGCCGTCGGGGAGCTTGATATTGGGCAAGATTGCTCGGGAGTGGCGTCAACGACCAAGGGATTATGAGACGGGGCTAGAAAAATTGCAGGTTATTTAAATCAGCGACCTGCTAACGCTTGCCCCATTCAAACCCGGCAAAGACCGGGTTTTTTATTGGCTTTCCTGCGTAGGTCTTGCTCCCGTTACGTCTGTGGCCGAACGTACATACACGGAACTGGTCCGCGCGCACTGTGGGCATGTCTTACGACGCCACAATTGCCCCAATGCGACCTACGAAAGCGGAACCTATCGCGAACAGCTTTCTGGCGGCCCTGCCGCGCAAGGACTTTTTGCGCATGGCCAAGCATCTGACGCGGGTCGATCTGCACTATGGGCAGATCCTCTACGAGCCTGGCGGACTGCTTCGGCATGTGTACTTTCCGACCCATTCGCTCATTTCGCTGCTGACGCTGGTAGATGGCCGTCTCCCGCTCGAGGTCGGCATGGTCGGTAGCGAGGGCATGATCGGCTTTCCGCTGGGGCTCGGCATTGCGAGATCGCAGGTGCGCGCGCTAGTGCAGGGAAGCGGTTTCGCCCTGAAGATGAGCGCCGAGCATTTCAGCAGGCAGCTAACGCTCAGTGTCGCGCTGCGGCTGGAGTTGGGCCGCTACACCAGTGCGCTGATGGCGCAGATCAGCCAGACCGCCGGCTGCAACCGCTTCCACGTCGTCGACGCGCGCCTGGTGCGCTGGCTCCTCATGACGCGTGACCGGATGCGCACGACGGACATTCACCTGACCCACGAATTTCTCGGACACATGCTCGGCGTGCGCCGCGAGGGCGTGACCGAGGCCGCCGGCAAGCTGCAGAAAGCGGGATTGATCAAATATAACCACGGCCACATCCAGATCCTGAACGAAAAGGCACTGGAGAAAACCGCCTGCGCCTGTTACAAGGCCATCAAGGAAACGCACCGGCGTTCGCCGCACACCGCCAGGCTCTGATCCGGTTCAGCGCGTTTCGCTCGAAGTTCTCCACAAGTCAATTCCTCCGAAGTACCGGGCGCCGCGAGATCGCGCCTATCCCGCTATGTGCGTTACCGTACCCTATGTGCGGTAGCCCACATTGTGTGCTATTGGTGGGTATGAACCCCCCGGAGATTTCCTGGCGCTCTAAGGGGTGCAGTCGGCGCGGGGCAGCAAAGTGTTGGCGGAAACAGGGGGGTATGCAATGTCAGATAAACGTAGCAAGCCTCTATGTCGAATGATTGACATCAACAATCTGTCCGAGCTTCGTGCCTGGGCGAAACATTGGGGCTGCTCCGAGGAGAATATTCGTGATGCGGTACACAGCTTCGGCGTCATGGTGCCGGACGTTCGCGACTGGCTGCGGATCAATGTGGTTCGCTGCGCCCGTCTCCCTGCGCACGATTTTCAGATTGCCGAAGGCAATCAAGCTCAATCAACCTGCTTACTGTCGCCTTTGCTTCTTTCGCGCCGTTTAGTTGATAGGGCAGACGAGCCATTTTCGGGCAATGCTCGAAAGCGAGCAGAACAATGACGAGGTTGAGGTAACCGGTGAGATTCTGTGAGGTCCTACTACACGCGATGGACGCGGACTAGCCTTAAGGCGATCCGCTGACTTGCGGCGTCCTAGCATGCATAGTCGAAAAGTGAATGACAGCATGAACCCACTGAACGACGTCCAACGTGGCGGTCCAGTCCTTTGCCTTCCCTTCCCTTTTCCACGCTCACCGCAGTCACGACACCGACTCCGCTGGGTTTTCTCTTCGTGTGCTCAGTCCGGCGGGAACGATGAACTCGGGAACGTCGAACGGGGAATTGAGGCAGGAACGCTTAGGCAAGACAGCGATCCACACTGAGATCGGAGCGCACGGCAAGGGCAAAAGAGCCCGATTTAGGCCCCCTGATTTCGTGCTTTTTTTGTACTTCTGTAAGAGGGTTGTCCTAAGTCATTGATTGTTGGTAGGCGCGATTGGACTCGAACCAACGACCCCTACCATGTCAAGGTAGTGCTCTAACCAGCTGAGCTACGCGCCTGATGGAACGAAGGCGGGATTTTAACTGAAGATGGACCTGATTCTGTGGCGCCACGCGGAAGCCGAGGACGGCTCGCCCGACCTCGAGCGCCGGCTCACGCCCCGGGGCCACAAGCACGCCGCGCGCGTGGCCGAGTGGCTGTTGCAGCGCCTGCCGGCCAAGTTCGTCGTGCTCGCCAGTCCGGCGCGGCGCGCGCAGGAGACCGCGCAGGCGCTGGGCCTGCCCTTCAAGACCGTGGCGACCCTCGCCCCCGGCGCTTCCGTGGCGCAAATCCTCGCGGCCGCCGGTTGGCCGGACCGCAAGAACGCCGTGGTGGTCGTCGGGCACCAGCCGGACCTTGGCCGCGCCGCGGCCCAACTGGTCTCCGGCACGGCCTCCGGCTGGAGCATCAAGAAAGGCGGCGCCTGGTGGCTGACCAACCGCGTGCGGGAGGACGAAGCCCAGGTCGTGGTGCGCGCCGTGGTGGCGCCCGACCTGCTCTAGCCCCGGCTCAGGACCGAGACTTTCTTGTCGGAAAGACCGCTCACGGCGAGCTTCATGCCGACGGCTTTCCAGTGTCCCGCTTCGTCCTCCAGGGCGGCCGCCGACAGCGGGTTGTCATCCAGCCACGACTGCGCCAGCTCGATCTCGAAGCCCCCCTGGTCGCCCGCCACGCGCAGCAGCGGCAGCCTGACCTCGGTGCGGCTGCGCAGGATAAGAGAGGCGAGGCGCAGCGAGAACACCAGCGGCCAGTCCGCGGCCTCCAGCCCGGCGTCGTGCATCTTGCCCAGCTTGCCGCGGTGCGCGAGCACGATCCGCGCGAGGCGCTGCTGCTCCATGCGCGAAAAACCCGGCATGTCGGCGTTCTGCAGCACGTAGGCGGAGTGCTTGTGGTACTGCGCGTGCTCGATCGACAGGCCGATCTCCGCTAGGCTCGCCGCCCAATCGAGCATCAGGCGGTCGGGGTCGTCCTCGTGCTCGCGTCCCGGCGCCAGCGCGTCGTAGATCGTCAGCGCGAGGCGCCGCACGCGCTCGGACTGCGCGCCTTCCACGTGGTAGCGGCGCACGAACTGCGCCACCGTCGCCGTGCGCATGTCTCGGTGCTGCACGCGGCCGAGCAGGTCGTAGAGCACGCCGTGGCGCAAAGCGCCTTCGGACACCGCCATCGCCTCCAGCCCCAGCTCGTCGAAGACGGCGCTCAGGATGGCGAACCCGCCGGGCAGCACCGGCGCACGGTTGGCGCGCAGCCCGGGGATGCGCTCGGGGTCGGCGCGCTCCTGCTTGAGCAGGAGGCTCCTCAGGCGCTCCAGTCCCTCGCGCGTGATGCCCTGCTCGGCGTAGCCGTTTTCGCGCAGGATATTTTCGATCGAGCGCGCGGTGCCGGACGAGCCCACCGCTTCCTGCCAGCCGGCGGCGCGGTAGGCGCGCGCGATGCCCGCCACTTCCTGGCGCGCGGCGAGCTCGGCGGCCTTGAGCCGGGATTTCTCGATCCTGCCGTCGGGGAAGAATTTCAGGCTGTAGCTCACGCAACCCATGTAGAGCGACTCGGTGAGCTGCGGCTCCATGCCCTCGCCGACGATGAACTCCGTCGAGCCGCCGCCGATGTCCACCACCAGCCGGTGGTGCGGCGCCGGCGGCATCGAATGCGCCACGCCGAGGTAGATGAGGCGCGCTTCTTCGCGGCCGGCGATCACTTCGATCGGGAATCCCAGCTCCTGGCGCGCTTCGCGCAGGAACTGCGGCGCGTTCTTTGCCACGCGCAGCGTGTTGGTGCCCACCGCGCGCACGGCCTGGCGCGGAAAGCCGCGCAGGCGCTCGCCGAACTTGCGCAGCGCCTCGAGCGCGCGCGCCTGCGTGGCGCGGTCGATGCGCTTGTCGGCGGTCAACCCGGCGCCGATGCGCACCACCTCGCGAAGCGAATCCAGGGGATAGATCTGGCCGTCGACGACGCGCCCGATCTGCAGGTGAAAGCTGTTCGAGCCGAGGTCGACCGCGGCCAGCGTGTCCGGGCGCGGCATGGTGCGGCCAGAATAGCCTAGCCGCGCAGTTCCTGCTCGATCTCGGCCACCGTGGCGTGGCGCACGTCGGCGCCCTTCACCGCGTAGATGGCGTGTTCGGCGATGTTCTTGGCGTGGTCGCCGATGCGCTCGAGCGCCTTGGCGACGAACAGCAGGTCGAGGCTGGCCGTGATGGTGCGCGGGTCCTCGATCATGTAGCTGATGAGCTGGCGCAGGATGGCGCGGAAGGCATCATTCACGTCGACGTCGCGGCGCACCACCTCGGCGGTGCCGGCAAGGTCCAGCCGCTCGAAGGCATCCAGCGCCCGGCGCAGCATGCCGGAGACCACCTTCGCCATGCGCCGCACCTCCGTCTGCCGGGGCAGGCGGGCGCTGCCCTCGCCGCGCGTGCGGCGCGCCTGCAGCGCGATCTTCTTTGCCTCGTCGCCAATGCGCTCCAGGTCGGTGGTCACCTTCAGGATCGCCGTCAGCAGCCGCAGGTCGCTGGCCGCCGGCTGCCGGCGCGCGATGATGTGGCTCGCCAGCTCGTCGATCGAGCGCTCCAGTGCATTGATCACCACTTCGTGCCGCAGCACCTGGTCGATGAGCGCAACCGACCCCGAGGCCAGGCATTCGAGGGCGTCCACCGCCTGGCGCTCGACGCGCGCGCCCATCTGCAGCACGAGCGCGTGCGCCTCGCCGAGCTGCTGGTCGTAATCCTTCGAGGTATGAGGGGGTTGCGTCACGGACATGCGGGACCCAGCCTAGCGGGGGAATGTGACAGGGCCGTTGCAGCACAAGACATGTCACCTGTCCGTAGCGCGGGAGGCGTAAAATCTCCCTTCCCGCGAGCTGCCTCCCCGCAGCCACCCGCAATGAAGAGAGACCTGCCCGCCGCGCATTACCTGAACCGCGAACTCGGCCTGCTCGAGTTCAACCGGCGCGTGCTCGCGCAGGCGGCGGACGATTCCGTGCCCTTGCTCGAGCGGCTGAACTTCCTCACCATCGTGTCTTCCAACCTGGACGAGTTCTTCGAGATCCGCGTTGCAGGGCTGAAGGAGCAGATCAAGCTCAACCTGCCCGAGCCCGGTCCCGACGGCAAGGGCCCGCAGGAAGTGTTCGAGGCCGTGGGCAAGGAGGCGCGCGCGATCGTCGCCGAGCAGTACCGCCTGCTGAACGACGTCTTGCTGCCGGCGCTGGCGGAGTCGGGGATCGTGTTCCCGCGTCGCGAGAACTGGACCGCGGCGCAGAAGCAGTGGATCCGCGACTATTTCTTTCGCGAGCTGCTGCCGGTGCTCACGCCGATCGGCCTCGATCCGGCGCACCCGTTTCCCAAGGTGCTCAACAAGAGCCTCAACCTCGCCGTCGAGCTGGTGGGGCGCGACGCCTTCGGGCGCAGCTCGGGCGCCGCGATCGTGCAGGCGCCGCGCGCCCTGCCGCGCGTCATCCGCCTGCCTCACGACGTCGGCGGCGCGCACCACTCGTTCGTCTTCCTGTCCTCGATCCTGCACGCGCACGTGGACGAGCTGTTCGCCGGCATGAAGGTGCTGGGCTGCTACCAGTTCCGCGTCACGCGCAATTCGGACCTGTTCGTGGACGAGGAGGAGATCAAGAACCTGCACACGGCGCTCAAGGGCGAGCTGCTGCATCGCCACTTCGGCGACGCGGTGCGGCTCGAGGTGGCCGACAACTGCTCGCAGCCGATGGTGGAATTCCTTCTGCAGCAGTTCGGCCTGCGCGACGAGGACCTTTACCGCGTCGAGGGCCCGGTGAACCTCTACCGGCTGCGCGAGGTGCCCGAGCGCGTGGACCGGCCCGACCTCAAGTACCCGCCGTTCCAGCCCGGGCTGCCCGCGCCGCTCGAGGAGCGCAGCGACCTGTTCGAGCTGCTGAAGAAGCAGGACATCCTGCTGCACCATCCCTACCAGTCGTTCACGCCGGTGCTCGACTACATCCGCACCACCGCCGCCGACCCGAATGTCATCGCCATCAAGCAGACCGTGTACCGCACCGGCACGGACTCCGAGCTGATGGAGATCCTGGTGGACGCGGCGCGGCGCGGCAAGGAAGTCACCGTGGTGGTGGAGCTGATGGCGCGCTTCGACGAGGAGGCGAACCTCAACTGGGCGGCGCGGCTGGAGGAAGTCGGCGCGCACGTGGTGTATGGCGTGGTCGGCCTCAAGACGCATGCCAAGATGGCGCTCATCGTGCGCCGCGAGGACACCGAGACCGGCAAGGTGCTGCGGCGCTACGTGCACCTCGCGACCGGCAACTACCACCCGCGCACCGCCCGGCTGTACACGGACTTCGGCCTGCTCACCTCGAACGAGGAGCTGTGCGCCGACGTGGCCGAGGTCTTCAAGCAGCTCACCGGCCTGGGGCGCGCGGGCAAGATGAGGCACATCTGGCAGTCGCCGTTCACGCTGCACAAGCGCGTGCTCGCGGCCATCCAGAACGAGGCGCGCCTCGCGCGCGAGGGCCAGCCGGCGCGCATCATCGCCAAGATGAACGCGCTGCTCGACCCGCAGGTGATCGACGAGCTGTACCTCGCCTCGCAGGCCGGCGTGAAGGTGGACCTCATCGTGCGCGGCGTGTGCGCGCTGCGGCCGGGGATCGAGGGGCTGTCGGAGAACATCCGCGTGCGCTCGGTGATCGGGCGCTTCCTCGAGCATTCGCGCGTTTTCTATTTCCTCAATGCCGGCGCCGAGGACGTGTATCTCGCCAGCGCGGACTGGATGGGGCGCAATTTCTTCCGCCGCATCGAGCTGTGCTTCCCGGTGCTCGACCCGGCACTGAAGCGCCGCGTGGTGCGCGAAGGCCTGCAGCCGTACCTGGACGACAACGGCCAGGCCTGGGCGATGGACGCCGACGGCGGCTACGCGCGCGTCAAGCCGCGCCGCGGGCGGCGGCGCTCGGCGCAGGAAGAACTGCTCTTCACTCTAGCCACGCCGTCCTAGGTAGTGCCGCGCGTAGCGCGGCGCGACGTTGGCGAGCGGCAGCAGGACGAAGAAATCCGCCGTGTTGAAATCCGGGTCCCAGGCGGGCTCGCCGCAGATCCACGCGCCGGCACGCAGGTAGCCCTTGAGCAGCGCCGGCGGCTCGCCGCCAAGCGTCGAGTCCAGGCGGTCCAGGGGCAGGGGACAGCGCGGGAACACCTGGTACTCGACCGGCGCGAGGTGCCGATCGCGCAGGCTCCTGTAGACGGCGGCCGCGGCGTGGCCGCCATCTGCCATGCCCATGGAGGCGCACCCGGCGAGAACGTCATGCCCCTGAGTCAGCAGGTAGCGCGTCAGCCCTGCCCACAGGAGTCCGATCACCGCGCCGTTGCGATACTCGGGATGGATGCACGAGCGCCCCACTTCCACCATGCGCGTGCGCAGCAGCCGCAGCCGCGTGAGGTCAAACTCGGTTTCCGCGTAGTAGCTGCCGAGTCGGCGCGCAGCCGCCGGCGCCAGCATGCGGTAGGTGCCGACAACCTCCCCCGTATCCTCGTCGCGCGCCACCAGGTGCTCGCAATGCGCGTCGAAGATGTCCTGGTCGATGCCGGGCTCGCGCGATTCCAGGCGCGCGCCCATTTCCTCGGCGAACACGCGCCAGCGCAGCGCCTGCGCAGCGCGGATGGTCTGCGGCGAACGCGCCAAGCCCACGGAAAGCCGGCGCCGGGCGCGCGTCTCGCTGCCCGGGTGCTGCAACAACAGGTCGTCGATGCGGTCCATGCAGTCGCCCTTTCGAATGGTTGGACGCGGCGCACTGTGGGCTCGCCGCATGACGCCGGGGTGACGCGACGGTGAAATCTCGGTGACAGCGGCGCGTGCTACAGTCCGCCGCGCGATGGATGGCGAGAGTCCCTTCAAGGGCAAGACCGGGCTGCAGCGCGTGATCAACGCCACGCGCTATTCGCTCGAAGGCTTCGCCGCCGCCGCGCGCCACGAGGATGCGTTCCGCCAGGAACTGATGCTCGCCGCGGTGCTGGTGCCGCTGGGCCTGTGGCTCGGCAACGACGGCGTCGAGCGCGCCCTGCTCGCCGCCAGCGTACTGCTGGTGCTGGTGGTCGAGTTGCTCAACTCGGCGATCGAGGCCACCGTGGATCGCGTCTCGCTGGACGACCATCGCCTCGCCAAGCGCGCCAAGGACCTGGGCAGCGCCGCGGTGATGATGGCGCTGGTCACCGTCGCGGTGGTCTGGCTGCTGGTGCTTCTGCCACGCCTGTAACCGAACCCTCACAAAAGCTTCATCGAAGTTTCATGCGGCGCGCTGACACTGCGCGCCGCATGCACATCGCCATGGTCACTGAGACCTACCCGCCGGAGGTCAACGGCGTGGCGCGCACCGTCGCGCTGATGGCCGAGGGCCTGCGCGCACTCGGCCATTCGATCCAGCTCGTCCGGCCCCGCCAGGGCGCCGGCGACACCGCGCTTGCAGGCGCAAACTACGCGGAGCTGCTGCGTCCCGGCATTCCGATCCCGCGCTACACGCAGTTGAAGATGGGCCTGCCGTCCAAGGGCGCGCTGCTGCGGGCCTGGCGCGAGCGCCGGCCCGACGTGGTGCACATCGCCACCGAAGGCCCGCTCGGTTGGTCGGCCCTCGCGGCCGCGCGCCAGCTTGGCCTGCCGGTGGCGAGCGACTTCCACACCAACTTCCACGCCTACAGCAAGCACTACGGTGTCGCGTGGCTCGCGCGCCCGGTGGCGGCGGTGCTGCGCAACTTCCACAACCGCTGCGACTGCACCATGGTGCCCACCGACGAGATGGCGGACGAATTGCGCCACCTGGGCTTCGAGCGCCTGCGCGTGGTCGGCCGCGGCGTCAATGCGAAGACCTTTGCGCCGGAAAAACGCCGCGCGGCGTTGCGCGCGCAATGGGGCGCCGGCGAGGACGACCTGGTGGCCCTGTGCGTCAGCCGCTTCGCGCCTGAGAAGAATTTTCCTTTGGTCCTCGAGGCCTATGAGGCGATGCGCCGCGCCAGTCCCGCCACCCGCCTGGTGCTGGTCGGCGACGGACCGATGATTGCCGAGCTGCGCAAGGCCAATACCGGCAGCGTCATCGCCGGCCGGCTGGTGAACGGCGAACTGTCGGCGCACTACGCCTCCGCCGACGTGTTCCTGTTCCCCAGCGTGACCGAGACCTTCGGCAACGTCACGCTGGAGGCTGCTGCGAGCGGCCTCGCGGTCGTCGCGTACCGGTACGCCGCAGCGCGCCAGCACCTGGCGCACGGGCGCTCCGCGCTGCTGGCCGAATCCGGCGACCGCGCCGGTTTCATCGCGCTGGCCGAACAGCTGGCGCGCGACCCTGCCCTGGTGCGTGCGCTCGGGCGCGCCGCCCGCGCCGCCGTCGCACCGGTCAGCTGGGAGCGGATCACCGCCGATTTCGAAGCCGTGCTGCTCGACACCGCGCACTCCCCGCCTGAGCGCCGGGAGGCGGCGCATGCCGCGGCTTGATGGCGCGCTCGAGCGGCTGCAGCGCTGGGACGAGCGCGTCTGCCAGCGCTCCAACCGCTGGCTGCACTACCGGTCGCTGCTGCAGCTGTCGCGGCTGGTCAGCTGGCTGGGCAATGGAATCTTCTGGTATGCGCTGATGCTCGCGCTGCTGCTACGCGCGCCACGCGAGGAGGCGCTGCCGGTGCTGCACATGATGTTCGTGGGCCTGGTCTGCACCGCGGCCTACAAGATGCTCAAGAGAACCACGCTGCGCCCCCGCCCCTACGAGGCGCTACCGCGTGTGTCGGCCGGCACCATCCCGCTGGATGCCTTCAGCTTTCCCTCGGGCCATACGCTGCACGCGGTCGCCTTCACGCTGGTCGCGCTGGAGTACTGGCCGTGGCTCGCGCCGCTGCTCGTGCCGTTCACGCTGCTCACCGCCGCCTCGCGCGTGGTGCTCGGCCTGCACTACCCGAGCGACGTGTTCGCCGGCGCGGCGATTGGCGCGCTGGTGGCCAGCGCTTCCATCGCCATCGCTTGAAGCGCGCCCTGCGCTTGCTGCGCGTGGGCTTGCATCTCGCCTCGCTGTTGTTGCGGCCGAGCGGACGCGCCTGGGCCCGCGGAATGCTCGACGCTCTTGGCATCCACGTCGACGCCGGCGCGCTGCAGATCGCCCCCGGAAGCCTCGTTGTCGCCAATCACGTTTCCTGGCTGGACGCGGTGGCGCTGCGCGCGCTGTTCGACGCGACGTTTGTCGCCAAAGTCGAAGTCAGGCGCTGGCCGCTGCTCGGCTGGCTGCTCCAGCGCAATGGCACCCTGTTCATCGAACGGCGCGCCTGCCGGGACCTGTTGCGCACGAATGCCGAAGTGGCGGCGCTGCTTGCCCGCGGCGCATCGGTTGCCGCGTTCCCTGAAAGCACGAGTACGGACGGCACCGGGGTTCTCCCCTTCAAGCCAGCGCTGTTCGAGCCCGCGGTGCGAGGCGGCCATCCGGTACGCGCGCTGGCGCTCGGTTACCGAGAAGCCGACGGCCGGCGCTGCGCGGCTGCCGCCTTCGTCGGCGACGCTACGCTCGGGCAATCGCTTTGGGCGATCGCGGCGGTTTCGGGTCTTGTCGTACAGGTGCGTGACTGCGGTCCTACGGACCAGGCAGGACGCAACAGGAAACTAGCGGCGCGGCTCGCGCACGCCGCGGTTCAAAGCAGGGTCTGCGGCGGCGCGAGCTTGCCGGCGCACCAGGAGGCGCCCGCGCTGTCCGGGTCGGCCTCCGGCTCGCCCGCTGGCTGGAGTCCTTCGAGCGCCGGGCCGACCTGGGCGAGCGCCGCCGAAGTCTCGCGCACATAGGCGTCGAAGCGCGGCGCGAGGCTGCGATCCACGAAGCGCAGCACCGCGCCGCACAATCGCGGGATGCGCGCCGCGCGCAGCAGGCGGTCGGCGCCGGAAAGCCAGTCGATGGCGCGCAGCGCAAGCGGCTCACTGCAGCGCCAGCGCCTCGAGACGAACTGCGCCAGCGGCCGGCGCTCCGCCTGCAGCAGCGCACCGGGTACGGCGCAGACCCAGGGCCTGAGGTAGTCATCCATCGCCCACTCGCACAGTGCATGCGTGGCGTGCGCCACGTCGGCCACGCGCCGCTCGTGCTCGGGCACGAAGCGGTGGTGCGCCACCACGTCGGCCACCAGGTGGCTCGCGTAACCCAGCGCCAGCGCGCGCTCTTCGTCGCAGCGCGCGGCGGCGAGCCGGCGCAGCGTCGCCCACTGGTGCGTGCCGCGGAACAGGCGGATGCCCAGCGCGCCACCGGCGAGCGCCAGGTCGGGCAGGCACGCGCCGGCGAGCACCAGGCGCGGGAACCTCACTGCCGCCCGCCGCAGCTCCGGATCGAGCAGCGGGACCGCGAACAGCATCTGCTGCGCGAAATACAGGTGCGTCTGCAGTCCCCAGGCGAGCGCGTCGCCGGCGAACAGCAAGAGTGGAACAGCGAGAAGGATGGGCTTCACGGGCGCGCATGCTCGCCCCCGCGGATGAAACCGTCGTGACGGATCGGTGACGCTTCAGTGAAACCGCGTCAACCCCGCGCCACCCGCAACACCCCCTGCACGTCGCGCACCACGGCGAAGGCGCGCTTCAACTGCCCAAGGTCGCCGACCTCGAAGGAAAACCGCATGTAGGCCAGCTCGTCGCGGCTCTGCGTGCGCACCGCGGTCACATTGATCTTCTCGCGCGCGAGTGCGTCGCCGATGTCGCGCAACAGGCCGGGACGGTCGTTGGCGGTCACCACCATGTCGACGCTGTAGGCGCCCGCGGCGCCGCCCCACTGCGCCTCGAGCAGGCGCTCGGCATCCTTCTCCGCCAGGCGCTTCAGGCTCGCGCAGTCGGCGCGATGGATGGAAACGCCGCGCCCGCGCGTGACGAAGCCGCGGATCGGGTCGGGCGGCACCGGCTTGCAGCACTTGGCGAGCTGCGTCAGCAGACGGTCCATGCCCACCACCAGGATGCCGCTGTCGGCGGCCGCGGACTTGCGCTTCTTCGGCGCCGCGGCGGGCGCCGGCGCCACCAGCTTCGCCCGCGGCGGCGGCTCGGATTCGCGGCCACCCTCCAGCAGGTTGAACCAGTGGCGCACTTTGGCGCGCGCCTTGCTGCTCTTCAGGAAGCCGAGCTCGGGATTCAGCCAGTCGCGCGACGGCCCGCCCGACTTGGCGACGGTGATCTCGACGCGCTGCCCGCTCTTCAAGGCCGTGTCCAGGGTCACGATGCGCCCTTCCACCTTCGCGCCGCGGCAGCGGTGGCCGAGGTCGGTATGCAGCGCGTAGGCGAAATCCACCGGCGTCGCGCCGGCGGGCAGGTCCACCACCTTGCCTTGCGGGGTGACGACGTAGATCGTGTCGTCAAGCGCCGCGCGCTGTGTTTTCTCCGCCCAGGTGCCGCTGTCGGCGACTTCGTCGCGCCACGCGAGCAGCTGCCGCAACCAGGAGATCTTGTCGTCGAAGGCACTGTCGGCGCGCGTCGCCTTGCCCGCCTCCTTGTAGCGCCAGTGCGCGGCGACGCCCAGTTCGGCGTGGCGGTGCATTTCCTCGGTGCGGATCTGCACCTCCAGCGTCTTGCCGCCCGGGCCGATCACCGCGGTGTGCAGCGACTGGTAGAGGTTGTCCTTGGGGCGCGAGATGTAGTCGTCGAACTCGCGGGCGATCGGCGCCCACAGGTTGTGCGCCACGCCGAGCGCCGCGTAGCAATCCTTCACGTCCGGCACGATGACGCGCAGCGCCCGCACGTCGTGCAGCTGCTCGAAATCGAGGCCCTTCACGCGCATCTTGTTCCAGATCGAATAGATGTGCTTGGGGCGGCCGCTGACCTCGCCCTTGACGCCGGCCGCCGCGAGCTCGCGCGCGAGCGCCGCCATGGCCCCGGCAATGTACTGTTCGCGCTCGATGCGGCGCTCATCCAGCATCTTCGCGGTGCGCTTGTACACCTCGGGCTCGAGGAAGCGGAACGACAGGTCCTCCAGCTCCCACTTCAACTGCCACACGCCCAGGCGATTGGCGAGCGGCGCGTAGATGTCGAGCGTCTCGCGCGCATAGGCCTCGCGTTCGGCGCTCGGATGCCTGGCGAACCAGCGCAGCGTCTGCGTGCGGCTCGCCAGGCGGATGAGCACCACGCGCACGTCCTCCACC
The DNA here is from genome assembly GCA_031391655.1 of Betaproteobacteria bacterium. Lineage (GTDB taxonomy): Bacteria > Pseudomonadota > Gammaproteobacteria > Burkholderiales > SG8-39 > JAABQT01. The sequence continues at coordinate 14,190 of JANMUO010000097.1, forward strand.
ATGCCGAGGACCATCTTGCGCAGCGTCTCGGTCTGCTGCACCCCGCCGCCGCGCGTCAGCACGCGCAGCTGGTAGAGCTTCTCCACGCCCGCGGCGAGGCCCGCCACTTCGGCGCCGAAGCGCACGCCGAGCTGCTCGTGGCCGCGCTCGCCCAGGTACTTGGGCGCGGCGAAGAGCACGCCCGCAATGCGCGCCGCCGGGTCCGCGCCGATGGCGGCGAGGCTCGCGCCCAGCCCGAGCGCGTGCGGCCACACCGGCTCGCCGGTGGACAGCGCCTGCCCGGCATACAGCGGCTCGGCGAATTCGAGCGCGCGCGCGAGCAGCGCGCGCTCTTCCCCCGCCAGGCCTTCGGCGAGCGGCTCGAGCGCGGCGGCGCGGTCCTGCGGATGCTGCAACGCAACTGAGTGGACGACCGAAACCATGTGTGTATTGTATCGGCCGACCATGGGATGGCTCAGGAATTGGCGCCGCCGGCGCCTGCTGGCGCACCAGCGCATCGACGAGGCGCTATGGCGCTCAGTGACGCAGTCGCTGCCCTTCCTGCGAGGATTGTCGCGCGAGGAGACGCAGCTCCTGAAGTCCCTGTCGCTGCTGCTGCTGGTGGAGAAGGAGTTCTCCGGCGCGCAGGGGCTCGAGCTGGACGACGCCATGCGCCTGTCGATCGCGGTGCAGGCCTGCCTGCCGGTGCTCCACCTGGGCCTGGACCGCTATGACGTCTGGAGCGAGATCGTCGTGCATCCCGGCGACTTCAGGGTGCGCGTCACCGAGACCGACGATCATGGCGTGGTGCACGAGTTCGACGACGAGCGCGCGGGGGAATCCTGGCAGGGCGGCCCGGTGGTGCTGTCCTGGGATGCCGCGAAGAACGCCCCCGGCATGAACGTGGTGATCCACGAGTTCGCGCACAAGCTCGACATGGCCAGTGGCGAGGCCGACGGCATGCCGCCGCTGCACTCCGGCATGGACCGGCGCGCGTGGGAGGAAACCTTCCGCATCGCCTACGAGGGATTCTGCGACGCGGTGGACCGGGAGAAGGAAACCTGGCTCGACGCCTATGCGGCTGAGGCCCCGGCAGAGTTCTTCGCCGTGATCAGCGAGGCATTCTTCGAGAAGCCGAACGAGACGCGGCGGCGCTATCCCGACGTGTACGAGCAGCTCAAGCTGTTCTACCGGCAGGATCCGGCGAGCCGGCTCGCCGCCTGAATTAGCGCGCCTTCGCGACAGCGCGCTTCAGCGCCATGTTGATGCGCGTCTGCCAGCCCGCGCCGCCGGACTTGAAATGATCCAGGACTTCCGCGTCCAGGCGCAAGGTGACCTGCGCCTTGGGATGATCTTTGCGTGGCCGTCCGCGCGGCCGCAGAAGTTCGGCCGCCGCCTTGGCGCCGATTAGCTTAGGCAGGACTTCGCGGGCCGGACGCATGCGGCGAAAGTCCTCCGCTGTCAACTCGGGGATCTCGGCGTCGTCCCAATCCGCCCGGCTAATGTTGTCCGGCTTGCGTTTCCTGCCCATAGCGTCGTCGCTCCCTCTGGTTGGCCCTGCGCAGACCGATCAGCCGCAGCACAGCCCGGCGCGGCGTGAAAACGAGCAAGTGCAATCGTCCATCGAGAAACCCGGTCGCCTTGTAGCGCGGCTCGCCATATTCGCGACGCGCATCGGGCTCGACGCGGGCGGTATCCCACTCGAAGTCCACCGCGCGCGCCAGCGCGATGCCGTGCTTGGCGCGATTGGCGAGGTCCTTGCGTGCGTCGAATTCGAGGCGATCCATTTATTGTAGCTACTATAATTCGGCCCGTAAAGCGCGCGACAATCGCAATAACGCATCCCGCTCCCGTGGGTGCACAAGACTCCATGAAAACCCTCCTCATCGTTTTCCACACCGGCGGCGTGAAGACCGCGCAGATGGCCGAGGCCGTGGAGCGCGGCGCGCGCAGCGAGGAAGGCGTGCGCGTGGTGATGAAGCGCTGCGCCGAGGCCGGGCCCGAGGACGTGCTCGCCGCCGACGGCCTGATCCTCGGCACGCCGGAGAACTTCGGCTACATGTCGGGGATGATGAAGGACTTCCTCGAGCGCATCTTCTACGCCTGCGAGGGCAAGGTGGAGGGCCGGCCCTGGGCGCTCTTCGTCGGCGCCGGCCAGGACGGCAGCGGTGCGGTGACCTCGGTGGAGCGCATCGTCACCGGGCTGCGGCTGAAGAAGATCGGCGAGCCGATCGTCGTGGTGAAGGAACTCAAGCCCGAACAGCTCGCCGCCTGCGAAGAACTCGGTGCGGCGATGGCGGCGGGCCTGGCGATGGGGGCGTTCTAGGGAAGCAGGACGATCGGTCCGGTGGTGCGCCGCGCTTCCAGCTCGCGGTGCGCCTCCGCCGCGGCGGAGAGCGGAAAACGGTGGCGGATCTCCACGCGCAGCGTGCCGTTCTTCAGTGCCTCGAAGGTATTGCGCGCGATTTCCTCGAGCATCGGACGCTGCGCGGTGTAGTGAAAGAGCACCGGGCGCGACAGCGTGCCCGATTTCGCTCCCAGGTCGGGCAGCGCGTCCTGCGGCCCGCTCGCCTGGCCGTAGCACGCCCAGTGGCCGGTGACAGCGAGCGCCTCCAGGTTCTCCGCCGCCGCCGCGCGGCCCAGGCCGTCGTAGATCACGTCGGCGCCGCGGCCGTTGGTCAGGTTCTTCACCTCCCGCGCGAAGCGGTAGTCGCGCGTCACGATCGGAAACTCGCAGCCGTTGGCACGCGCGAGGCGCGCCTTGTCGTCGCTCGACACCGTGCCGATCACTTTCGCGCCAAGCGCCTTCGCCCACTGGCAGAGGAACAAGCCGACGCCGCCCGCCGCCGCGTGCACCAGCACCGCCTGCCCGGGCCGCACGCGGAAGGTGCGATGCAGGAGGTACTCCGCGGTCATGCCTTTCAGCATCACCGCCGCCGCCGTTTCGTCGTCCACATGGTCGGGCAGCACCACGAGCTGGTCGGCGCTCATCGTGCGCACCGTGGCATAGGCCCCGGGCGGCGGGCAGGCGTAGGCCACGCGGTCGCCCGGCAGCAGGTGCCCCACGCCGTCGCCGACGTCCAGCACCACGCCGGCCGCCTCCATGCCGATCGCCGCCGGCGGCTCGATCATGCGGTACAAGCCCTTCCTCACATAGACGTCGATGTAGTTCACGCCCACCGCCGTCTGGCGGATGCGCACTTCGCCAGGCCCGGGCGAAGCGGACTGCACCGCCTGGTAGCGCAGGACTTCGGGACCTCCGAACGCTGTGGCCACGACAGCCTGGGCCTGGACAGCCGCTGCCGAAGGCGCCGCGCGTGCGCCGGGCCGGCGCAGGAAGGACCGCAGGCCAGCGAATCCGCCTTCATAGACACCATTGCCCACGAGGTCGGAGAACTCTTTCTCGCGCCCCTTGGGCACGTCGAAGGTCGACTGCCAGTGCCAGAAGGTGCGATCGCCATCAGTGACGCGCTTCAGTTGCACCGTGGCGACGTAATTCTTCATCGGCAGCGTCGCGTCCAGGATGCAGTAGGTGGAGACGTAGTCGCGGTCCGAAAGCGCGAGCAGCTGCTCGCGGATGTGGTTGCCGTCCTTGAGGAAGAAATTGCGCACGCAGCCGACCTGGTCGGCGGGCTCATTGCGCTCGATGTTCGATTCGCCCACCGCCGGGTGCCACGCCGAGTGGCTGTTGAAGTCGCGCAGAACTTCCCACACCCGCCCGATGGGCGCATCAATGACTGCGGAACGCGTGACCCGAATCATAAATAGGGACAGACCCTATTTTTCACAATGTGGAAAATAGGGTCTGTCCCTATTTTTTCAGCAGGGACTTAAGGGAGTCGAAGGCGGCCTGGAACACGCCCTGGCCGATGGCCTGTGCGAGTTCCCGTTCCTTCTCCGGCGCGCAGTCGAACTCCGCCCACCACTCGGCGAACGTCCGGTTGCCGTCGGTCACCGGCGTGAGCTTCAACGTGGCGACGTAGTTCTCCACGCCCATCGGGCTCTCCAGGATCGAGTAGCTGCACTCGTAGTCGTAGTCCGACAGCGTGAGCAGCTGCTCGCGGATCACGCCGCCGTCCTTCAGGCGGAAGTTGCGCACGCAGCCGACCTTGTCCGCCGGCAGGTTTGCCTCGATGCGCGACTCGGCGACAAACGGCGTCCACTTCGGCAAGCCGTTGAAGTCGCGCACCTGCGCCCACACGGCCTCGGCGGGCGCCTCAATGACGCTCGAAGAGTAGACCTTGATCACTTGGTGCTACCCGCCTTGTCGGCGATGGCCGCCACGCCCCCCGCGGCAAGCAGGCCGCGCGCGGCCTGGCCGACGTCGCCGGACTCCACGCCGATCTCGCGCAGCAGCTGGTCCACCAGCGGTGCCTGCGCGCGGTAGCGCAGCGCGGAGTTCACCACGCCGTCGGCGAAATTGCCGTTGCCGTTGTCGCCCCTGCCGCCGCCCCCGCCGCCGCCCAGGCCGTCCACCTGGAGGATCTTGATGCTCTCGATGCGCTCCATCGGCTTGCCCGACTCGCGGATGATGCCTTCCAGCTTGTCGATGAGGCGCAGGCGCATCGCCGACTGGCGCGCTTCCGGCGTGAGGAGGTTCTGCGCCTTGTTCATCAGGCTCGTGCCCTCGGCCTCGACTTCGTGGCGGATCTTGGCGGCGATCGAGCGCACCTTGTCGGCGTCCGCCTCGGCCTCGGCCTCCATGCGCACCGCCGCGCCGCGGTCGGTGGCCGCGGACTTCTCCGCCCCGGCGGCGACCGTCAGGCGCAGTGCCTCGCGTTCAGCCTCCTGCGACGCGGCGATCAGGTCGATCGCCTTGCGGCGTTCGGCCATCTCGGTCTCGCGCGCGGTGAACACGCGCTCCTCCTGCGTCACCGCCAGTGCGCGCGCCTGGTCGGCCGCGGCCTGCGCCTCCGACTGCGCCTTGGATTTCTCCGCCACAGCGATGGCGCGCAGCTGCTCGGCGAGCTCGACGTTCTTCCTGCTCTCGATCTCCAGCTGCTGCACCCCGCTCTCGCGCGAGATCCTCGCCTCCTCCACCGCGCGCTCGGAGGCGATGCGCGCGCGCTCCACCGCCTCGCGCGCCGTGATCTGCGCGCGTTCCGACTCCTGCTCGCTATTCGCCTTCTCGCGCGCCACGTCGGAGCGCTGCGTCGCGCGCTGCACCTCCAGCTCTCGCTCCTGCGCGAGGCGCGCCGTCTCCAGGTCGCGGTCGATGTTCAGCGCCTGGCGTTCGGTATCCAGGTTCTTGTTGCGGATCTGGATCATCGTGTCCTGCTCGATGTCGTTCCGCTTTTTCTTGCGCGACTCGATGGTCTCGGTGAGCTTGGTCAGGCCCTCGGCGTCGAAGGCATTGGACGGGTTGAAGAACTCCATCGCCGTCTGGTCGAGTTGCGTGAGCGACACGGTCTCCAGCTCCAGGCCGTTTTGCAGAAGGTCGGCAGCCACGACCCCGCGCACGCGCTTTACATACTCCCCGCGCTTCTCGTGCAGCTCTTCCATGGTCATCTCGGCGGCCACGGTGCGCAGCGCGTCGACGAACTTGCCCTCGACCAGCTCCTTCAGCGTGTCGGGCTGCATGGTGCGCTGGCCGAGCGTCTGCGCCGCCGCCGAGATCGCCGCCTCGGCCGCCTGCACGCGCACGTAGAACTCGCTCACCACGTCCACGCGCATGCGGTCCTTGGTGAACAGCGCCTTGTCGCGCCCGCGCGACACCTCCAGGCGCAGGGTGTTCATGTTCACCGGGATCACCTCGTGCACGATCGGCAGCACGAAGGCCCCGCCATTCATCACCACTTTCTGCCCGCCGAAGCCGGTGCGCACGAAGGCGCGCTCCTTCGACGAGCGCAGGTACAGCCAGTGCAGCAGCCAGACCGCGATGGCTACGACGATCGCGACGACGACGAGGCCGAGGATGAATTGACCGAACTGGGTTCCGCTCATGACGCTCTCCTTGCTTTGATGCGCTTGAACTTGCGGGTGGTTTCCGTGAGTGCGATTTCGGCGGGCAGGCGCTCCATGCTGGAGGCGCCGTAGAAGCCGTTGCAGCCGGGACAGTTGTTCAGGATGAACTGCGCGTCCTTGGGCGTGGCGATCGGCCCGCCGTGGCACAGCACGATGATGTCATTTCTGACCTTGCGCGCCGCTGCCGACCAGGAATCGATGAGCGGCACGCAGTCCTTGAGAGCCAGCGCGGTTTCCGCGCCGACCGCGCCGCCCGTGGTGAGGCCGAGATGGCACACGAGGATGTCGGCGCCGGCCTTCGCCATGTCGCGTGCGTTCTCCTCGGAGAACACATAAGGCGTGGTCAGCAGGTCGAGCTGCGCGGCTGCGCGGATCGTATCCACTTCCAGCGCGTAGCTCATGCCGGTCTCCTCCAGCTGCCGGCGGATCACGCCGTCGAACAGGCCCACCGTCGGGAAGTTCTGCACGCCGGAGAATCCGAGCTCCCCGATGCGCCGCAGGAAATCGTCGCGGATCATGAACGGGTCGGTGCCGCAGACCCCCGCGAGCACTGGGGTGTTCTTCACCACCGGCAGCACTTCGCGCGCCATCTCCAGCACGATGTCGTTGGCGTTGCCATAGGGCATCAGGCCGGCGAGCGACCCGCGCCCCGCCATGCGGTAGCGTCCGGAATTGTAGATCACGATGAGGTCGATGCCGCCGGCCGCCTCGCACTTGGCGGACAGCCCCGTGCCGGCGCCGCCGCCGATGATCGGCTCGCCGCGCCGGATCATGGCGCGGAACTTCTTCAGGATGTCCTGGCGTTTGATGCGGGCCATGCGCCCGTTCTCCCCGGTTGCTTCAATTCGTTGCAGGCGGCGACCAGCGCGTCGGCGAACGCCTGGTCGTTGATGTGGTGCGGCAGGCGGATGAGCCTGCGGTCCGTCCCCGTGCGAAAGTTCGTGGCGATGGCGTCGAACAGGACCTTGTCGGCGGCCGGATCCCAGAACGGCTTGCCCGGCGCGTCCAGCCCCGAGAGGCCGCCCTCGGGAATGAGGAAGCGCACCGGGCCCTCCATGCGATTGAGCTTCTCCGCGATGAAGCGGCCGATCCTCGCGCACTCTTCCGCGCTGGTGCGCATCAGCGTCACGTTCGGGTTGTGCTTATAAAGGCGGCGGCCCTGGTAACGCTCGGGCACCGTGTCCCAGGCCCAGAAGTTCACCATGTCGAGCGCGCCGCACGAGCCGACGTACGGAATGCGCACGCGGGCGAACACGTCCATCCGCTCCGGGCCGGCCGAGAGCACCCCGCCCGCGATCTCGTCGGCAATCTCGGTGGTGGTGACGTCGATCACCGCCTGCAGCAGGCCCGACTCGGCGAGCTTTTCCATCGACTGCCCGCCGGTGCCGGTGGCATGGAACACGATGCAGTCGTACTTTTCCTCGATCTGCTTCGTCACCGCCTGTACGCAAGCCGTGGTGAGGCCGAACATCGTCAGCCCGATGGCGGGCTTGGTGTCGGACTTCGAATCGGCCGGCCGCGCGTGCGCGATCATGCCGGCAAGCGCGTGCGCGGCGTTGGCCAGCACGCGCTCGGAGATGCGGTTGATGCCCGAGACGTCGGTGACCGAGTACATCATGCAGATGTCCGCCGGGCCGACGTAGGGACGCACGTCGCCGGAGGCGACGGTGGAGACCATCACCTTGGGCAGTCCCACCGGCAGCCTGCGCATCGCGCGCGTGGCAAGCGCGGTGCCGCCGGAGCCGCCCGCCGAGATGACGCCGCCCAGGTCGCGCCGGCGCGTCACGAAATTCTCGAAGGCCACCGCCATCTCGGTCACCGCGGAACCGCGATCGCCGGTGAACACGGCGGATTCTCCCTTCGGATGATGCCGCGCCACTTCACGCGGATGCACCATCGCCGGCGACGGTTTGCCCGAAGTGGCGAGGTCCACCGTCACCGTGCGCAATCCGAGCTTGTCCAGGCAATTGCGCAGGTAGAAGAGTTCCTTGCCCTTGGTGTCGAAGGTGCCGGCGACGTAGGCGGCGCGCTCGTAGTTGTGCGCCACCGGGAATTCAACGACGCGGGCTTCGCGCTCCGGCGCCTGCTCCTGTGCCGGCGTCACCGCCGGCCGGTCCACCGGCGCCGCGCCCCAGCGCGTAAAGCCGCGCAGGCTGCGCTCCTCCTCCTGCACCACGGAATCGGCGGCGCGCTGCACCGTGTAGATGACCGTTTCCTGCATCGTCGGCGCAGGTTGCTCGGCGATGATCTCCTCGTCGCCGCCCGAGCGCACGCCGAGCAGGCGCTGCTGCAGCTCGCGGTCGGCGGCGAGCTCGGCGGACGGCATCGAGCGCGCGATGCGGCCGTTGACCATCACGGCGATGGTATCGGCGACATCGATCGCCACGCCCAGGTTCTGCTCGATGAGCAGCACCGAGATCTCGCCATCGGCGGCAAGCGACTTCAACATCGCGGCCACCTGCTGCACGATCACCGGGGCGAGGCCCTCGGTGGGCTCGTCCATCACCAGCAGCTTGGGGTTGAACAGCAGCGCGCGGCCGATGGCCAGCATCTGCTGCTCGCCGCCGGAGAGCTCCGCGCCGCCGTTGCCCTTCCTCTCGGCCAGGCGCGGGAAGGTGGCGTAGATACGCTGCACCGTCCAGGGGCCCTTGTTGCCGCCCACGGCCAGCCGCAGGTGCTCGTCCACAGAAAGCGAAGGCCACACGCGCCGGCCCTGCGGCACGTAGCCGATGCCCTTGCCGGTGATCACGTTCGGAGAGAGGCCGAGGATCTCCTCGCCCGCGAGGCGCACGCTGCCCTTGGCTTCGATCAGCCCGGTGATCGCGTTGCACAGCGTGGTCTTGCCCATGCCGTTCTTGCCCACCACGGCGAGCACCCCGCGCTTGAGCTCGAGCGACACCTCCTGCAGCGCGTGCGCGCGGCCGTAGTGCACGTCCAGCTTCTCGATGTGCAAAATCGGGTTCAGTGGTGCTTTCCTCCCATGTAGATCGCCTGCACTTCGGCGTCGTTCTCGATCTCCTCGGGGGTGCCGTGCTTCAGCACCTGGCCGTTGTGCAGCACGGTGACGCGCTCGACCACGCGCAACGCGATCTCCAGGTCGTGCTCGATGAGGATGAAGCCCATGTGCCCGGGCAACGCGCGCAGCAGCGCGACGAGTTCACCGCGCTCCGCCGGCGACAATCCCGCCGCCGGCTCGTCGAACAGGATCAGGCGCGGCGCGCCGGCCAGCGCCATGCCGATTTCGAGCTGGCGCTGCTGGCCGTGCGCGAGCGAGGACACCATCTGGTCGGCGATGTGCGCGAGGCGCACCCGCTCGAGCAGCTCCTGCGTGGCGCGGCGCGACGGATGCGCGGCGCGCGGGCGCAGGAAGCTGTAGCGGCCGCGCACGATGCCGCGCGCCGCCAGGAACAAGTTGTCCCGCACCGTGAGGTCGCGGAACAGGAGCGAGGACTGGTAGGTGCGCCGCAGGCCCATGCGGATGCGCTCGTGGGGCTGCATCGCGGTCACGTCCTCGCCGAAGAACAGCACCCGGCCCGCCGAGGCCGGGTAGTCGCCGGTCACGACATTGAACAGGGTCGTCTTGCCGGCGCCGTTGGCGCCGATCACCGCCCGCCGCTCGCCCGCGGCGACCGAGAACGAGATGTCCTCGATCGCGTGCAGCGCGCCGAACGTCCGGCTGACGCCCTCCAGCAGGAGGGCGTCACCCGAGGCGATCGGCGGACGGAGGTCGGTGACCGTTGCCATTGGCTAGTTGCGTGTTACGGGCAATTGGGCACGTCGCGCGAGCCCATCTGGAACTCTTCCTTCTTCATGCCCAGCATCTGGTCGATGCCGTCCACGCGGCGCAGCACCTTGTTGGTCAGGTTGCCCTGGCTGTCCTTCACCACTTCGGTGATGAAGGTGGAGCCGATCGCCTGGCGGTTGCCGTCGAGCCTGACGTCGCCGGTTGGCGTCTTCAGGGTCATCTTCTGCAGGGCCTCGCGGTACTTCGCCTGCCCGCCAGAGAGATCGCCCTTGACCGCGTCCAGCCCGTCCAGCGCCGCCTTCATGTTGATGTAGTACACGAGCGCGAACAGCGACGGGCTCGGGTAGGCGCCGGAAGACACTGGGTAGTTCTTCTGGTAATCGGCAACGAAGGCCTTGAAGTCCGCGCCGTCGAAGGCATCGGCGATCGGGGAGCCGGCAATGGTGCCGACCAGCGAATCGCGCCGCTTGCCCTTGTAGTTCAGCACGTCCTGGCTCACCGTGATCGAGCCGCCGACCATCGGCTTGGTGCCGCCCGCCGCCTCGTACTGGTTGAGGAAGTTCACCGCATCCGCCCCGCCCAGCACCACCACCAGCGCGTCCACGTCGTTCGGAATGCGGGCGATGACCGACGAATAGTCCTTGCCGCCCAGCGGCACCCAGGCCTTGACCGGCACCTTGCCGCCCAGACGGCAGTACTCCGCCATGAAGCCCTGCACCTGCGAGTACGGGAAGGCGTTGTCCTCGGCGATCACCATCACGCGCTTGTATCCCTTGTCCAGCGCCGCCTTGCCCAGGCCGACCATCCACTGCGCCCCTTCCGTGTTGAAGCGGAAGAAATTGGGCGACGGGTTGACCAGCGTGGTGGCCTGTGCGCCGGAGGAGCCGTTGATGAAGGTGATGTTGGGCTGGGTCTTGGAATATTCCTTGACCGCGATGCCCTCGCCGCCCGAGAGCGGCCCGACCATGATGTCGACCTTGTCCTGCTCGACGAGCTTCCTGGTCGCGTTCACCGCGACATCGGGCTTGGCGTCGGACGAAGCCTTGATCAGCACGATCTTCCTGCCGGCGACCATGCCGCCGCGCTGCTTGATTGCGAGCTCCGCGCCGCGCATGCCGTCGGCGCCCGACGTGAACACGTCGCAGACCGACTTCGCCGTCGTCGAGGGGAAGATCCGCTTCGGGCTGAACGCGGTCAAGTCG
>JANMUO010000117.1:0-9877 GCA_031391655.1 Betaproteobacteria bacterium
CCGTAGCCCGGTACGATGATCACCTGCTTCGCGTCGCGCAGCAGCTCTGCCGTCTCCGCCGCCAGGATGGGCGTGACCTCGCCCGCCGGTGCCGCACCGGAGGCGGCGGGTGTGCCGGCTTCGGTGCCAAACCCGCCCGCGATCACCGACACGAAGTTGCGGTTCATCGCGCGGCACATGATGTAGGACAGGATCGCGCCGCTCGAGCCCACCAGCGCCCCGGTGACGATAAGCAGGTCGTTGGACAGCATGAAGCCGGTGGCCGCGGCCGCCCAGCCCGAGTAGCTGTTCAGCATCGACACCACCACCGGCATGTCCGCGCCGCCGATCGCCATCACCATGTGGACGCCGAAAAGCAGCGCAATCACCGTCATGATGATGAGCGGCGTCATGCCGGCCTGGATGCCCGACGCAAGGATGAACTCGCGGCCGCACCAGATCACCACCAGCAGGCCGGCCAGGTTGATCCAGTGTCGCGCGGGCAGCAGCAGCGGCTTGCCGCCGATCTTCCCCGAGAGCTTGCCGAACGCGATCACCGAGCCGGAGAAGGTCACCGCACCGATCAGGATGCCGACGTAGATCTCGATTTCGTGGATCGCCTTTTCCGCGCCGGTGAAGGTGATCAACGTGTCGATGTAGCTGGCGTAGCCGACCAGGCAGGCGGCAAGGCCCACCAGGCTGTGCATCAGCGCCACCAGCTCTGGCATCTGCGTCATCTGCACCTTCCTTGCAGCGGTCAGGCCGATCGCGCCTCCGGCGAGCATGGCGCCGATGATCCACGGCATGCCGGCCGCGGCGACGCGCGGCCCGAGCACCGTGGCGAGCACGGCGATGGTCATGCCGACGATGCCGTACAGGTTGCCGCGCCGCGAGGTCTCCGGGTTGGAGAGGCCGCCCAGGCTGAGGATGAAAAGGATGGCCGCGCCGAGGTAGGCGGCGGTGGTCAGTCCGTCGGTCATGTCCGCGCCCCCCTACCTGCGGAACATGGCCAGCATGCGCCGCGTCACCGCGAAGCCGCCAAACATGTTGATGCAGGTGAGCGCGATGGCGGCAACCGCCATCCAGCGGATCAACTCGTCGGGGCGCCCGCCGCCGGAGGCCGGCGGCGCGATCTGCACCAGCGCGCCGATGGCAATGATGCTGCTGATGGCGTTGGTGACGCTCATCAGTGGCGTGTGCAGCGCAGGGGTGACGTTCCACACCACCATGTAGCCCACGAAGCAGGCGAGCACGAACACGGTGAAGTGGCCGAGGAAGGCTGCCGGCGCGTAGGCGCCGATGAACCAGAATAGCAGCGCGCCCACCGCGAACAGGATCGCGATCGAGCGCGCGGAAGCCGGCGCGCCGGTGCCGTGACCATGGGCTTTTGCGGCCGGCGCAGGTTTGGCGGCGGGCTTCGCCGCCGGTACCGGCAGCTTGAGCGGCGGCGGCGGCCAGGTGACGCTGCCCTCATTCACTACCGTCAGGCCGCGAATGGCGTCGTCGTCCATGTTGACGTGGATGACGCCATCCTTCGCCTTGCAGAGCTCTTCGGCCAGCCGGAACAGGTTTGTCGCGTAGAGCGTGGAGGACTGCCTCGCGAGGCGGCTCGGCAGGTCGGTGTAGCCGATGATCGTGACCCCGTGCTTGACCACGACTTTGCCCGGCTCGGTCAGCTCGCAGTTGCCGCCCTGCTCGGCTGCCAGGTCGACGATCACGCTGCCCGGCTTCATCGATTGCACCATCTCCGCCGTGATGAGCCGCGGCGCGGGCTTGCCGGGGATGAGGGCGGTGGTGATGATGATGTCGACCTCCCTTGCCTGCTTGGCGTACATCTCGCGCTGGGCTTTCTGGAAGCCCTCGCTCATCACCTTGGCGTAGCCGCCGCCGCCGGCGCCTTCTTCCGCGTACTCGACCTTCACGAACTCGCCGCCCATCGATGCCACCTGGTCGGCGACTTCGGCGCGGGTGTCGTTGGCGCGCACGATGGCGCCCAGCCCGACGGCGGTGCCGATCGCCGACAGGCCGGCAACGCCGGCGCCGGCGATGAACACCTTGGCCGGGGGAATCTTGCCGGCAGCGGTGATCTGCCCGGTGAGGAAGCGGCCGAACGCGTGCGCCGCTTCAATCACGGCGCGATAACCGGTGATGCCGGCCATGGAGGTGAGCGCGTCCATCTTCTGTGCGCGGCTGAGCATGCGCGGCAGCGCGTCGATGGCCAGCACCGTCACCTTGCGCGCCGCAAGCTGTTGCATCAGGTCGGGGTTCTGCGCAGGCCAGATAAAGCTGATCAGGGTCTGGCCCTCGCGCACCAGCCCGACCTCTTCCGGGGCGGGGGCGCGCACCTTGAAGACGATGTCCGATTGCGCCCAGAGCGCGGCAGCGTCGCCGACCACCTCGGCTCCGGCGGCACGATAGCTGGCGTCGTCGAAGTTCGCCGCGTCGCCGGCGCCGGACTGCACGGCAACGCGGAAACCCAGCTTGACGAGCTTCGCGACGACTTCCGGCACCGTGGCGACGCGCTTCTCGCCCGCCGCCGTTTCCCTCGGCACTCCGATGACCTGCGACATGGATCTTCCCTAGTTGCCGGCGCTGCGCGCCGCGAATGCGACCCGCATCATACCTTTCCCTGCGCCGGTTCTTCGCGCGGGAAACCGAAGCGCCGCTCGCCGAGCTCGAACGCCCCCTGCACCAGGAGCGCGAGCGCGGCGGCCGGTGCAGCGCCCGCGAGCAGCATCGCATGATCGTTGAGCGCGAGCCCCGTCACGATCCGTTCGCCATAGCCGCCGGCGCCGACAAAGGCGGCTATGGTCGCCGTGCCCACATTGATCACGGCGGAGGTCTTGATGCCGGCGAGGATCGCCGGTAGCGCGAGCGGCAGCTCGATGCGCAGCATCCGGTCGCGCGGCGAAAGGCCGAGCGCCAGGGCGGCCTGCCGCATGCCCTTGCCGATGGACAGCAGCCCGGCATGCGTATTGCGCACGATCGGCAGCAGCGCGTAGAGGAACAGCGCGACCAGCGCGGGGAAGGTGCCGATGCTGCCGAGCAGCGCGATAAGGAACGCCAGCAGCGCGAGGGCCGGAATGGTCTGGATCACGCCGACCAGGCCGAGGATCGGCTGCGTCAGCCGGCGCCACTTCGCCGCCGCCGCCCCGAGCGGCACGCCCACGGCGATGCTGGCGACAAGCGACACGAGCACCAGCACCAGGTGCTCGCCGGTCAGGCGCCAGAAATCCGGGCCAAAGAGGAGCCTGAGGAAGGTCCTTTGGCCAGTCGCGGGCGCGTCAGCGTCCAGCATGGCGGCGGCTTCCGCGAAACTCCTGCCTTGCAGTTCCGCCGCCGCATTCAGCCGGATCATCGTCTCTTGATCGATGCGCCGTTCCAGCGCCTGCAGTTTCGTCCAGGTCGCGGGGAACCGTAGCGGCACGTCCAGCCGGTGGAGGAGCACCGCGTCGTAGCGCGGGAAGAACCTGCGGTCGTCTTCGAGCGCGCGCAGCTGGAAGCGCTCGATCTTGGCATCCGTGGTGTAGATGTCCATCACGTCGATCCTGCCGGCGGCGATGGCCTCGTAGGCGAGGCCGTGGTCCAGGCCGGAAGGCGCGGCAAATGGCAGCCGGTAGGCGGCTTTCAGTCCGGGCCAGCCGTCGGCGCGGCCGATGAACTCCTGCGACAGGCCGAGCTTCAGCGCCGGATGCTTCGCCAGGTCGCCGAGCGAGCGCACGCCGAGGGCCTGCGCGCGCTCTTCGCGCATCGCGAGCGCATAGCCGTTGCTGAAGCCGAGCGGCACCGCGACCCCCAGGCCCAGCGGGGCAAGCGCCCGGTTCAGATCCGCCAGGGCGGGATCGCCGCCCAGCTTGAGGATCTCCTTCGCGATGGTGCCCGTGTACTCCGGATAGAGGTCGATCGAACCGGATCGCAGCGCCGCGTAGAGGATGCCGGTGTTGCCCAGGCCGGGCCGGTGCAGCGCATCGCCTGCCGCGCGCACGATGACCTCGCCGAGGATGTAGGACTCGGTGAAGCGCTTGGAACCGACCTTGAGCGGCTCGGCCTGCGCGCCGGCGCACAGCAGCAGCAGCAGCGCCGCCCACCTCATGCCGCGCGCTCGATACGCTCCGCCCCGCTGTCGAGGAACTGCAGGCGCGCGAGGCTCGCGTACAGCCCGCCCTGGCGCATCAGTTCCGCATGCGTGCCCTGCGCGGCGATGGCGCCGCGCTCCAGCACCACGATGCGGTCGGCGTGTTGCACTGTGGCAAGGCGGTGCGCGATCACCAGTGTGGTGCGGCCGCGCTCGAGCGCCTCCAGAGCCTGCTGCACCATGCGCTCGCTCTCGGCGTCCAGCGAGCTGGTGGCCTCGTCCAGCAGCAGCAAGGGCCGGTCGGCGAGCAGCGCACGCGCGATCGACAGGCGCTGGCGCTGCCCGCCCGAGAGCGTGACGCCCCGCTCCCCGAGCGGCGTGTCCAGGCCCTGCGGCAGGCGCGCGATGAACTCGGTGGCGAACGCCTGCTCGCAGGCAAGTTCCACCTCTGCGCGGGTCGCGCCGGGCCGCCCGTAGCGCACGTTGTCGAGCACGCTGGCGGCGAAGATCACCGGCTCCTGCGGCACCACCGCCATCAGGCAGCGCAGCGCGCGCGGCTCCATCTTGCGCAGGTCCACGCCGTCGATGCGGATCGCGCCCGCCTGCGGGTCGTAGAAGCGCAGCAGCAGCGCGAGCACAGTGCTCTTGCCGGCGCCCGAAGGCCCCACCAGGGCCACGTGCTCGCCCGCCGCCAGGCGCAGCGTGAAGCCGGCAAGCGCCGGCGAGGCAGGGCGCGCAGGGTAGGAGAAAGTCACGTTGTCGAACTCGAAGATCCGCGGCGCCAGTGGCGCCGGTGCCGGCTCGGCCGGCGCAACGATTTCCGGCCGCGCATCGAGCAGCTCGAACAGGCGCTCGCTCGCGCCCGCGGCGCCCTGGATCTCGCCCCATACTTCGGACACTGTGCCCGCGCCGGTCGCCACCACGACCGCATAGAACACGAAGGCCGCCAGTTCCCCGGCGCTCATGCGCCCGGCGATCACATCGTGCCCGCCCACCCACAGGATCACGCCGACCGCGCAGAACGCGATGAGCAGCACCGCGGCGATGAGGAAGGCCTTCTGGCCGATGCGCTGCGCCGCCGCGGCGTAGGCGGCCTCGGCGTGGCGCGCGAAGTCCGCGCGGTCCTGCTCCTCGTGCACGTAGGCCTGCACGGTGCGCACTTCGTGCACGGCTTCGTCGACGTGCGCCGACACGTCGGCCACGCGGTCCTGGCTCGCGCGCGACAGGCGCCGCACGCGCCGCCCGAGCAGCAGGATCGGCACCAGCGTCGCCGGCACGCCGAGCAGCACCAGGGCCGCCAGCTTCCAGCTGGTGAAGATCAGCATGCCCGCCGCGCCGAGCATCATCAGGAGGTTGCGCACGAACATCGACAGGCCGTAACCGATCACCTGCTGCAGCACGGTGGTGTCGCTGGTCAGGCGCGAGATCACTTCGCCGGTGCGCGTGGACTCGAAGAAGGCGGGGGACAGCCCGAGCAGGCGGTCGAACACCGCGCGGCGCAGGTCGGTGACCACGCGCTCCCCGGTGGTCATCATCAGGCGAAAGCGGAAGTAGGTGGCGACCGCGAGCCCCGCCGCCAGCGCCACCATGGCGCCGAGCGCCTGGTCGAGCAGGCGCGCGTCGCCGCCGCCGAAGCCCCTGTCCACCACGTACTTCAGGCCCTGCCCGAGCGCCAGCACAGTACCGGCGGCGACCAGCAGCGCGAGCAGCGCCGCGGCAACGCGCCAGCGGTAAGGCGCAAGGAAACCCGCGAGGCGCAGCATGGAGGCCATGCGGGCACTCTACCGCAGCGCTAGCGGCTGAAGAACCTGTAGTTGTTTCGCCCCAGCTGCTTGGCGCGGTACATCGCGGCGTCGGCATTGCGCAGCAGCGCATCGCCGTCGCCGGCATCGCCGGGAAAGATCGAGATGCCGATGCTCGCGCCGATGCGCACGTCGGTGTCGTCCACGCGCAACGCCGGCTCGAGCGCGCGCAGGATCTTCTCGGCCACCACCTGGCAATCGGCTTCCTGCCCGAGGTCCGGGATCACCACCACGAACTCGTCGCCGCCCTGGCGCGCCAGCGTGTCCGCCTTGCGCACGCAGGCGGAGAGCCGCTGGGCAACCTCGCGCAGCACGGCGTCGCCCGCCCGATGGCCGAGATGGTCGTTGACGCGCTTGAAATCGTCCAAGTCGATCAGCATCACCGCGACGCGCGCGCTGCGCCGCTGCGCAAGGTTCACCGCCTGGCACAGCCGGTCGTCGAGCAGGCGCCGGTTCGGCAGGCCGGTCAGGGTGTCGTGATAGGCGAGGAAGCGCTCCTGCTCCTCGCGGCGCTTGCGCTCGGTGATGTCCTGCGACACGCCGATCATGCGCATCGCCTTGCCCGAGGCGTCGACGATCGTCTTGCCGTGCGAAGCGATCCACGCCACGCGCCCGTCGCGGCCGATCAGGCGGTACTCGTTGGCGCAGGACCCGCCGTGTTCCCAGGCAGCGGCGATTGCGGCCAGGTAGCGCTGCCGGTCCTCGGGATGCACCGACTCGCGGTACTCGGACCAGCGCGCCGTGTGCCCTTCCCCGGTCATCGCCGCGGGCAGCGGATTGCGACCCCACTGCAGCTTGTCAGTTTCGCGGTCCCACTCCCAGTACACCAGCTCGGCGGCATCCACTGCCAGGCGAAGCTTCTCCACGGTGTCGTACAGCACGGCGGCAGCGGCGCGTTCCTCGGTGATGTCGCGCGCCGTGCCGGTTGCGCCAGAGATGGTGCCCTGCGCGTCGCGCATCGGCACCGCGTTGAACGACAGATCCACGATCGAGCCGTCGGGCCGTCGGTGGCGCGTCTCGTGCCGAAACACGGATTCGCCCGCCAGCACGCGGCCGAACACCGCCGCGTCGCGCTCGAGCACGGGCTGCACGGCCAGCTCGTGCATCGGCCGGCCGAGCAGGTTGTCCGCCTGGCAGTTGTAGATGCGGGGCACCGCCGCAGGGTCGAGGTAGGTCCAGCGGCCTTCGAAGTCGATCGACCAGAGCAGCTCGTTCGAGGTTTCGGCCAGACTGCGCCAGAGCGCGTCGCTAGGCGGCGGGATGCGCGTCGGCGCGTTCAACCTGCACCAGGCAGTCGTAGAAGGTCGCACCCCCGCCCAGGTCTGCGGTGCGCTGCGCGGTGAGGTTGTTCGCGTTGCCGCCGTCGGGGGAGTGCTTCTTCCACCACACCGAAGGCGCGACCACCACCCCGCGGCGCGGCTTGCCGTTGACGCGCGCGCGCAGCGCGAGGCTGCCGCGGGCGTTGAACACGCGCACGCGGTCGCCGTCGGCGATGCCGCGTGCCCCCGCGTCCTCCTCGTGCATCTCCAGCCTCGGCTCGCCTTCCAGCTCGCGGAAGCGCTTCAGGTGCGCGAAGCTGGAGTTGAGGAAATTGCGGGCCGGCGGCGACAGGAACGCGAGCGGATACTCGCCGGCGAGCGCCGGGTTGCTCTGCGCCGACTCGGCGGGCGGGTTGAAGAACGGCAGCGGGTCGATGCCCTGCTTCTCCAGCGCCACGCTATAGAACTCGCATTTGCCCGACGGGGTGGGAAACCCGCCTTCCGCAAAGGGCGCGAAGCGCTCCGCCACGTTCAGGCGCTGCCAGCCGGTTTGCTTCATGCCTTCCCATTCCACGCCGCGCATGCGCGGGCTCGCGGATCTGATCGCAGTGCGGCAGATGTCCTCGTCGGAATCGCGAAAGCAGTCTTCCGCGAAGCCCATGCGCGCGGCCAGCCGCCGGAACACCTCGGAGTTCGGCAGCGATTCGCCCACCGGCGCGATCGCCGGGTTGTTGGCCAGCACGTACAGGTGGCCGTAGGACTTGTGCACGTCGTAGTGCTCGAGTTGCGTGGTGGCCGGCAGCACGATGTCGGCGTAGTCCGCCGTGTCGGTGAGGAAGGAATCCATCACCACGCAGTAGAGGTCCTCGCGCCGGAACCCGGCCAGCACCTTCTCCGAGTCCGGGCAAACGGCGACCGGGTTGTTGTTGTAGACGATCACCGCCTTCACCGGCCGCTCCAGCGCGGTGAGCGCGTCGCCGATCTGCGCGTGGTTGATGACGCGCGGCTTCCTGCCGGCGAGCAAGTCCGGGCGCTCGAGCGCCGCGTGGTCGAAGCCGTAGAAGTCCGCCGTGGTCAGCACGATGCCGCCGGCCACATCGCGCCAGGCGCCGGTGAGCGCAGGCAGGCAGGCCACGGTGCGCGCGGCAATGCCGCCGCCGGCGTGCCGCTGCATGCCGTAGTTGAGCCGGATCGCAGCCGGCCTCACGGTGCCGTAGTCGCGAGCGAGCTGCACCACCTCGGCGGCCTGCAGGCCGCAGGTGCGCGCGGTCCACTCCGGGGTGTACTGGCGCACGCGCTCGGCGAGCTGGTCGAACCCCAAGGTATGGCGCGCGATGTAGTCGCGGTCGATGAGGTCCTCCGCGATCAGCACGTGCATCATTCCCAGCGCCAGCGCGCCGTCGGTGCCGGGAAGCAGCGCGACGTGCTGCGTGCACTTCTCCGCCGACAGGCTGCGATACGGATCGATGGCGATCACCTTGGCGCCGCGGCGCTTGGCCTCCTGCACGCGCGACCACAGGTGCAGGTTGGACACCACGGGATTGGCGCCCCAGAGCAGGATCAGATTCGATTCGTCGAACCGCTCCGGGTCCATGCCGACCGAGCCGCCCAGCGTGGCCTTGATGCCGGCCTTGCCAGCCGACGAGCACAGGGAGCGATCGAGGATCGAGGCGCCGAGCCGGTGGAAAAAGCGCCGGTCCATCGAGCTGTATTGCACCATGCCCATGGTGCCCGCGTAGTTGAGCGGCAGGATGCTCTCGGGGGAATGCTCGGCCAGCGGCTTGAGCCGGGCCGCGATCTCGTCGAGCGCCTGGTCCCAGGAAATCCGCTCGAAGCGGCCGCTGCCCTTGGGCCCGGTGCGCTTCAGTGGATGCAGCAACCGGTCCGGCGAATAGGTGCGCTCCAGGTAGTGAGCGACCTTGGTGCACAGGGTGCCCTGCGTGAAAGGCATCGACGGGTCGCCCTGGATCTTCACGGCGACCCCGTCCTCCACCGTCACCAGCATCCCGCAGGTGTCGGGACAATCGTGCGGACAGGCGGTGCGCACCAGCATGACGCGAATCTTACCTCTGCGGAGATGCGTCGAGCAGTTCGATCCAGTGGCGCACCGGCACTTCAGCAGTGGCGGCGAGGTGGGTCAGGCAGCCGATGTTTGCGGTGGCGATCGTCGCCGGCAGGCCTGCGGCCAGCGCCTCAAGCTTTCGGCTGCGCAACTGCCTCGACAGTTCCGGCTGCAGGATCGAATAGGTGCCTGCCGAGCCGCAGCACAGGTGGGCATCGGCGACCGGCGTGAGTTCGTAGCCCGCGCTCCCAAGCAGCGCCTCGACCTTGCCGCGGATCTGCTGCGCGTGCTGCAGCGAGCAGGGGGACTGGAAAGCAACCTTGCCCCTGCCGGACCCGGCGGCGGACGGGACGACTTCGCTCAGGTCGCGCGCGAGGGCCGAGATGCGAGCCGCCTTGTCGCGGTAGGCCGCATCGTGGGCGAGCAGGTGTCCGTATTCCTTCACGGTCGAACCGCAGCCGCTCGCTGTGGTGACGATGGCTTCCACCTCGCCCCGTTCCACCGCCGGCCACCAGGCGTCGATCAAGGCGCGCATGTCGTCCCGGCCGTCGTCCTGGAAATTGAGGTGGAAGCGCAGCGCCCCGCAGCAGCCCGCGCCCGGCGCCTCGACCAGAGAAATGCCGTGGCGGTCGAGCACGCGCGCGGCCGCGGCGTTGATGCGCGGCGCCAGCGCCGGCTGCACGCAGCCGGCGAGCACGAG
>JANMUO010000235.1:0-10008 GCA_031391655.1 Betaproteobacteria bacterium
TTCATCATGCCGACGGCGTCGGTGTAGCTCTGGTACGAAACCTTGGCGAGCGACTGGTACGAGAGGCCATTGAGCTTGAGCACCAGCTCGGTGAGCAGTTCCCCAGTGTTGCCCTTGGTCTGCGTGACCAGGGCCTTGCCCTTGAGGTCGGAGAACGAATTCACCTTCGCATCGGTGAGGGCGACGACGTGGAAGTACTGTGGATAGAGGTTGGCGAGCTGACAGACCTTGGTCACCTTCTTGGGGTACGGTGCCCGTCCCTCGAGCCCATCCACGGTGGTGCTCGAGTTGGCAAAGCCAATGTGCGCCTTGCCCTCGTCTACGCCGCGCACGTTGGCGATGCCGGCGCCGGGGGTCTGGGTGATTTGCAGGCCCGAAACGCTCTTTTCCCACATGCCCTTGAGTGCGCCGCCGAGCGGGATCCATGAGCCGCCCTGCGGGCCGGTCATGAACGTGACTTGCTGGGCCGCTGCGGGGGCGGCGAGGACAGCGCCCACAGCAAGGGCGAGCGCGGACAATTTGATATTCATCTCTCCTCCTTCGTTGATCGCTTGGAAACTACTTTGACGTCTGGCGCAGGGATGATAGCGCGAGCGCCCCCGGAGAGGATGTTGCGCCGCGGCAATACTACCGGCTAGACCACCCGGGTCAGCACCGGCTTGCCCGCGAAATGGGCCAGCAGATTGTCGATCTGCAGGTTGCCCATGGCGGTGCGCGTTTCCATCGTCGCGCTCCCCACGTGCGGGAACAGCACCGCGTTGTCCAGCGTGAAGAACGCCGGCGGCACGCGCGGCTCGTCGGCGAACACATCCAGTCCCGCTCCCGCGATCTTCTTTTCCTGCAGGTACTGCAGCAGCACCGGCTCGTCGACCACCGAGCCGCGCGCGATGTTCACCAGGTAGCCCTCGGGCCCCAGGGCGTCCAGCACCTTGGCGTTGACCAGTTTCTCGGTTTCCGCGCCACCGGGCGTCACCACCATCAGCAGGTCGGAGTTCTTTGCCAGCGCCACCACGTCCCCGTCGTAGGGGTAGGCGACGTCCTTCTTCTTGCGGTTGTGGTAGCGGATCGCCATGCCGAAGGCCTGCGCGCGCCGGGCGATCGCCTCGCCGATGCGCCCGAGTCCGAGGATGCCCATCGTTTTCCCGCCGAGCGACGTGGTGAGCGGGTAGCCGCCCTTGGCCGCCCAAGCGCCGGTGCGCAGGTAGCCTTCCGCCTGCGGGAACTTGCGCATCACGTTCACCGTGAGCGCCATCGCCGTGTCGGCGACGCAGTCGTTCAGCACGTTGGGCGTGTTGGTGACGATGATGTTGCGCTGCTTCGCCGCGGCGAGGTCGATGGCATCCACGCCCACGCCGAAATTCGAGATCAGTTCGAGCTTGGGCAGGGCGTCCATCAGCTTCGCATCGGCGCCCGCCGGCCCGAAGGTGGCGAGCGCGCGCACGCGCGGCGCCAGGTCCTTCAGGAACGCGGCGCGGTCGGCGGCCTCGTGCATCTTGTGGCAGGTGAATTCCCGGTCCAGGCGCTCCTGGGTGCGCGGGAAAATCTTCGTGGTGACGATGACTTCGGCTTTCATGACTTGAATTTTGCCAGCAGTCCCTCGGCGCCACGCGCGAGCAGGCCGATGTCGGCGCCCACAGCAGTGAACAGGGCGCCGGCGGCGAGCATGCGCTTCGCGTCCGCCTCGACCGGCGAAAGGTAGCCGGGCGCCTTGCCCGCCTTGCGGATGCGGCGCATCGCCTCCTCGATCAGCGGCATGACCGCCGGATTCGCGGTCTCACCGGTGTAGCCCATGGAGGCGTGCAGGTCGGCCGGCCCGATGAAGATGCCGTCCACGCCGTCGATCGCCGCGACCTTCTCGATCTCCTCCAGCGCCGTCTTGGTCTCGAGCTGCACCAGCACGCAGATCTCCTCGTGCGCGCGCTTGGCGTAGTCCTTTACCCGCCCGAAGCGCGAGGCCCGCGTGGTGCCGGCCACGCCCCGCACGCCGGCCGGCGGGTAGTGCGTATTGGCCACCGCAGCTTTTGCTTCGGCCGCGTTCTGCACGTAGGGAATCAGCAGCGACTGCGCGCCCGCGTCGAGGACGCGCTTGATGGTCACCATGTCGTTCCACGGCACGCGCACCACCGGATGCGAGGCATAGGGCGCTGCCGCCTGCAACTGCGAGAGCAGGCTCTCCAGGTCGTTCGGCGAGTGCTCCATGTCGAGCAGGATCCAGTCGAAGCCGGCCCCGGCGATCACTTCCACCGAGTAGTTCGACGACAGGCTGGACCAGAGCCCGATCTGGGCCTGGCCGGCCTTGAGCGCGCGCTTGAACGGATTCTGCGGGAGGTCGAACTTCATTCGAACTTGACCCCGGACTCCTTGACCACCTTCGCCCAGCGCGCCTGTTCCTGCCGGATCCAGGCGCTGAGGCTGTCCGGCGTGCCCGTGCGCACTTCGGTGCCCTGCTTGGCGAAGCGCTCCTTCATCTCCGGCGAGTTGAGCACCTTGGTGAGCTCGGCGTTCAGCTTCGCCACTGCCTCCGCCGGCGTGCCGGCCGCGCTTACCACCCCCTGGAAAGATCCCGTCTCGAAGCCCGGCAGCCCGCTTTCGGCGACCGTGGGAGTGCTTTGGGCCGAGGGCACGCGCTGCGCGCTGGAGATCGCGAGCGGCTTCAACCTGCCGCCGGTCACCGACGGCCAGGTGGCGAGCATGCCGTTGAACAGAACGTCGGCCTGGCCGGCAACCACCGCCGTGACGGCGTCCGCGCCGCCCTTGTACGGGATGTAGGCCCACTGCACGCCGGTGCGCTGCGCGAACTCGATGCCGGCGAGCTGCGGCGCACCGCCGATGCCTGACACCGCGAAATTCAGCTTGCCGGGATTTTTCTTCGCGAATGCGATCAGCTCCGGGACGCTCGCCACCGGCACCGAGGGGTGCACCGCGAGGACGTGCGGGGAGTAGCTCACCATCACGACCGGGGAAAAGTCCTTCGACGGGTTGAAAGGCAGCTGCGGGTAGACGCTCGGGCTGATCACCAGGCCGCCGAGGTCGGTGAGCAGGAGGGTGTAGCCGTCGGGGGTGCTCTTCGCGACGAAGTCGGCACCGACGTTGCCGTTCGCGCCAGTGCGGTTCTCGACGATCACGGGCTGGCCCCAGGCCTCGGTCAGCTTCGGGCCGATCTGGCGCGCGAGGATGTCGGAAGTGCCGCCTGCGGCGTAGGGCACGACAAGGCGGATCGGTTTGTTCGGGTAGCTCTGCGCGGCGGCGCTGGCGGCGAATGACACGAGCGCTACGGCGAGCAAGGTGTGGAAAGGACGCATGAGTTTCCTCCTGATTTGAATCGTGTGGTGAATTCTGGCTTTGGGGCGCGCCGATTGTACTCCGGGCCACCGCTGGGTCGCGCCATGCGGCTCCCGGCACGTTGGCCGGCAGCCCTGACAACGTCTGACACGGGGGACGTGACGATCTGCTGGCCGTACCGCCGCCGGCGTTTGCAATGTCCATGGCGCTCGTCTAGCATTCGACGGGGTTTTCCGGGGTCAATTGTGGGGGGGAAAGTGGCTCGTTTCTGGCGCGCAGTGGTCTTCGCGGTCGCTTGGTCCTTTGCGCCTGTTTCCTGGGCCCAGACCGACGCGCAGCTCGTTGCGGATGGGGAGGCCCTGGTGCGGGCCGGCCGCTATGCCGACGCCTACAAGCTGCTGGAACCCCATGAGGACAAGCTGGCGGGCGACATGAAGTTCGACTACCTGCTGGCCCGCGCGGCACTGGAGAGCGGGCAGCCGAGCAAGGCGAGCTTCATCTACGAGCGCATCCTCGCAGTCGAGCCCAATTTCGTCGGTGTGCGGCTGGAAATGGGCCGCGCTTACCTGGCGCTCGGCGACTTCGCCCGCGCCAAACTTGAATTCGAGACGGTCCTGCGCTTCGACAATTTGCCCGCCGACCTGCGCCAGCAGGCGGAAATCTACGGCAAGGCGGCCACCGAGTACGCCGCCGGCAAAAGGACCGTGGGCTTCATGTATTTCGAGCTCGGCTACGGGTATGACTCGAACCCGCAGTCGGCCACACGCATCAGCGAGGTCAGCCTGGCTGGCGGCGGCACCCTGCTGCTGCCTCAGTCCGCGCTGCAGCAGGGCGACCAGTACTCGGCCTTCAACATGGGCGGAGAGTTGATCCACGCGTTCGGCGACGGCCTGTCCATGTACCTGGGCGGCGATGCGCGCGCGCGGCTGTTCACCGACCTGCGCGTGGCCGAGTGGGGCACCGTCGATGGGCGTTTCGGCCTGGGCTACAACACGGGCCCGCACAACGTGCGGGTCGGCTTTGTCGCCGGCAGGTTCTGGCTTGACGACGTGAAGACCCGCGACAGCGCTGGACTGACCCTGGACTACCGGTACCTTGCCAACAAGCAGGACCAGATCAACTTCGGCCTCAGCGGATCGCGCTACAAATTCGTGCCCGATGCGCTGAAGATCAACAGCTACGACATGCTGATGGGCAATATCGGCTGGACGCATGCTTCTGCCGATGGCCGCGGCGCTGCCGGCCTGATGCTGCTGGGGGGCTACGAGGAGGCACTGGAAGGCCGTGTCGACGGCGACAAGCCGTTCGCCGGCGCGCGCATCACCCTGCAACGCGCGCTCACGGATTCCGTCGGTAGTTTCCTGCTGGCGGGTGCCCAGTACGGCCAGTACACCGAGGTCAACCCTCTGTTCGGCATAAGGCGCGAGGACACGCTGTACGACATCACGCTTGGCGTGACCTGGAATTTCACCAAGGGATGGTCGTTGCGGCCGCAGGTCATGTACATGAAGAACGAGAGCAACCTGCCACTGTTCGAGTACGACCGTACCGACGTGTCGCTGAACCTGCGACTGGACATCTGAGATGAAGCTGCGCGAACAGTACTTTCCGGTTTTGGTCGCCATGCTTTTCGCCTTCGCCGGCTCGGTGGCCGCGCAGGTGGAGATGGCGGCGGGCCGCTTCATCTCGGTCACCGGGGACGTGCGCGTGCTGGGCAGCGACGGGGCGTCGCGGGCCGCGCAGCGCAACGGCGAGTTTCGCCAGGGGGAGTCGATCGTCACCGGCCCAAACAGCCTCGCGCAGCTGCGCATGACCGACGGCGGCGCGGTTTCGGTGCGCGGCGAATCGCAGCTGAAGCTCGACACCTACCGCTTCACCGGCACCGACGACCGCAACAGCAGTTTCTTCGTGTCCATCGTGAAGGGCGGGTTTCGCACGATCACCGGCCTGATTGCGCGCAGCAATCGCAGCAATTACCGGGTGTCGACGTCTTCGGCGACGTTGGGCATCCGTGGCACGGACTTCGAGGTGGTCCACGTCCTGCAGCCGATGAAGGATGCGCCGGCAGGTACCTACAACCGCGTCTACGACGGCGTCACGACTTTCCAGAACCGCACCGGCGCCACCATCCTGGTGAGCCGCGAGCAGACAGCCTACATTCCCTTGCCCAGCAATCTGCCGCCGGTGCTGGTGCCGCCGCCCGCCGGCATATTCGGCAAGCCCACGCCGGTGCCCTTGCTCAGCCCGGAGACGCGGCGCGACGGCGAGGGCGATTCAGGCAGGTCGGCGGCGCCCGCCGTGGCAGGGGACGCACCGGCAGTGCAGGAAACGACGAAGTCGACACCGGCATCGGCCGTCGCGCCAGTCAGGAATTTGTCTGCTCCGCTGCTGAATCCGATCGACTCGCCTCGCGTGCTCACCGCGCCTGCGACCACGACGATCTCGCCGACTCTGATTTCGCCGATCCTTACTGCGCCCTTGACGACAACCACGACAATCATCTCGCCCACAACGACGACGATATCGCCGATCCTGACCGCGCCCTTGACGACGACCACGACAATCATCTCGCCCACGACGACGACGATTTCGCCGATCCTGACCGCGCCGACAACCACCATTCAGTCAGCACCAATCCTCAAGCGCTGATGCAACGATGAGCCGCTAACAGCCCTGTCATGCGCCCGTCCACGATGCTTCTTCCCTTCGCGCTGCTGATGCTGGCTGCTTTGCCGGCTGCGGCGCAGGACGTCGTCCGTCTGGTGATCTGCATGGGGCAGTGCTTTGGCGAGGACGAACAGGGTTCGCGAGTCCCGCTGATTAAGGGGTCCGTGCTGGCCCCCGGCCAGAGGCTCGAGACGGGGCCGAACTCCTACGCGCAGGTCGCGCTCGGCCGCGAGACGGCTTTCGCCATCGGCGAAAACACGCGGGTGCGCGTCGATCAGCGGGATGCCGAGCGCGACGTGGTGATCCTCGACGAAGGCCGCATTCGCGTGGTAGGTGGCGAAGCCATCGGACGCAGCGCAACCCGCGCCCTCGAGCTGCGCACGAGCGAGGGCAACCTCGTCCTGCGCAGCGTCGACATTGAAGTCAAGAAGCTGCCAAAAGCCGGAGACGCCGTCCCGGCGACCACGCTGGTCAAGTTGAACCTCGGCGATGCGCGCCTGGGCGACATGCCTATCACCAAGGCGTCCGTGCAGGGCATTGTCGGCGGCAAGCTCGTCGACAAGGCCATTCCGGTCCGCGACATCGCGCTGGCACCGCGCACGGTAGACACGCCAGCCGGGCTGGCCGGAGGCGCCGTGGCGCCGGCCAGTCCCGCCTTCGATTTCGCCGACGAACACCGCGCCCTCAACCGCAATTCAGACGGCGCCGATCGTCAAGCGCCAATGCAACAATGAGCCCTAGGAGGCCTGCCATGCGCAATTCAAGCAAACTACTTCCCCTCGCACTGCTGCTGCTGGCCGCATTCCCGGTCGCGGCGCAGGAGCCCCCGCGCGTGCTGTTCTGCATGGGGCAGTGCTTTGGCGTCGACGACAAGGGCACCCGCATCCCGGTGACCAAAGGGACCGAGTTGGCGCCCGGCCTGCGGCTCGAGACCGGGCCGGACTCCTATGCGCAAGTCAGGCTCGGTCGCGAACTGGCCTTCGGCATTGGCGAGCGCGCGCGCGTGCGCTTTGACCGGCGGGATGCCGGCCGCGACGTTGTGATCCTCGACGAGGGTCGCATCCGCATGGTCGGCGGCGAAGCGATCGGACGTCCCGTTACGCGGCCCGTCGAATTGCAGACGAGCGAGGGCAATTTCGCTTTGCGCAGTGCCGACATCGAGGTGAAGGCGCTGCCGAGAAGCGGGGACGCCGTCCCGGCGACGACGCTCGTCAAGCTGAACCTGGGAGATGCCCGTCTGGGCGATCTGCCAATCACCAGGGAAGCGGTGCAGGGCTTCGTCGGCGGCAAGGCGCTCGACAAGGCGATTCCCATTGGCGACATCGCGATGCTACCGCGCAAGGATGTCGCGCCGGTCGCGCCGGTCGTAGGCACCGCGCCGGCAGTCAGGCCGATCGGCCTGACCGTCGCTCCGGCAGTCCTGTCGCCGGACACCACCAGTCCACTGCAAACGCAGCTGACGCCGACGCTCCTGGGCACGGTGGCAACAAGCCCGGCGCTCGTATATCGGCCGGTCCAGATGACGCCGGTCTACACCGCTCCGATCGTGCCGGCGAGTACCTTGATCCTGGCGCAGCCCATCACGACCTCGACAGGAACGACGTCACTCAATAACGTGGCGAAGACGATTCAGAGCGCACCCACGACGACGACGACGCTTAGCGCGCCGCTGACGCAGACGTTTACTTTGCAGCCCACACTGACGACGACGACGACCTCGTCGACGACGCTGAGCCCGAAATTCACGACGACGATCCGGCGTTAGGCGTTCGCGCCAGGTAGGCGCCGCCGTGGCGGCGTCAGCGCGGCCTAGCTCGCGAGGACGTCGGCATACTGCGGGGTCTTGTCGAACACCGACTTGGCGAAGGGGCAGAGCGGCAGGAGTTTGATGTTCTCGGCGCGCGCCCAGAGCACTGCGGCTTCCACGAGTTTGCTGCCGGCACCCGTGCCGCGCAGCGCGCCGTCGACGCTGGTGTGGTCGATGATCACCCTGCTGCCGGCGACGGTGTAGGTCATCTCCGCCAGGCGTTTGCCGTCCCGCTGCATGACGAACGCGCCGCGGTGCGCGGAGCGCTCATGGGTGGCTGGCGGCGCGTCCGCCTCGTTCAGTGGATTTCCGGCTCCGCCGTCGGCGCGGTGCCCTCGAGGAAATCGAAGTCGCAGCCCTCGTTCGCCTGCTTCACGTGGCGCGAGAAGATGGCACCGTAGCTTCGCTCATACTTGATCGGCGGGCGCTGCCAGGCGGCCTTGCGCTTGGCCATCTCCGCATCGGAGATCCTGAGATCGAGGAGCTTCCTGTCCGCATCCAGTTCGATCAGGTCGCCGGTCCTGACCAGCGCGAGCGGGCCGCCGACGTAGGCTTCCGGAGCGACGTGCAGGATGCAGGTGCCGTAGCTGGTGCCGCTCATGCGGCCGTCCGAGATCCGCACCATGTCCTTTACGCCCTGCTTGAGGAGCTTCTTCGGCATGGGGAGCATGCCCCACTCCGGGAAGCCGGGGCCCCCGAGCGGGCCGGCGTTCTTCAGGACGAGGACGCTGTTCGCGTCCACCTCCAGGTCGTCGCGGTCGATGCGCGCTGACATGTCGTTGTAGTCTTCGAACACCACCGCCTTGCCGGTGTGCTTGAGCAGCTTCGGATCGGCGGCGCTGGTCTTCAGCACCGCGCCGTCGGGGGCGAGCGAGCCGTGCAGCATGATGATGCCGCCGGATTTCTTCAGCGGCTTGTCGCGCGGCAGGATGACGTCGGCGTTCCAGACCCTGGCGCCTTCGATGTTCTCGCCGAGGGTCTTGCCGTTGACGGTCTTGGCGTCCAGATCGAGCAGATCCTTCAACTGGAACAGCATCGCCCTCAATCCGCCCGCGTAGAAGAAATCCTCCATCAGGTATTTGTCGCCGGAGGGCCGCACATTGGCGATCACCGGCACCTTCGCCGAGATCTCGTTGTAGCGCTCGAGCGGAAACGCGAGCCCCGCGCGCCCCGCCATCGCCACCAGGTGCACGATGGCGTTGGTCGAGCCGCCCATCGCCATCAGCGTGGTGATGGCGTTGTCGAAGGAGCCCCGCGAGAGGAAATCGCGCGGCTTCAAGTCCTCCCACACCATGTCGACGATGCGCTTGCCGGTCAGCGTCGCCATGCGCGCGTGATTGGAATCCGGCGCCGGGATGGAAGAATAGCCGGGCAGGGTGAAGCCGAGCGCCTCGGCGAGCGACATCATGGTGGCCGCGGTGCCCATGGTCATGCAGGTGCCTGGCGAGCGCGCCACCGTGTCCTCGATGTCCTGCCATTCCTTCTCGGTGATGCGCCCGGCGCGCAGCTCGTCCCAGTACTTCCAGGTGTCGGTGCCCGAGCCCAGCGTCTGGTCGCGCCAGTGGCTGTTCAGCATCGGGCCCGCCGGCAGGTAGATCGCCGGCAGGTTCATGCTGGTCGCGCCCATGAGGAGCGCCGGCGTGGTCTTGTCGCAGCCGCCCATCAGCACGCAGCCGTCCACCGGATAGGAGCGCAGCAGTTCCTCGGTTTCCATGGCGAGGAAGTTGCGGTACATCATGGTGGTGGGCTTCTGCATCGTCTCGGCGAGCGCCATCGCCGGCATTTCCAGGGGAAACCCGCCCGCCTGCCAGACGCCGCGCTTTACTTCCTCGGCGCGCGTGCGGAAGTGCATGTGGCAGTGGTTGATGTCGGACCAGGTGTTGATGATCGCGATCACGGGCTTGCCCGCGTAGTCGCTGCGGTCATAGCCCATCTGCGCGGTGCGCGAGCGGTGACCGAAGGAGCGCAGGTCCTTGACGCCGAACCAGCGGTGGCTGCGCAGGTCTTCAGGCTGCTTTTTTTTCACGTCTTCTCCCGGTAGGAAGCGAAGATTGTAAACTCGCCGCATGGCCTTCGGCGGCGAATACATCTTCCGACCGCGCAGCTGGCGCCGGCTGCTGCGTTTCGCCGGCTTCGCCACCGTGGCGGCGCTCTCCCCGTCGGGCTACGGCCCCGAGGCGCGAGCGGTGGCGGTGCGGCAGATCTACCTTACCGCCTGGAAGATCCTGCCAGGCTACGTCGCGACCGCGACG
>JANMUO010000375.1:0-2095 GCA_031391655.1 Betaproteobacteria bacterium
GTCGCTGTCGACCACCAGCACCGCGCCGACCAGGCTGCCGTTCCTGTCCGAGGCCTGGATCGCGATCATGCCCTGGCCGCCGCGCCCGTGCTTGGTGTACTCGGCGATCGGCGTGCGCTTGCCGTAGCCGTTCTCGGTGGCAGTGAGCACCGTGCGGCTCTCGTCCTTGGCCACCAGCATGGCGACCACGCGCTGGCTGCGGTCCTCCGGCAGGCGCATGCCGCGCACGCCGGTGGCCTGGCGGCCCATGGGCCGCACTTCATCCTCGGCGAAGCGCACCGCCTTGCCCTCGGAGGAAAACAGCATCACGTCGTAGCTGCCGTCGGTGAGCGCCACGCCCACCAGGTAGTCGCCCTCGTCCAGGTTCACCGCGATGATGCCGCTCGGGCGCGGGCGCGAAAACTCCGCCAGCGGCGTCTTCTTCACCGTGCCCTGCGTGGTGGCCATGAACACGTAGTGCTGCTCGTCGAATTCCTTCACCGGCACCACCGCCGTGACCTTCTCGCCCTCCTCGAGCGGGAACATGTTGATCATCGGCTTGCCCTTGCTGGTGCGGCTGCCCTGCGGCACCTCGAACACCTTGAGCCAGTACAGGCGCCCCCGGTTGGAGAAGCACAGCAGGTGGTCGTGCGAATGCGCCACGAACAGCCGCTCGATGAAATCGTCTTCCTTGGTGGCGGCGGCCTGCTTGCCGCGCCCGCCGCGGCGCTGCGCGCGGTAATCGGCGAGCGGCTGCGACTTCACGTAGCCGCCGTGGGTGAACATGACCACCATGTCCTGCGGGGCGATCAGGTCCTCGATCGAGATGTCCTCGGCCACGGTCACCAGCTCCGTGCGCCGCTGGTCGCCGAACTCCTCCTTCACCCGGCCCAGCTCGTCGGCGATGATCGCCGTGATGCGCACCGGCTTGTCGAGGATGTCGAGCAGGTCGGCGATCAGCGCGACGACCTCCTTGTACTCCTCTCTGATCTTGTCCTGCTCCAGTCCGGTGAGGCGCTGCAGCCGCAGCTCGAGGATCGCCTGCGCCTGCTCGTCGGACAAGCGGTAGCCGTCCTCCTTCAGGCCGAACTCGGCGGCGAGCCCCTCGGGCCGATACTGCGCGGCCGCGGAACGGCCGAGCATCTCCCGCACCAGCGGCGAGAGCCAGGCGCGCGCCATCAGCTCGCGCTTGGCGTCGGCGGGGGTCGGCGAGCGCTTGATCAGCGCGATCACCTCGTCCACGTTGGACAGGGCCACCGCCAGGCCTTCCAGGATGTGGCCGCGCTCGCGCGCCTTCCTCAGGTCGTACACCGTGCGCCGCGTCACCACTTCGCGGCGGTGCGAGACGAAGGCGTCGATCATCTCGCGCAGGTTGAGCAGCCGGGGCTGGCCGTCCACCAGCGCCACCATGTTCATGCCGAAACTGTCCTGCAGCTGCGTCTGCTTGAACAGGTTGTTGAGGATCACCTCCGGCAGCTCGCCGCGCTTCAATTCGATCACCACGCGGATGCCGTCCTTGTCGGACTCGTCGCGGATGTCGGAGATGCCCTCGAGCTTTTTCTCGGTGACCAGCTCGGCGATGCGCTCCAGCAGCGACTTCTTGTTCACCTGGTAGGGCAGCTCGTCGACGATGATCGACTGGCGGTTGCCCTTCTCCATGTCCTCGAAGTGCGTGCGCGCGCGCATCACCACCCGTCCGCGCCCGGTGCGATAGCCCTCGTGCACGCCCGCGAGGCCGTAGATTATGCCGGCGGTCGGGAAGTCGGGCGCCGGTACCAGCTTCATCAGTTCCTCGATGGCGCAACGCGGATTGGCGAGCAGGTGCAGGCAGGCGTCGACCACCTCGTTCAGGTTGTGCGGCGGCACGTTGGTGGCCATGCCGACCGCGATGCCGGAGGATCCGTTGATCAGAAGATTGGGGATCTTCGACGGCAGCACCAGCGGCTCGAGTTCCTTGCCGTCGTAGTTGGGCCCGAAGTCGACGGTCTCCTTGTCGATGTCGGCGAGCAGCTCGCCGGCGATCTTGCCCAGCCGGCACTCGGTGTAGCGCAACGCCGCCGCGTTGTCGCCGTCGATGGAGCCGAAATTGCCCTGACCGTCGATCAGCATGTAGCGC
>JANMUO010000213.1:0-10698 GCA_031391655.1 Betaproteobacteria bacterium
GGGTGCTCATCAAGGTCTCGACCACCTGGCAGGGCATCCGCGCCGCCGAGAAGCTCGAGCGCGAGGGCATCCACTGCAACATGACGCTGCTTTTTTCCTTTGCCCAGGCGGTGGCCTCGGCCGAGGCCGGCGTGACGCTGATTTCCCCCTTCGTCGGGCGCATCTACGACTGGCACAAGGCGGCGCGCAAGCTCGAGGACATCCCGATCGCGGAAGATCCTGGCGTGGCCTCGGTGGCGAGGATCTACCGCTACTACAAGAAATTCGGCTACGCGACCCAGGTGATGGGCGCGAGCTTCAGGAAGACCGGGCAGATCCTCGCGCTCGCGGGCTGCGACCTCCTCACCATCGCCCCCGACCTGCTGGAGAAGCTCGCCGCGGCGCCGGGCGAAGTCGATAGGCGCCTCTCTCCCGAGGATGCGCGCCGGGAGGCGATGGAGAAAATCTCCCTCG
Organism: Betaproteobacteria bacterium; assembly: GCA_031391655.1. Taxonomy (GTDB): domain Bacteria; phylum Pseudomonadota; class Gammaproteobacteria; order Burkholderiales; family SG8-39; genus JAABQT01. The sequence goes on from JANMUO010000213.1 coordinate 454, forward strand.
ACGAGAAGGCCTTCCACTGGCAGCACAACGAAGACGCCATGGCGGTGGAGAAGCTCGCCGAGGGCATCCGCCGCTTCGACGCCGACGCGAGGAAACTCGAGCAGTTCGTGCTCTCGCTGGTGAAAGGGCGGCGCGCCGCCGCATGATCCAAACCGTGCTGCAGGAGCGCGCCGGCGGGCGCGTGGCGCTGGTGATGATCGCCAACCCGGCGAAGCTGAACGCGCTCACGGTCGAGGCGATCAAGCAGTTGACCGACGCCATGCGCAGCGTCGCCGCCGACCCCAAGCTGCGCGCCGTGGTGATCACCGGCGCGGGCGACAAGGCCTTCTCCGGCGGCGTCAACGTGGACGACCTGGGCAGCACCACGCAGGAGACGGCGCGCGCGGGCATCACGCGCCTGCACCACTGCATCAGCGCCGTGCGCGATTGCCCGGTGCCGGTGATCGCCCGCGTGAACGGCTACTGCATCGGCGGGGCGCTGGAACTGGCCGCCGCCTGCGACCTGCGCATCGCGGCCGACCACGCGCGCTTCGGCATGCCCGAAGTGCGCCTGGGCATCCCCTCCGTGATCGAGGCGGCGCTATTGCCGCGGCTCATGGGCGCGGGCCGCGCGCGATGGCTCCTGTTGACGGGCGAGCTGATCGACGCGGCCGAAGCGCTGCGCTGGGGACTGGTCGAGCGGGTGGTGGACGCTGGAATGCTAGATGCTGAAGTCGACGGCGTCCTTGACGCCATCCTCGCCGGCGGCGACGCGGCGATCCGCGCGCAAAAGCGCCTGAACCGCGCCTACGAGGAATTGCCTTTTGCCGAGGCGGTCGAGACGTCCATCGACGAATTCGCGAAGGCCTACGCCGGCGGCGAGCCGCGGCGCATGATGGCGGACTACCTGCGGCGCAGGCGGAAGTAGCCCCAGAGCACGCCGTAGGCGATCGCCGGGACGGCGAGCGCCAGCAACGCGGGCTGCCATGCCTTCTGCGCCTCGCTCTCGCTGAAGGCGATGATGGTGAAGGCGTTGAGCAGGCACACCAGCACCCAGATCCCCGACAGCAGCAGCCAGAAGCGCTGCCACAGCGCCATCAGCGCGGGATCGCCATCTGCCGGATGCGCTCCAGCTCGGCGCCGGCTTCCTTCTCGGCGGCCTTGACGGCCGTGAAGGCGGCGTCCACCGCCGCCTTGTCGAGCAGCGGGGCCTGCGGCCAGGCGGCGCGCACCTTGTCCTGCGTATCGGGGTGCGTCTTGAGCAGCTCGGCCCAGGCGCCGAGCGCGCTGCGGTATTCGAAGTTGTCCTTCTCGGCCCTTTCCTTCAGCGCGAGCGCCTGCTGGATCCAGCCTGCGCCGCGGCCCTCCGAGCGGCCGATGTGCGCGGCGAGCGAGCGCCGGCTGGCGTTCGCCGCGACGTGCGTGCGCACGGCGTTGGACTGGTTGCGCAGCATCGCGTGCGCGTCCACGAGGTAGAGCTCGGCCGCCTCGGCGAGCGCCTTGTTGCGCGTGGCGTCCTCGCGGCGCAATGTCTCCAGGAACTGGGCCACCGCCTTGCGGTGCTCTTCCACCTTCGCGTGCGCGTCGGTCGCCTCGGGCTTGAGGGCGATCGCTTCCTGCAGCCGCGCGGTGGTGGAAGTGATGCTGCCGCGCGCGCTGGAGACGAGGTCCTGCGTCTTCTTGTAGCCATACAGCCAGCCCGCGACCACGGCCAGCGCGACGAAGGCGACAGCCCCCGCGACCAGCATCTTGTTGCGATTCATTGCTGCCATGAACTGCTCCGGCGCCATTGCGACGCCGCGCATTCTACGCCGCTAGCGGCAGGCGATGCTCGCCACGCGGCGCCCGCCGACCCCGGCGGAGACCGTCTGCACCGATTTCGTGACGTCCGCGCTCGACACCTTGACGACGCCGTCGTTGTCGGCCGACACCACCAGCACGGTCTGCGACTCGCGGTTGTAGTACACCCCGGGGTCGAGCTGCGTGTTCTCGTTGATCACGTAGATAAAGCCCGTTTCGGAGTTCACGTAGAAGCCGGGCGCGTAATTCACCGTCGGAAACACGAGCTGCGTGGCGGCGTTGCCCTGCCCCACCACCATCACCGAGCCGCCGTCCTGGTTGAGGTAGATGCCCGGGTCGGGCAGCGAGTTCTGCGGCATCGGCACGCTTTCGCCGGTGTTCACGTTGAGCAGGTTGCCGGTGCCCAGGTCAGGCACGATCGGCCCGGACGTGGTGGGCGGCGGGGCCGGCGGCGGCGGATTCACGGCGGCCGGGGGAAGGGGCGAAGCGCCCAAGACGGTGAGCGCGCTGGCGTTGCTCAATGCCTGCACGAAAGTATAGTTGCCGTTCAGCGCGATGAGCCCGCTGCCGTCGATGGCGTAGCTGCCCGGAAGCGAGGAAGCATCGGCGGGGCTCTGCCACAGCGCCGTGCCGCTGGTGGCGGTGCCGAGGGATTCGCCGTTGACGAAGCCGTTCACCTGGCCGTCGAACACCTGGTTCGGCTCGCCCGTGGTGCGGCTGGCGGCGGTGGCGAGGTAGGTGAGCGTTGCCGGCGATACCGTCAGCTGGCCGTTTACATAGCTGATCGAATAGTTGCTCGCACTGAACGACCCGCCTGTGGCGCCGGAGGGAACGATCGGATACGGGCCGCCGGCGACGCTCGCCACGCCGCCGGTGTAGAGCATGTTCACCGTGTCGATGCTGTCGCTGTTACGCAGGCCGTTGGCGGCGAACTCTGTCCCGTTCAGGCTGAGCGGCGTGCCGTAGGTCCTCGACTGGTCATTGGCTGCGACGGTCAATGGAGCGGGAGTGATCGACAGCGTGCCGTCGTTGCGCACCGTGATCGTGTAGTTGGTCGCCGTGCCTCCCGAACTGGTGATCGCGTAACCCCCGACGTTGGAGAGCTGGTCAGCGACGCTTCCGTAAGTGAGCCCGCTCACGACTGACGCCGTGTCGCTGTTGCGCAAACCGCCGAGCGTTCCGGTGAAGGCCACATTGGTGAGGCCGTATTCGCGGGTGGCGTTGTCCGCCGTCACCGTCAAAGGCGCCTGCGTGATGGTCAGAGTTCCATCGTTGCGGGTGGTAATCGTGTAGTTCGTCGATACGCCACCCGAACTGGTGATCGCGTAACCGCCGACGTTGGAACCAATCGCCGCCGTGGTGCCGTAGGCCAGCCCGCCGAGAACCGAGGATGTATCGCCATTGCGGAAGCCCGTGACCGTGCCGGTGAAACTTGGGTTGACGAGACCGTATTCCCGGTTCGCGTTGTCCGCCGTCACCGTCAGCGGCGCCTGGGTGATGGTCAGCGTGCCGTCGTTGCGGGTGGTGATGGTGTAGTTGGTTGCCGTGCCGCCCGAGCTGGTGATGGCGTACCCGCCGACGTTGGAACCCTGCGCTGCAGTTGTGCCGTAGGTCAGGCCGCTCACGACGGACGCCGTGTCGCTATTGCGGAATCCTGTGAGCGCGCCGGTGAACACCGGATTCGCCAGGCCGTACTCGCGGGTGGCGTTGTCCGCCGTCACCGTCAAAGGCGCCTGCGTGATGGTCAGCGTGCCATCGTTGCGGGTGGTGATGGTGTAGTTGGTCGCCGTGCCGCCGGAGCTGGTGATGGAGTAGCCGCCGACATTGGAACCCTGCGCCGCAGTTGTGCCGTAGGTCAGGCCGCTCACGACTGACGTGGTTTCGCTGTTGCGGAAGCCTGTGAGCGTGCCGGTGAAAACCGGATTCGCCAGGCCGTACTCGCGGTTTGCGTTGTCCGCCGTCACCGTCAAAGGCGCCTGCGTGATGGTTAGGGTTCCGTCACTGCGAGTGGTGATGGTGTAGTTCGTTGCGGTGCCGCCGGAGCTGGTGATCGCGTACCCGCCGACGTTCGAGCCGACGACCGCAGAAGTGTCGTAGGTCAATCCGCTCACCACTGACGCCGTATCCCCATTGACGAATCCCGACAGCACGCCGGCCAGAGTCGGATTGGCCAATCCGTATTCGCGCGTCTTGTTGTCCGCCGTCACGGTGAGGCCGGCCGGGCTGACGGTCAGTGAGCCATTGTTGTAGGTGATGGTGTAGTTGCCCGTGCTGAACGTGCCGCCCGTCGCATTGCTCGACGTGATCGCGTAGGGACTACCCGGCACGTTCGCGCCCGCAACCGCTCCGGCGCTGGCCAGGCTGACGCTGCCGATGGTCTCGCCGCCCTGCAATCCGCTGGAGGTGAACTCCGTACCGCCAAAGCTGACCGTCTGGCCGTAGGTCTTCGAAGCGTCGCTCGCGGTCACCGTCAGCGCCGCCGGCGTGATCTCCCCGACATTGCCGCTCGCCGTGGAACTGGCAAGAGAGTAGCCGTACACCGTCGCCGCTCCGTTGGTGGCGCTGGCGATGGAAAGCCCGCTCACCGAGACATTGATGCCGCTGTTGACGTTGTCGTCGGCATAGATCCCCGACACCGGATTGTTCAGCGTCACGGTGTCGCCGTCGATCGCGCCCGAGACCGAATAGTTCGTGCCGGCCAGCGTCGCCGCCGCCGTCGCGTCGTACACCTTGCTCACTGTGCCGGTGAGGCCCGGCGTGACGCTGGGGGCAACCGTGTAGAGGAAACCGTTGCCGCTGCCCAGCACGGTGGAGGAGCCGAAGGTCGCGTTGTACTGCTTGAAGTTGTAGGCCTGCCCGCCCCGGTCGTCCCCAGCGGGGTTGGCCGACCAAACGAGGAAGCGCCCTGCTCCCGGATTGAGCGCCGAGGCGCCGGCATTGTTGGTGAACGAAGTGCCGGAAATGACGATCGAGTCGCCGCCGCCGGTGGTGGTACTAACCGCGCCGTTCAAGGTCACCGCCCCGCTGGCGATGAGTTTGAGTGTGTCGACCGAGGTGAATCCACCCACCGTGAACGCGCCGCTCTTGGTGATCGAGAGGTCCGAGAAGGTAGTGCCGAGCGCGCCGCCGGACTCGTTGTAGTTCGTGCCGACCGTGAGATCGCCGGTGCCGTCAACCGTGCCCGCGGTCAAGGTCAGCGTGCCAATCGTCGCCGCACCGTTGAAGGCCGCGCTGCCGCTGTTGTCGAAGGTGCCGCTGCCGACGTTGAAGGCGCCGTCCGCCACGATCACGCCGGTCGCGAGATTGGTCAGCGAGCCGTTCGCCGTGCTGAACGACCCGCCGCTGGCGACGTTGATCGTGCCGTCGTTGGCCGAGAAGCTGGACAGCGTCAGTGCGCCGTTGACCTGGATCGTGCCGGCGATGGTGCCGGAGATGTTCTGGAACAGGTTGGAGATCGAATTACTGGTGCTCGCTGCCGCGGTGAAGGTGCCGGCGTTGGCGAACGTCCCCGTTCCAGTGATGGTCGCGCCGGAGAGCGTCAGCAGGCCTTCGTTCTGGAACGCGCGATTGAGCACCAGCGAGTTGGTGAGCGAACCGCTGCGCCCGCTCACCAGCTGGAAGATCCCCGCGCCCGCCATGCTGCCGCCGCTCCAGACGAGCGCGCCGTTGGGCCCGGTGATTGACGCGCTGCCCGTGCCCTGCAGGCTGCCGCTGGCAAGGGTGAAGACGTCGGCGAACTGCGACGCCTGTACCAGGTCGAGCGAGCCGGTGCCGGAGATCAGCACCCCGCTGTTGGCGATCACGCTCCTCGCCTCCGCGCCGCTGGCGCCGATCTGCACCGCCGCGAAACCATTGCCGATGGAGACGTCGTCGCTGGCAGTCGGCACAGCGTTTGTGCTCCAGTTGTTCGCGTCGAACCAGTTGTCGGTGTTGGCGCCACGGTCCCAGAAGATGGTGGTGACCGGGCAGCCGGCGCCCGAGCACAGCCCGGTGCCGGTGTTGATCGAGCCGTTGGCGCCCGTGTTGACGTTGGCGGCAATGAGGGTGAGGTTGTTGTTGGTGGTGTTGATCGGGTCGTTGATGGTCAGCGTGCCGGTGGTGTTGATGACCGTGCTCTGGAACGTGGTGAGCGGCTGGTCGAGCACGATGCCGCCGGTGCCGGCGTAGATCTCGAACGAGGTGCCGCTCTGCGGCGTCAGGTCGATGGCGCTGCCCGGGTAGATGTTGGTGACGGAGTCCGCCAGGATGTTCTGCGCGCCCGCGCCCAATCCGTTGGAACCCGCGGTGGTCGCCACGCCGATGCGCAGCGCCCCCGTGGTGTGCAGTTCGTCGATCGGGTTGCCCAGGATCTGCGTGAGCAAGCCCAGCGAACCAACCCCGAGGTCGGCGTTGCCCGAGAGCGCGACGTCGATGCCGCCGGCACCCGCGTTGACGGTCTGGTTCTCGGAGAGCGCAATGCCGCCGCCGCCGAGGATGGAATTGCCGCCGCCGATCAGCGTGATCCTGCCGCCGTTGGAGGTGACCGCCGCGTTGATGGTGAGCGTGCCCACGCCGTTCGCGCCGCCGCTCGTGGAGTGCACGGAATCGGCCTCGAGGAAGATGGCCGCGCCTGCGGTGGTGATGGGCGAGCCGATGGTGATGTCGCGCCCCGCCTGCAACACCACGCGCTCCCCGGACCCCTGGTTGACCAGGTTGAGCCCGCCGCTGAGGTTGTTGTTGACCGTGATGTCGCGCGTCGCCTGCAGCACGATGTTGCCGGTCAGCGCCTCCAGCGCTTCGTCGCTGATCGTCCAGTTCGAGGTGGCGAGCCCGTCGCCGAACAGGATGGACCCGTCTGCGACATCGGCATTGTTCGTGGTGACGGTGTTGGAGATGGTGATGTCCTGCGGATCGAGCAGCAGCGTGCCCGCCAGCCCCAGCGGTGCGCCCACGTTCACGCGCGCGTCGAAGTCGAGCAGGTTCTTGCCGGAAACTTCCACGAACCCGCCATTGCCGCCCAGCGCGCCGCCGCGCGCGCTGATCGTGCCGTAGGCGCGCGTGATGTCATCCGCCCACACGATCACCTTGCCGCCGTCGCCGCCCAGCAGCGCATCGGCATGGATCGTCGCCTCCGCGCCGAAGTAGGTGCGCCAGGCATTGGGCACCGCAGCGTTCCTGCCCTGGAAATCCCCGCCCACCAGCACGGTGCCGCCGCCCGCATCGCCGGAAACGTCGATGCTTGCTCCATCGAGCACGCCGACGCGATTGCCCAGCACCTGCACCGTGCCGCCCTTGTCGCCGACGGCTTCCACCTTCGATCCGGCCTCGAGCAAGGCGTCCTGCGAAGCGCGGAACACGATTTTCCCGCCATCCCCCACCACCGCGCGGGAGGCCGATACCGATCCGGAGTTGCGCACCACCGTGCCGTAGATGCCGATCACGCCGGAACTGGCGACGATGCTTCCCGCGTTCACCGCCTCACCCGCGGGCGCGACGTACTCGACGCGGATGTCCGGCTCGCGCGAATTGACCAGCTCCACCTTGCGGCCCGCGGCGATCACCACCTCCCCATTCGGGCTGGTGATCACGGCGTCCTTCTGGTTCTCCACGTTCGGCGCGACGAGGTACACCTGCCCGCCGTCCGCCGCGCGGATGGTGCCGGCATTGATGAGCTTGCCCTCGGTGCCGATGCCCTGGAACAGCAGGCGCCCGGAGAGGAAATCCGCGTCCGACAGATTGAGCGTCGAGGCGGCGAAGCCGGCCACGTCGATCACCGCGCCGCGGCCGATGGTGATGCCCGAGGGATTGACGAGGAACACGCGCCCGTTGGAGGTGAGCGTGCCGAGGATGACGGAAGGATTGACGCCGACCACGCGGTTGAGCACCGCGCTCGCGGCATTCTGCTGGATGAAGCGCGTGACTTCGTTCTGGCCGATGGAGAACTGCTGCCAGTTGATGATCGCGCCGGGCGTGTTGGTGACAGTGAGCGTGCTGCCGCTGCGCGCGAAGCTGGCGCTGCCGTTGACGACGGCGGCGCCGGTGGGATTGGCGTAGGCCGCAGGAGATGCGAAACACAGTGCCACTGCGGCACCGAGCAACGGTCGCTTGAGATTTTCCACAGCCCCCACGAACGCACACCCCCCGAGGACCGCAGCCTTGTGGGAAACGCCTTTGCAGTCTAGGACTTAGTGCACGGCGGATTGCCCGCCTGACAATCTATGAAACTACCAGCCCTGCTTGTGCTGCGAGCCGCGCGTGAACTCGACCTGCGGGCCCATTTTCTCCAGCTGGCGCCTGGTGGGCAGGGTGCCCTGCCCGCTTTGCGACGCGAGAGCCGAGGCGATCCGCTTCGCCACGTCCGCGGTCAAAGACTTGAGCCGGAACCCGATGGCTTTGGCCTGGATGGAAAGCATGGGGCTAACGGTAATCCTCTGCCGCGCGCCGCCCAAGAGGGTATTGCCTTGAATGTGCAAGGATTTGTCAGGAACGTGCAGGCCCGCACGCCCTTGGGCGCAACCGGCCCGTGGCACCGTGAAGGACGGTCGGCTCCAGGAATTGATGGCGTCCCCACGGGGATTCGAACCCCGGTACTCACCGTGAAAGGGTGATGTCCTAGGCCTCTAGACGATGGGGACTTTGGACGATTTTTCTGTCGGCTCTGGTGGAGGTAAGCGGGATCGAACCGCTGACCTCTTGCATGCCATGCAAGCGCTCTCCCAGCTGAGCTATACCCCCGACCGAGGGCGCGGATTATAGCCCAGAGCTAGGGGTTGCAGGGCCCCAGCCGGCGCCCGCGCGTCTTGGTGCGCACGCCGCCTGCGAGTTGCAACTCGCTCTCCATGCTGCCATTGAAAAAACGCGCCTTCCCGGCGCCCTTCAAGCCGCTCGACGCGCATTCCAGCTCCCAGGACGCCGTATCCGGGCCGAGCTTGAGCGTCGCCACGCGGCAATCGGACGGCAGGTGGGCGCCACGCCCCCAGTGCAGCGGGTCTTTTGCCTGCTCGCGCGCCAGGCAGGCGCGGTAGCCTGAGGGCTGCGGCCGCGGCAGGCCCGGGGTTGCGATCTCGGAGACGAACTCCCACTCCCCCGGCTCGAGCGACTGCGCCTGGGCGCTCGCGCAACCCAGGATGAGCGCCAGCGTGGCGAGGAATCTCACGCCAGCGCCTTCGACAGCCGCGCGAGCACCGTCTCGCGCCCGAGGAGCTCCAGCACCGCGTCGATGGAAGGCGTCTGCTCGCGCCCGGTAAGCACGCGCCGCAGCGGCATCGCGAGCTGCGGCATCTTGAGCCCGTGCGCCTTGGCCGCCGCCTGCACCGCAGCGCCGAGCGCCTTGCGTTCCCAGGCGACGCTCGCGAGTTCGGCCTTGAGCGCCGCAAGCGCCGGTTTCGCCTCGGCGGGCACGGCCTGCGCGCCGGGTTCGGTGTAGAACAGCGCCACCTGCGCCGCGAGCTCGTTGACCGAGGTGCTGCGCTCCTTGAGCAGTGCGACCACGCGCTCCAGCGGCGGGCCGTCGCCCTCGGCCAGCAGCGGCGTCACCAGGCGCGCGAGGCGCTTGTCGTCGGCCGCCTTGAGGTATTGCTGGTTCAGCCAGGTGAGCTTTTCCAGGTCGAAGCGGGCCGGCGAGTGGCTGACGTGGCGCAGGTCGAACCACTCGACGAGCTGCTTGAGCGAGAACATCTCCGCGTCGCCGTGCGACCAGCCCAGGCGCGCCAGGTAGTTCACCAGCGCCTCGGGCAGGAACCCGTCGTCGCGATACTGGGTGACGCTCACCGAGCCGTGGCGCTTGGACAGGCGCTCGCCGTCCGCGCCGAGGATCATCGGCACGTGGGCGAACTCGGGCAGCTTGCCTCCCAGGGCGCGAAAGATGTGGATCTGCCGCGGCGTGTTGTTCACGTGGTCGTCGCCGCGGATGACGTGGCTGATCTGCATGTCCAGGTCGTCCACCACCACGCCGAAGTTGTAGGTCGGCACGCCATCGGCGCGCAGCAGCACCAGGTCGTCGAGCTCCGCGTTGGGAAACTCGATCGAGCCCTTCACCAGGTCGTTCCAGCCGACGGTGCCCTCCTGCGGCGTCATGAAGCGGACCGGTGCCGGACCCTCGCCGCGGTATTTCCGGCCGATCGCACGGTCGTAGCGTGGCTTCTCGCCGCGCGCGGTCTGCTCGGCGCGCAGCGCGTCGAGATCGTGCTTGGGCATGTAGTCGCGATACGCGTGCCCGGAATCGATGAGCTTGTCGGCGGCCTCCTTGTAGCGCCCGAGGCGCTGCATCTGGTACGCCGGGCCCTCGTCCCAGTCGAGGCCCAGCCACTTCATGCTCTCGAGGATCGCGTCCACCGAGTCCTGCGTGGAGCGCTCGAGGTCGGTGTCCTCGACGCGCAGGATGAACATGCCGCCGTGCCGGCGCGCATAGGCCCAGGAAAAGAGCGCCGTGCGCGCGCCGCCGATATGCAGGAACCCCGTGGGGCTGGGGGCGAAGCGCGTGCGCAC
>JANMUO010000021.1:0-16027 GCA_031391655.1 Betaproteobacteria bacterium
TGTATTTGCAAGTCTTTCTTCTTCCGGTCCTGGATTGAAAGACTTTCTGGGGAAAAGCATCGTTGCTTTCGACGACATGTGCGACCGCGCGCCCGAGGGCGAGGTCGAGGTGGTGCCGAACTGCTTCCGCGTCATCCAGCACTCCAACTGGAAGCTGTTCATGGAGAACCAGATCGACGCGCTGCACCCCTCTGTCGTGCACCAGTCCACCGGCCGCGCCGCGCACGAGGTGGAGAAGATCCTCGCCAGGAAAGCCAAGGGCGGCGAGGCGCTCTCGTACCACATGCTGTCGGCGTTCGCGACGGTGACCATCGACAAGTGGGACAACTTCCAGACCATCAACTACCCCTACGGCCACTGCATCCTCACCGGCTACATGGGCCTGCGGCCGCAGGACCCGGACACGCTGGCCTACGACAAGATCATGATCAAGGCCTACGGCAAGAAGAGGTTCGAGGAGATCGTCGGGGTCAACATCCACCACGTGCTGGTGTACCCGGGCCTCTCGGTGCAATCGCCGCTGCAGCAGCTGCGCGCGGTGCGCCCGCTCGGCGTGGACCGCACGCTCACCGAGATCTGGCACTTCCGACTGAAAGGCGCACCGGAGGCGATCTACCGCAGGTCGCTCGCCTACTACAACCTGGTGAACTCGCCGGCGACGCTGATCAACGCCGACGACCTGGAAAACTTCTGGAAATGCCACCAGGGCTTGTCCTCGGATGGCGGCGACTGGGTGAGCTTCGCCCGCCACCACGGCCACGACATCGAGAAGGACGGCGAAGTCTCCAGCGCGCCGAACCAGGGCACGTCGGAAGCGCCGATGCGCAACCAGATGAAGGCCTGGGCCAGGTACATGCAGGGCCGGACATGAAGGCGCAGCACGAGGTGGAGCAGTTCCTCTACAAGCAGGCGGACCTGCTCGACAGCAGGCGCTGGCAGGACTGGATCGAACTCTTCACCGCCGACGGCATCTACTGGATGCCGCCCGACGCCAGCTACAAGACCTGGGAAGGGCAGCCGGCAATCTTCTCCGAGGACAAGAACCTGATGCAGGTGCGCATGGGGCGCGTGCTGCACCCGGACGCCTGGTCGCAGCGCCCGCAGTGGGGCACCAACCACGTGGTGTCCAACGTCACCATCGACAAGGCGGCGAAGAACGGCGACCTGGTGGTGCGCTCGCGCTTCCACATGTTGGAAATGCGGCGCGACGACATCCGCCACTTCGCGGGCCAGTACACCCACCACCTGAAGAAGGTGAAGGGCGGGTACCGCATCAAGCTGCAGCGCGTGGACATGACCAACGCCCAGGCGGCGTATGACTACGTGCTGCAGGTGTGGGTTTAAGTCGAAGTGTTGGAGTAGTTGCCAACATAGCGCCCTCTTGTTAGCATCTCCAACATGCCTGCCGAGCCGCTGCTCGACGAGCGCCATGTGTTGAGCGAAACGGCTTTCGCGGAACTGGTGGTCTGGCGCGTGCCTGCGCCCGTTCGAGGCTCCGAGCACCGCTACCGGTACCGGCTGGCGCTGGTGGTGAAAAGCGAGTGTGTGCTGCGTTACGACAACGAGGCCGGCAAGGGCGATCATCGGCACGCAGGCAAGACCGAGCGGCCCTACAGATTTACTACGCCGGCGCAGTTGCTGGCCGATTTCTGGGCGGACGTGGAGAAATGGAGGCTTTGACATGAAGACCGTGACTCTCTCCCTGGCGACGCGCGAAGACGTCACGCGCCGCGCGCTCGACGCGTTCTCGGGCAAGCGCCCGGGAGCGCATCTGTCCTTTGCGTCTCCCGACCTGCTATGGAAAGTGCTGACTGCCAAGCGCTGGGAGTTGATCAAGGCGATGGCCGGCGGCGGTGCGATGACCTTGCGCGAAGCGGCGCGGCGCGCCGGCCGGGACGTGAAGGCCGTGCACGGGGACGCGCATGCCCTGCTAGCCGCGGGGATCCTGCGCAAGAATGTCAGCGGGAAAATAGAGTTCCCTTTCGACGCGGTGCATGTCGATTTCATGCTCGAGGCTGCGTAGCCGGGCGCCGGACCATGAGCACCAATTCGAAGGCGTGGTTTGTTCTACTGGCGGTAGCGATCGCTCTTCCTGCCGCCGCCCAACCATACCCCTCGCGCCCGGTGCGCCTGATCGTCGGCTTCGCCCCCGGCGGCGGCGTCGACATCAACGCGCGCATGCTGGCGCCCAAGCTCTCCGAGTACCTCGGCCAGCAGGTGGTGGTGGAGAACGTTCCCGGCGCCGGCACCAACATCGCCAACGAGCGCGTCGCCAAGTCCGCCCCCGACGGCTACACCCTGCTCATCAACACCGCCGCGCTGGCGATCAACATGTCGCTGTACCGCGACCTGCCCTTCGACGCGCTGCGCGACTTCGCGCCGGTGTCCGTATTCTCCGAGAGCCCGAACGTGCTGGTAGTGAACGCGAAGCTCGCCGCGCAGAACGTGAAGGAGCTGGTCGCCATGGCGCGCAGCGCCCCGGGCAAGCTGAACTATTCCTCCGCGGGCGTGGGCACCACGCAGCACCTGGCGGCGGAACTATTCAAGCTGCGCACCGGGACCTTCATGGTGCACATCCCCTACAAAGGCACCGCGCCCTCGCTCACCGCGCTCATCTCCAGTGAAGTGGACCTGACCTTCGCCAACATCCCGTCGATCCAGGGACACCTGAAATCCGGCCGCCTGCGAGCGCTGGCTGCCACTGCGCCGCGGCGCGACCCGCAGTTGCCCGACGTGCCCACAATGAAGGAAGCCGGCGTCGAGGGCGTCGAGGTGGTGGTCTGGTACGGCGTGCTCGCGCCGGCGGCGACGCCGCGCGAGATCGTGCTGAAGCTTGCCGAGGGCATCCAGCGCGCTACGCGGGACGCGGACGTCAGGAAGCGCATGCTGGAGCAGGGAGCGGAGCCGGTGGGCAACACGCCCGAGGAGTTCTCGAAACTGCTGCGCGAGGAAGTGGCGCGCTGGGCAGAAGTGGTGAAGATCTCCGGCGCGCGCGCCGACTAGCGTCGCCCCACGGGGCGCCTCCCGTCGCGGTGCCAAAAAGTTGTCCTGTCGTTTGTGCTCCAACGCACGGTGACCTTGAGCCAAATGGCGGATAAAGGTGCTAATGCGGGGGAGCCGCAACCTCGCACGGACAGTTCCAGTCATGACAAACAACTTCAGAGGTAACGCAGTGAACTCTTGTTTGAAATATTTCTCCGCCAGTTTACTGGCACTGGCCACCCAGGCAGCATTCGCGCAAGTGCCCGCGTTGGGCGCCGCCTCGAACTTCGCACTCCTGAGTGCATCGCCCGAGGGTAATGGCGCAGTGACCTGCACCAGATCCACTATTGCCGGAGACGTGGGCTCCTCAGGCCTGCCGTCCTCGGTCGTTCAAACCTTGTGCACGATTGCGGGCGCGGTCATCGCGCCGGTCTCTGATGGGGTTGTCAATGACTTCCTCGGCGCCTACAGCACGCTCCAGGACGTCCCCTGCGACCAGACACTCACGCAGGCTGCCTACACGGACACGACACTCTCGTTCAGCCCCGGTGTCATCTGTGCCCCAGCGGAGGTGACGTTCACGCGCACCACGTTGATGCTCACTGGCGGCGCTAACGCCACATGGCTGTTCAAGATCGGAACCGGCGGGACCGGCGCCCTCACGGGTACTGACTCCTCGGTGGTCACGACCGGCGACGCGTGCAACGTGACGTGGTGGGTCGCGCAGGCCGCGACGGTGACGCGTGGGGACTTCAAAGGAAGCATTCTCGCGGGCGCGGCAGATCCTGCCACGGGTGCGGCGATCACCATGACCGGTGCAGCGCCGGCAACGCCTTTTGAGGGTCGGGCACTGGCCAAGGCGGCGGTGACGTTGACCGACATGGCTTTCGTCGGCTGTGAAGCCGGCGGCGGCGGCAACGTCAAGGGCAAGGGCAAGTGCAACCAGGGCGTCGGCAACGGGCCCGAGAACTGCGATCCGGGCAACTCGAACCAGGACGGGCACGGCTCCAATCCCTTCGGCGGCGCCCGCAATACGAACGACGAACTCGGCGGCAAGCCGGGCAGCCCGGGCCGCAAGGGCGGCAATACCAAGTAAGCCTGCAACGCGACGCATGGAAAAGGACCCGCGAGGGTCCTTTTTCTTTTGGCTAGCCCGGCCGTTGCGAAAAGCTCCTCTCGAACACAGCCTCGGCGATGCGGTTCTTCAGGATCTCGATCGACCCCCCGGCGATCATCCAGCCGCGGCAGCGTCGCATGCAGTACTCCACCAGCGATTCCTGGCTATAGCCCAGCCCGCCCATCACCTGCAGGGCTTCGTTGGCCACGTCGAACCCTGCCTGGTTGCAGAACGCCTTGGCGATAGAGGTTTCCTCCGCCGACGGGAATCCCCGGTCGGCGTTCGCGGCCGCGCGATAGAGCAATAGCTGGCCGGCATCCAGCTTCATCTTCATGTCGGCGAACTTCCACTGCAGGCCCTGGAATTCGCACAGGAGGCGACCGAACTGCTTGCGCTGCATGGCCCACTGCCTCGCCTCTTCGAAGGCGTAGCGTCCCAGCGCGAGCGAGCGCGCGGTGTTGCCAATGCGCTCGACGTTGAAGCCCGCGATCTGCTTCTTGAAGCCGCCTTCCTTCAGCACCACCATCTCTTCGGGCACGCGCACGTCCTCGAAATAGACCTGCGCCCAGTCCTCGCCGGACATGAACTTCGAATGCTGGCCGAAACGCACCCCCGGGGCCTTGGTATCGATGAGCACCGAGCCGATGCCGCCCACGCCCGGGCCGAAGCGCACGTAGGCGAGGTACAAGTCGGCGTACGCCGAATGCGTGGTGAACACCTTGGTGCCGTTCACGCGATAGCCGGCGCCGTCCGGCGTCGCCGTGGTGGCGAGGTCAGTCACCGCCGAGCCCGCCTCCGGCTCGGTCATGCCGACCGAGATCACCGCCTCGCCCGAGAGCAGGCGCTTGAGGTATTTCTCCTTCTGCCCCGGGGTGCCGTATTCGGCGAGCACGCGGATCGCGCCGAAGTTGCCCGCCTGCACCACGTCGGCGCTACGCGGGCAGACGGACGCGATGGTCTCGATGGCGATCACCGCGTCCATCAAGGAGCCGCCCTGCCCCCCGTCCGTCTCGGGCGCAGTGATGCCGAGCAGCCCCTGCGCGGCCATGAGTTTCGCCACGTCCCACGGATAGGCCGCGGCGTGCGCGCGAGCGAGCGCCCCGGCCTTGAGGTGCTTCTCGGCGAAGCGCCGCACCGAATCCCGGAACTGTTCCTGCTCCGGCGAGAAATGGAAATCCATGGTTACTCCTTCATCACGATCAGGCTGTCCACCGCCACCACGCCCGCCGCCTTCACGATCACCGGATTGCACTCGGCTTCCGCGACCGGGCGGCCGGCGACCAGCGCGAGGCGCGACATCGCCGCCACCGCCTGCGCCAGCGCCTTCACGTCCCCGCGCGGCAGGTTGCGATAGCCGCGGATCACCGCGAGGCCCTTCACCTCGGCGATCATCTCCTCGGCTTCCGCAGCGCTGACCGGCGCGAGCCGCAGAACGAAATCCTTGTACACCTCTGCGAGGACTCCGCCAGCGCCCACCAGCACCACCGGACCGACCAGCGGATCGTCGCGGTAGCCGACAATCGCCTCCGCAAGCCCCGTTTCCATCTTCTGCACCAGCACGGCGTCGCCCGTCAGCGCTTTCGCCGCCCGCAACAGTTCCTCGCGATTCGCGATCCCGAGGATCACGCCGCGCTTCTCGGTCTTGTGCTCGACGCCCGGCGCATGGATCTTCACCGCGACGGGGTAAGGCACGCGATGCTCGTAGCCGGGCGCTCGCGCCACCTCGCTCTGCGCCATGGGGATCTCCAGCGCAACGCGCCCGACTTGCGCGAGCTGCGGCACCACGCGCGGGGCGCGCCAGGCGAAGTACGCAGCGAACGCGTCGGCGCAGGCTTCGGGCGTGCGAAACGCCGCAATGCCTGCCTGCGCGAGGAGCTTCAGCGACGCGTCCGCATGCGGCGTAAAGAACGCGGCAAGGGGCTTCGCCGAACGCTTGGCGGCGACGATCGGCTCGACAGCAAGCTGCGGGTGGAACTGCGCCGAGGAGCCCACCGCCGCCAGCACCGCATCGCATTCCGGTGAATCGATCAGGCTGTCGAGCACCGCCGCGTACTTCTGCGGTGTCGCGGCCATGGTGAGGTCGATGATCGGCGCATCCGACCCCGGCGCCACGGTCTCGATGCCGTGCAGCCCGAGGCGATCCACCACGCTCGCCGCGCCGCCGCCGGTCGTGGTGACCACCGCGACGCGCGGCCTGCGGGAGAGCAGCGCCGGCTTGCGCCCCGCGAGCAGCGGGGCGATCTCGACCAGCGTCTCCAGCATGTCCACGCGCAGGATGCCGCAGTCGCGAAAAAACGCATCCATCGCTGCGTCGCTGCCGGCGATCGCGCCGGTGTGCGAGCGCGCGAGCGCCTGGCCGGCCGCCGAGCGGCCAAGCTTGTACGCCACCACCGGCTTGCCAGCGGCATGCGCCGCGCACGCCGCGGAAGCGAGCCTGGGCGCATCGCGGATGGTTTCGAGGAAGAGCAGGATCACTCGCGTATCCGGGTCGCTGGCCAGCAGTTCCACGACTTCACCGGCGCCGAGGTCGGCCTCGTTGCCCAGCGACACCATCTTCGCGTAGCCCAGGCCGCGTGCCGCGCCGCGCGAAAGGACCGTGCCGAGCATGGTGCCGCTCTGCGAGACGATGCTGGTGGTCCCCGCGGGCGGCGCGTCCATCTCCAGCACCGCGTTGACGGTGAGCGCCATGCGGCCCGGCAGGTTGACCACGCCCATGCTGTTGGGCCCGAGCAGGCGCACGCCGAGTTCCCTGGCGCGCGCCGCCAGCTTCACCTGCCGCGCCGCGCCTTCGGCGCCCGCGTCGGCAAAGCCATCGCTGTAGACGCTCATCACCGGCACGCGGCGCAGCCCGCAATCCTCCAGCGCCTGCTCCACTGCCTCTCCGGGCGCCATCACGAATGCGTGTTCGATACCGATACCCTCCGGCGCGTCGGCGATGCGCGCGTAGGCGCGCTCGCCCAGCACCTCGCCGCGCGTGGGATTGATCGGCACCACGCGCCCGGTGTAGCCGTGCTTCTTCAGGTAGCGCTGCGGCCGCGCGGTGTTCTTGCCGGCATCGCCCGAAGCGCCGACCAGCGCCACCGCGCGCGGGGCGAACAGCGCTTGCGCGAGGTTCATGCCCGGAGCGACTGCTGCGCTTCCAGGCGCCACAGGCGGCCGAGCAGCGCCTTCGCCTTCGCCTCGCCGAGCACCGGGGCGGCGAGCTCGAGGTACTTCGCATCGAGCTGCGCGTCCGACAGGGGCGCATCCGGATCGCCGATGCGCGTCGGCTGCAGGAACTCCTCGCGCCGGCCGTCGCGCGTTTCGATCGCCACGCGCGCCGCGCGCTGTCCCGGGAACGCGGCGTCGAGCTGCGGGTCGATCGCGACATCCACGCGACGCATCAGGTCGCGCGTAGCGGGGTGCTGGAGGCGCTCCGGCTCGAAGGCCGCGAAGCGCACGCTGCCGTGCGTGAGCGCGGTCGCCACCACGTACTTGAGCGAGAAGCGCCCCTCGGCGGCGGTCTTCGGCTGCTCGTAGCCCGCCACATCGAGCGCCGCCTTGTAGGTGCCCACCCGCACGCGCGCGATGTCCTTCGCGGCGAGGCCCATCCTTTGCTGCAGGGCTTGCGCGCCGTCGATGGCGGCAAAGGTGTGGCCGCAGCAGGTGTGGTTCTTGAAGGTCATGCGCGTGACATGGAATTCG
The DNA here is from genome assembly GCA_031391655.1 of Betaproteobacteria bacterium. Taxonomy (GTDB): domain Bacteria; phylum Pseudomonadota; class Gammaproteobacteria; order Burkholderiales; family SG8-39; genus JAABQT01. Next base: position 7,784 of record JANMUO010000021.1, read on the forward strand.
CGCCCGAGCGTCGCCAGGGCCTTGTCCCAATCCGGCCCATCGCTCATCGCCTTGCCGTATCCCGCGTCCCCCTCGATCACGTCGAGCGAGCCCGTGACGCCTTCGCGCGCGGCAAGCGCGGCGGTGATGCCGGCTTCGGCCGCGCGGCCGGCGTGCAGGGGCTTGGACATCGACTCCATGCGGAACGATTGCTGCAAACCGGCGGAGAACGTCGTCACGGTGGCCAGCGCGTGCGCGAAGCGCGCGGCGTCGAGCTGGAGCAGCTCGGCGGCGGCCGCCGCCGCGCCAAAGCAACCGATAGTGCCGGTGTTGTGCCAGTACTTGTAGTGCGCCCTGCCCATTGCGGCGCCGATACGCGTGGAGATCTCGTAGCCCACCACGACGGCGCGCAGGAACTGCGCGCCCGAGGCGCCGCGCGCCTCCGCGAGCGCGAGCGCCGCCGGGATGGTGGGCGCGCCCGGGTGGTAGATGCCGTCGCGGAAGATGTCGTCCACCTCAGTGGTATGCGCCGCCGCGCCGTTGATCAGCGCCGCGGCGCGCACCGTCGCCCTGCGACCCAGCACGAGGGTGGCTTCGCCCCGGTCGAGCTCCTCCGCCAGCGCCTTCTCCAGCAACGTCGCCGGCGCACCCACGGCGCCCGAGAGCATCGCCGCGTAGAGGTCAATGAGCGCGCGCTTGGCGTGGTGCAGCACCTCGGGCGAAAGCGCCTGCGCCCGCGACTGCACTGCCCAGGCAGCGAACCGCTCGACAACGTGGGCCATGGCCGGATCAGTTGGCCTTGATATTCGCCTTGCGCACCACTTCGCCCCAGCGCGCCTGCTCCGCGGTGATGAAGGCGGCGTACTCCTGCGGCGTGGACCCGATGGCCTCGGCGTCATCCAGCGCAAAGCGCTCCGCGACCGAGGGCAGCTTCGCCGCCTTCGCCGCCTCGTCCGCCAATCGCTTGATGATCGCGGCGGGCACCTTGGCCGGGGCGTTCAATCCGTACCACTGCGTGGTCTCGAAGCCCGGATAGCCCTGCTCGGCCACCGGGGCCACGCCCGGCAGCGACGCGAGGCGCTGCGAGCCCACGGCAATGACTCGGAGCTTGCCCGCCTTCACATGCGGCATGAGCGGCGGCGTGCCGGCGGCGGTGGCCTGCGTGCGCCCGGCGACGAGGTCGATCAGGTTCGGGCCGGTGCCCTTGTAGGGCACGTGCACGATGTCGATTCCCGAAACGAGCTTCAGGTACTCCATCGCCAGGTGCCCGGCGCTGCCGTTCCCCGCCGAGCCGTAGTAGAGCTTGCCGGGCTGGCTCTTCACCAGCGCGATGAATTCACGCAGGTCCTTCGCCGGCACGTCGGCGTGCACGACGAAGATGCTCGGCACCTTGGCCAGCAGCGACACTGCCGCGAAATCGGCGTTGGTGTCGAAGGGCAGCTTGTCGAACATGAACGGATTCACCGCCAGCGTGCCGATGTGGCCGATGATCAGCGTGTAGCCGTCGGGATCGGCGCGCGCCGCCTCCTGCATGGCGACGTTGCCCCCGCCCCCGGGGCGGTTGTCGACGATGATCGGCTGGCCGAGGCCCTTTTCCATCTCGACGGCAATCGAGCGAGCGACGATCGAGCTCGATCCGCCGGGGGCGAAGGGCACCAGCAGGCGGATCGGCTTGGTGGGCCAGCTCTGGGCAACCGCGGCTTGCGCCGCAAACAGCACTGCGACGAGCAGGATGCGCATGCGGGTCTCCCTAGTTCTTGTAAGAAGGATCGATGCGGTCGGCCAGCCGGCGCATCGCCGGCCATTCGAGGATGCCGTAGGGCCGCCGCACGCTGGGCCGGTAGACGTGGTTGGTCTTCTCGATCACCGGTAGCGGCGGCAGCACCACCTCGCCGCCCGCGCTCGCCAGCAGCTGGGCGCGGCAGGCGCGCTCGGCGCGGTAGATGTTGTTGAAGGCTTGCGCCACCGTTTCGCCCACCGCCAGCACGCCGTGGTTGCGCAGGAACATGAGCTCGCAGTCGCCAAGGTTGGCGATGAGGCGCGCGCGCTCGTCGTCGTCCAGCACCACGCCTTCATAGTCGTGGTAGGCCACCTTGGCGAAGCGCATCGCCGTCTGCGTCATCGGCAGCAGGCCTTCCTTGAGCGAGGCCACTGCCATGCCGGCGATCGAGTGGGTGTGGATCACGCAGTGCAGCCCGGGTTTCGCCTCGTGGATTGCGCCGTGGATCACGAAACCCGCGGGATTGAACTTGTAGCCCAGGCCCTTGGGGAACTCAGGCTCCCAGTGCACCTCGCCCGCCAGGTTCACCTTGATCAGGGCGGAGGCGCAGATCTCCTCGTACATCAGGCCGAAGGGATTGAGCAGGAACTCCTCGGTGCCCGGGATGCGCGCCGAAATATGGTTGTAAACCAGGTCGTCCATCTCGAAGTGGCGCACCAGGCGGTAAGCGCAGGCGCAGTCCACGCGCGCCTCCCACTCCGCCGCGCTCACTTTGCCTTTCAGCGAGCGGAACTTGAGCGGCGGGTAGTCCTTGTCCGGCGTGAGTTCCGGATAGGCCTTGCGCAGGTCGAGGACTTTCTTCGGCATCGAATTCAATCTACCACGCGTGCGCAACTGGGGAGTTCCCCGCAGCGGATTGTGCCAAACTGCCGCGAAACAGGAGGGCAAGTTCATGCCGCGTGGCGTCGTCGACCTCGAAGGACTGCAGAGCCCCGCCGCCGAAGCGCTGCGGCACATGGCCCCGCCCGCCGGGCTGCCGTTCGGCATCGCCAAACTCGGGCATGTGGTGCTCAAGGTGCGGGACCTGCAGCGCTCGGTGGCCTTCTACACCGGCGTGCTCGGCTTTCGCGTTTCCGATGTCTACCCGGACACCATGATGAAAGGCGGCATGGTGTTCCTGCGATGCAATACCGACCACCATTGTCTGGCGCTGGTGGGCGGCGCGGCGGCGGATGCCTCGGCGCGCGAGCTGCACCACCTGGCCTTCGAGGTTCCGACGCTCGACGAGGTGTTGCGCGCGCACGAGCACCTGCGCCAGCACGGCGTGAAAGTGGACTACGAGGGCCGCCGCCGCGCGGGTTGCCAGGTGGCGGTGGAGTTTCGCGACCCGGACAACCATTTCCTCGAGATCTTCTGGGGCCTGGACCAGGTCGGCAGCGACGGCCGGGTGCGCCCGCCGCAGGAGTGGCGCGAGGAGGCGACCCTGGAAGCGGCGGTCGCCAATCCGCCGCCCGGGCAGGACACGACCCTGCGCGACCGATGAAGGCGCTCCTCGGCGACTATCCCTGCACGGCCCAGTTCAAGCAGCGCGCGCCGCTCGAGTTCGAAGACGTGCGCCCGCCAAGCGCCGGGTTCAAGCGCGTGGTGCGCGGCCTCGAGTTCGACGTGGCAGAGCTGGCGATCACCACGTTCCTCATGGCGAAGGCCGCCGGCCAGCCGTTGCGACTGCTGCCCGCCGTCGTCGTGGGCCGCTTGCAGCACTCGTTCCTCGTCCACAACGCCGAACGCGGGCCGCTCGCGCCGCGCGACCTCGCTGGCCGCCGCGTCGGCGTGCGATCCTATTCGGTTACCACCGGCATGTGGATCCGCGGCATCCTTGCCGAGGACCATGGCATTGATGCGGACAGCATCACCTGGGTCACCTTCGAGGAAGCGCACGTCGCCGGCTTTCGCGACCCGCCCAACGTCGAGCGCGCTGCCCCAGGCAAGGACGTTGTGGCGATGCTCCTCGCCGGCGAAATCGACGCAGCGGTGGTGGGCGACGGCAAGCCTTCCGACCAGCGAATCCGGCCGCTGATCCCGGATGCGGAAACCGCGGCACGCGCCTGGCAAAAGCGCACCGGTGCGATCCAGATCAACCACATGGTGGTCGTGAAGGACTCCGTGCCGCAGGACGTCGCCGACGAGGTGTCGCGCCTGCTCGAACAAAGCATCCGCGCGGCCGGCAGTCCGGAGATGAATCCCTACGGGCTGGAAGCGAACTGGCGCAACCTCGAAGTCGCCATCGACTACGTGCACCGGCAGCACCTGATCCCGCGCCGCTTTGCCGTGGAGGACCTGTACCGGTGATCATCGACTGCCACGGCCACTACACCACCGCGCCCGCCCCGCTGTGGGAGTGGAGGAAGCACCAGGTTGCCGGCCAGGACCCGGGTCCGTTGCGAGTATCGGATGACGAGATCCGCGAAACCCTGGAGAAGAACCAGCTGCGCATCCAGCGCGAGCGCGGCACCGACCTGACGTTCTTCTCGCCGCGTGCCGGCTCCATGGAGCACCACGTCGGCGACGCGAGGATGAGCGAGGCCTGGTCGCGCCAGTGCAACGACTTGATCCACCGCGTCTGCAACCTGTATCCGGCCAACTTCGTGCCGGTGTGCCAGCTGCCGCAATCCCCCGGCGTGGCCCCGGAGAACTGCCTCCCGGAGCTCGAGCGCTGCGTGCGCGAGCTCGGCTTCGTCGGCTGCAACCTCAACCCCGACCCCTCCGGCGGCTGGTGGAAGTCGCCGCCGCTCGGCGACCGGTTCTGGTATCCGCTCTATGAGAAGCTGGTGGAGCTCGAGGTGCCGGCGATGGTGCATGTCAGCTCCTCGTGCAACCCCGCCTTCCACTTCACGGGCGCGCACTACCTCAACGCCGACACGACCGCGTTCATGCAGTTCCTTACTTCGGACCTGTTCAAGGACTTCCCGACGCTCAAGTTCGTCATCCCGCACGGCGGCGGCGCAGTGCCTTACCACTGGGGGCGCTACCGCGGGTTGGCCCAGGACATGGGCAAGCCCCTCCTGAAGGATCTGCTGCTCAACAACGTGTACTTCGACACCTGCGTCTACCACCTGCCCGGGATCGAACTGCTGCTCAAGGTGATCCCGGCGGAGAACATCCTCTTTGCCTCTGAAATCGTGGGAGCGGTGCGCGGCATCGACCCGGAGACCGGGCATTACTACGACGACACGCGGCGCTACATCGACGCGGTCGCGACCTTGAGCGCCGCCGACCGGGAAAAGATCTACGCCGGCAACGTCAGGCGCGTGTATCCGCGCTTCGCGCGGCGAGCGCTGCCGGGTTGACGACGTTGATCGGCGCTCCGGCGGCGTAGGCAACGATCTGGTCGAAGATGTCGGTGAACTGAAGCTCGTACTCCTCGCGCGTCACGTATCCGATGTGCGGCGTGGCGACGACGTTGTCCATGGCGAGGAGCGGATCCTTCGGGTCCTTGAGCGGCTCGACTTCGAACACATCCACCGCCGCGCGGCCCGGCCGACCCGCTTTCAGCGCCGCCGCCAGCGCGCCCGGTGCGATCAGTCCCGCGCGGCTGGTGTTGACGATGAGTGAATCGCGCTTCATGCGCGCGAGGTCGGCCGCGGTGACGATGCCGCGCGTGGCCTCGACCAGGCGCATGTGCAGCGTGACCACGTCGCACGCCTCGAAAAACGCCTCCTTGCTCGCTGCCACGGCATAACCGTCGGCGCGCGCCTGCGCCAGCGTCGCTTTACGCGCCCACACAAGCACCTGCATGCCGAACGCCTTGCCGTAGCCCGCAACGGCGCTGCCGATACGGCCGTAGCCGTAGATGCCGAGCGTGCGCCCGCGCAGGCTGTTGCCGACGCCGGTCTGCCAGCGGCCCGCCTTCAGGGCGGCCATCTGCTGCGGGATCGCGCGCTCGGCGGCGAGGATCAGGCCCCAGGTCAGTTCAGCGGCCGCATAGGAAGGGGTGCCCGCATGCTGGTTCGAGCACACCACCACCCCCAGGCGCGTGCAGGCATCGATGTCGATGTGCGGATACACGCTCCTCTGGCTGATGAGGCGCAGTTTCGGCAGCCGCTCGAGGAGCGGCGCGCGGATCTGCGTGCGCTCGCGGATCAGCACCAGCGCTTCCGTGTCCTTCAGGCGGGCGGTCAGCGCCTCCGTGTCCTGCACGTGGTCGTTCCACACCGTCACTTCGTGTCCCGCCAGCTTGCCGAAGCAAGGCAGCGTGCGCACGGTGTCGAAATAGTCGTCGAGGATCGAAACTTTCACGCGCCTACAACCCCAGGAAGCGACGCGCGTTGTCCACCAGAAGATTCCTGCGCGCGCCGTCGCCCAGGCCTTCCATGTCGCGGATGAGCTTGCCCACGCGCAACTCGCCGAGCGGGAACGGGTAGTCCGAACCGAGCATCACCCGCTCTTCGCCCATGACTTCGATCAGCAGGCGCAGCGCTCGCGCGTCGAACACCGCGCTGTCTACGTAGAAGCGCTCCGTATAGGCGCTGGGCGGCATTTTGGATTTTCCGCGCGCCGCGTCGCGGTTGTGCCAGGCGTTCTCCAGCCGGCCGAGGAGAAAGGCGAAGCTGCCCCCGCCATGCGCGAAGCAGATCCTCAGGTTCTTCGGCAGCCGGTCGAAGCCGCCGCCGAGGATGAGCGCGACGATGGACAAGTGGGTTTCCGCGGGCATGGACACCGTCCAGCCCATCATCCAGCGCGCGGTGCGCGCCCCGCCCATCATGTCCCAGGGGTGCACCAGCACCGCCGCGCCTTCGTTGGCGCAGTGCTGCAGGAACGCGAGGATGCCTTGGTCGTCGAGGTCGCGCTCGCCGACGTGGTTGCCGATCTGCACGCCCAGGTGCCCCGATTTCATGGCGCGCGAGAGTTCCCGGCACGCCGCGTCGGTGTCCTGCAGCGGCACCTGGCACAGCGTCTTGAGGCGCCCCTTGCCGCGCGCGGCGAGTTCCAGGCCCGCGTCGTTGAACAGTTGCGCGCAGTACTGCGCCTGCGCCGCCGGGCGCGCGTAGGCGAACAGCACCGGCGTGGAGCACATCACCTGAAGGTCCACGCCGTCGCGGTCCATCTCCTCCAGGCGCTTGTCGGCGTCCCAGCAGGCGGAATAGACGGGGCGGAATTCCTTCTCTCCGATCATCACCATCGCCTTGCCTTCGCCGAGGTGCTTCATCCACGGCCACTCGCCGCCGAAGCGCCGATGCAGGTCTTCCCACTCGCGCGGGAAGTAGTGGCTGTGCATGTCGATGGCGTTCATGCTGACCTTCCCGGGTGAATATAACCGCAGCCGGGGCATGCGCGGGTGCTCTTGTAGAAAGCCTCGAACAGGGGCGGCAGATCCTTCACGATGTCCTGCACGTTGACTTCCACCCGGTGCAAGCGCGCCCAGCATTTCGGGCAATACCACTCGAAGGCGTCGTCCACGCCCTTTGGGCGCACCTTCTCCACCACCAGGCCGACCGAGCCCGCCTCGGGGCGTTGCGGCGAATGCCGCAGATGCGCCGGGATCAGCAGGATCTCGCCCTCGCGGATCGGGATGTCGCGCGGCTTGCCGTCCTCGATCACCTTGAGGACCATGTTGCCGCGCAGCTGGTAGAAGAACTCCTCGTAGGGATCGTCGTGGTAGTCGGTGCGCGCGTTCGGCCCGCCCACCACCATGATCACCAGGTCGCCGGCTTCGGTGAACACCTGCCGGTTGCCCACGGGCGGCTTGAGCAGGTGCGCATGCTCGTCGATCCATTTCGCGAAATTGAATGCGGCGAGCGCCATGCGGCCGGTTCCCTGTTACTGCGCCGCCACCAGGCTGGCGAGGAACTCCGGATCCTTGCGCAGGCGCTCGGAGGCGCCGTCATAGGCGACGCGCCCCTTGTCCATCACCACCGTGCGCTCGGAGAATTCGAGGGCCACGCGGCTGTTTTGCTCCACCAGGACGATGGATAGGCCGCCCGCGGCGCGCAGCCGCGCCAGCACCTGCACGAGCGTCTGCACGATCACCGGCGCGAGGCCCTCGGTGGGCTCGTCCATCAGCAGCACCGTCGGGTTGGTGAGCAGCGCGCGCGCAATCGCCAGCATCTGCTGCTCGCCGCCGGAGAGCTGCGTGCCGCCATGGCCCAGGCGATCGGCGAGGTTGGGGAACAATTCGAACACCCGTGCCTGGGTCCAGTCCCCGGGGCGCGCGCCGATCTCCAGGTTCTCGCGCACCGACAGCGACGGGAAGATCTCGCGCTCCTGCGGCACGTAGGCAAGCCCCGCCAGCGCGCGCCGGTGCGGCGCCGCGGCTTCGATGCGCGCGCCGGCGAGTTCGATGGTCCCCGCATGCAGCGTCGTGTGGCCCATCACGGTCGAGAGCAGCGTGGACTTGCCCACGCCGTTCCTGCCGATGATGGACAGGCTCTCGCCCGCGGCGAGCGCAAGATCGATGCCCTCGAGCACGTGCGTCTCGCCGTAGCCGGCACGCAAGCCGCTCAGCCCGAGCGCGTCAGCCATCGAGCGTGGTTCCCAGGTAGACAGCC
>JANMUO010000050.1:0-4230 GCA_031391655.1 Betaproteobacteria bacterium
GATGCCGATGCCCAGCATGCCCGGCGGGCACCAGCCCGCGCCCATGGTGGGCACGGTTTTCAGGACCCAATCAACGACGCTGTCGCTGGGGTTCAGCATCACCAGCTTGCTCTTGTTTTCGCTGCCGCCGCCCTTCGCCGCCACCTGCACATCGACCGTGTTGCCCGGCACCACGGTCATGTGGATCACGGCCGGCGTGTTGTCGCCGGTGTTCTTGCGCGCGAACTGCGGGTCGCCCACCACGCTGGCGCGCAGGGTGTTGCTGCCGTCCAGGTAGCCCTGGCGCACGCCCTCGTTCACGGCGTCGGCGACTGAGCCGCTGAAGCCTTCGAAGCGCACCTCCATGCCGACCTTGAGGAACACGTTGACGATGCCGGTGTCCTGGCAGATCGGGCGGTGCCCCTCGGCGCACATGCGCGAATTGGTGAGGATCTGCGCGATGGCGTCTTTCGCCGCGACGGATTGCTCGCGCTCGTAGGCGCGGCCAAGCGCCCGGATGTAGTCGCCCGGGTGGTAGTAGGAGATGAATTGCAGCGCGTCGGCGACGCTCTGCACCAGGTCGTCGTGGCGGATGGCGGTCATGTGTGCCTGCTTGGCAGTCCCGCCATGATGCGGTCGCTCCAGGCGATGGCCAGCGCCGACAGCAGGAAGGTGAGGTGGATGCCGACCTGCGCGTAAATGGTCTTCTCGTCGTAGGACGCGGCGTTGATGAAGGTCTTCAGCAGGTGGATCGAGGAGATGCCGATGATCGCCGTGGCGAGCTTCACCTTGAGCACCGAGGCGTTCACGTGCGACAGCCACTCCGGTTGGTCCGGGTGGCCCTCCAGGTTCATGCGCGAGACGAAAGTCTCGTAGCCGCCGACGATCACCATGATGAGCAGGTTCGAGATCATCACCACGTCGATCAGGCCGAGCACCACCAGCATGATCACGGTTTCATTCGGCTTGTCGGGCCGCGCCCCGCCATCCACGGTGACGGAATCGAGGATGTGCTGCAGGGCGTAGTCGTTGCCCAAGGCTGCCGACACGAGGTAGTAGAGCTCCTGCCAGAACAGCCAGACGTAGATCGCCTGCGCCACGATCAGGCCGAGGTACAACGGCAACTGCAGCCAGCGGCTGGCGAAGATCAGGGCGGGAAGCGGTTTCAGCGGGCGCATCGCGCGCTCGTCAGGCAGGTTTTGCATCGGCGTGGCGGGAAAGTTGCGGAGGGCGCTAAATCTAGCATACGCTTGATTCAGATCGGCGTTCGCGGAGGAGGAGAAAAATCATGTCAGCCAACATCGAATCGGTGCTGCAGGAAACGCGGGTTTTCCCGCCGTCGGCCGAGTTCGTCAAGCAGGCCAACATCTCCGGCATGGACGCCTATCGCAAGCTTTGCGCGGAGGCCGAGCGCGACTTCGAAGGCTTCTGGGCGCGGCTGGCCAGGGAAGAAGTGCTTTGGCACAAGCCGTTCACCAGGACGCTGGATGAATCCAAGGCGCCATTCTTCCGCTGGTTCCATGACGGCGAGCTGAACGCCTCCTACAACTGCCTCGACCGGCATCTGAAGACCCAGCCACACAAGACCGCGATCATCTTCGAGGCCGACGACGGCAAGGTGACGCGGATCACCTACCAGGCGCTCTATAACGAAGTGTGCAGGCTCGCCAACGGCCTGAAGGCGCGGGGCATCAAGCTGGGCGACCGCGTCATCGTCTACATGCCGATGTCCATCCAGGCGGTGGTGGCGATGCAGGCGCTGGCGCGCATCGGCGCGACGCACTCGGTGGTGTTCGGCGGCTTCTCGGCGAAATCGCTGCAGGAGCGCATCATCGACGCGGGCGCGGTGGCGGTGATCACCGCAGACGGGCAGTTCCGCGGCGGCAAGGAGATTCCCCTCAAGCCTGTGGTGGACGAAGGCATCGCCATGGGGGGCTGCGAGGGCATCAAGACCGTCGTGGTCTACAAGCGCTCCGGCAGCGCGATCGGCATTACGGCGGGGCGCGACCTGTGGTGGGACGAAGCGGTGAAGGGGCAGGCCGACACCTGCGAGCCGACCTGGGTCAATGCCGAGCACGCGCTGTTCATCCTTTATACCTCGGGAAGCACCGGTAAGCCCAAGGGCGTGCAGCATTCCACGGGCGGGTACCTCCTGTGGACCATCCTCACAATGAAATGGGTGTTCGACTACAAGGCGAGCGACGTGTTCTGGTGCACCGCCGACGTGGGTTGGGTGACGGGGCACTCCTACGTCTGCTACGGCCCGCTCGCGGTAGGCGCCACCGAGATCATCTTCGAAGGCGTGCCGACCTACCCGGACGCGGGCCGCTTCTGGAAGATGATCCAGGACCACAAGTGCTCGGTGTTCTACACCGCGCCGACGGCAATCCGCTCGCTCATCAAGGCGGGCGGCGACCTGCCGAAGAAATACGACCTCAAGTCGCTGCGCATCCTCGGCACGGTGGGCGAGCCGATCAATCCGGAGGCGTGGATGTGGTACCACGAGACAGTGGGCGGCGGCCGCTGCCCGATCGTCGATACCTGGTGGCAGACGGAAACCGGCGGGCACATGATCACGCCGCTGCCGGGCGCCACGCCAACCAAGCCAGGCTCCGCCACGTTCCCGCTGCCGGGCATCATCACCGACATCGTCGATGAGACCGGGCACCCGGTGGGCAAGGGCAAGGGAGGGATCCTGGTGATCAAGCGTCCCTGGCCCTCGATGATCCGCACCATCTGGGGCGATCCGGACCGCTACCGCAAGAGCTACTTCCCCGACGACTTCCAGGGCAGGTACTACCTCGCGGGCGACGGCGCCAGCACCGACCAGGAAGGCTACTACCGCATCATGGGGCGCATCGACGACGTGCTGAACGTCTCCGGACACCGCCTCGGCACCATGGAAATCGAGTCGGCGCTGGTGGCCAATACGAAGCTGGTGGCGGAGGCCGCGGTGGTCGGGCGCCCGGACGAACTCACCGGGGAAGCGGTATGCGCGTTCGTCGTGCTGAAAGGCGCCCGCCCGACCGGCGAGGAAGCCAAGAGGATCGCCCAGGAGCTGCGCAACTGGGTGGCCAAGGAAATCGGTCCGATCGCGCGCCCCAAGGACATCCGCTTCGGCGACAACCTGCCCAAGACGCGCTCGGGCAAGATCATGCGCCGGCTGCTGCGCGCCATCGCCAAGGGCGAGGAGATCAAGCAGGACGTCTCGACGCTGGAGAACCCGGCGATCCTGGAGCAGCTCAAGCAGGCGATGTGACGGCGCAGCTGTGAAGGCGGCGGGGGAGCGGCATGGGCGACGGTGAACGCAAGGGCCAGCGCATGGTCGCGCTTTGCATGCTGGGCTGCGTGCTGTTCAATTTTCCGGTACTGGCGCTGTTCAACGTTCCCGGCACCCTGCTGGGCGTGCCGCTGTTGTACGCCTACATCTTCCTCGCCTGGGCGCTGCTCATCGCGCTGATGGCCTGGGTGGTCGAGCGGCGGGAATAGGGCACCGCCGATGCTGCAGGGCTGGGTCATCGCGCTGACGTCGTTTGCCTACCTGGGCCTGCTGTTCGGGATCGCCTACTACGCCGACAAGCGCGCCGACGCTGGGCGCTCCCTGATCGCCAATCCCTACATCTACGCGCTGTCGCTCGCCGTGTACGCGACCGCGTGGAATTTCTACGGCAGCGTGGGGCGCGCGGCGAGCGACGGGGTCGGCTTCCTGCCGATCTACATCGGCCCGACGCTGATGATCGCGCTGTGGTGGCTGGTGATGCGCAAGGTGCTGCGCATCAGCAAGGAGAACCGCATTACCTCGCTCGCTGACTTCATCGCCTCGCGCTACGGCAAGAGCGCGCTGCTCGGCGGGGTAGTCACGGTGATCGCGGTGGTCGGCATCCTGCCCTACATCTCGCTGCAGCTGAAGGCCGTGTCCAACAGCTTCACCATCGTGCTGCAGTACCCGGAGATCGTGATGCCGGCGAAGGTGGGCGCGATCCCGATCCTGCAGGACACGGCGCTGTGGGCGGCGCTCATCCTGGCGCTGTTCACCATCCTGTTCGGCACGCGGCACCTGTATTCGGCCGAGCACCACGAGGGCATGGTGGCGGCGATCGCCTTCGAGTCATTGGTCAAGCTGCTAGCCTTCCTCGCCGTCGGCGTGTTCGTGACCTTCGGCATCTACGACGGCTTCGGCGACGTGTTTTCCCGCGCCGCGTCGGACGGTGCGCTGCGACCGCTGCTCACCCCGCTCGAGGGCGTGGTGAA
>JANMUO010000163.1:0-5943 GCA_031391655.1 Betaproteobacteria bacterium
GCGTGGTGATGTACCAGCTGCTCGCCGGGCGGCTGCCGTTCCAGGCCACCAACAACTTCAGCCTCATCTACCAGATCGCCAACGTCGAGCCGCAGCCGCCTTCCTCCTACCGCCCGCAGATCCCGGCGGCGCTGGACGAGATCGTCAGGCGCGCGATGGCCAAGGACCTCTCGCGGCGCTACCAGACCTGGGAGGATTTCTCGCTGGACCTCGCCGAGGTGTTCAGGAACGAGGGCCTGGGCGGGCGCAGCCAGAAATTCGCCGACTCGGACAAGTTCGAGTCGCTTCGCAAACTCCCGTTCTTCGGCAACTTCACCGACGCCGAACTGTGGGAAGTGGCGCGCATTTCCAACTGGCGCAGCGCGCAGGCGGGCGAGCTGCTGATGAAGGAAGGCGAACCGGGGAATTTCTTCTGCATCCTCGCCGAGGGGCAGGTGCGCGTCACGCGCAAGGGCAAGCTCCTGAACATCCTGCACACCGGCGAGTGCTTCGGCGAGATGGCCTACCTGTCCAAGGACGAGCAGGTGCGCGGCGCGGACGTCACGGTGATGCTGGAATCGAAGATCATCTCGGTGCCCACGTTGAAGCTCGCGCAGGCCTCCGACACCTGCCGGCACAAGTTCGACCGCGCCTTCATGGAGATCCTGGTCGAGCGGCTGACCATGGCCAACGCCCGGCTATCGGGCGTGTGAAGGCGGGGCGCCGGCGCCCCGTTAGCTAAGCCCTGTCAGCGTACTCCCGGCGCAGGATTCTCGCTGCCTCCACCATCGCGCGCAGCTTGCCGTCAGCAGTGCCACGCGGCAGGTATTTCATCCCGCAGTCCGGTGCCAGGATCACATCCTCGGGCCGCAGGTGGCGCAGCGCCTTGCGCACGCGCGCGGCGACCGTCTCGGGCCTCTCGACGGCCGGATCGTTCAGGTCCAGGCAGCCCACCATGATCTGCTTGCCCGGCAATTCCTCGAGCACGCGGCAGTCGAGATTCGACTGCGCGGTCTCTATCGATATCTGCTTGCAGTGGCAGCCGGCCAGTTCCGGCAGGAACGAATAGCCCGAGGGCCGCACGTGGATCACGGCGGCATAGCCGAAGCAGATGTGTACCGCGGTCGTGCCGCCGATGCCCTCCAGCGCGCGGTTGAGCGCCGCCAGGCCGTACTCGCGCGCCTTCTCGGGCCGCGCCTGCATGTAGGGCTCGTCCACCTGCACCACGTCCGCGCCCGCGGCGAACAGGTCGCGGATCTCCTCGTTCACCGCCGCGGCGTAGTCCATCGCGCATTCGGCGTCCGACGGGTAGAAATCGTTCTGCGCCTGCTGGCTCATGGTGAAGGGGCCGGGCACGGTGATTTTGACTTTGCGTGTCGTGTTCTGTTTCAGGAACCTGAGGTCTCCAACTTCAACTGCATGTTTCCTCCGGATCTTCCCCGCCACGCGCGGCACCGGGTTGGGATGGCCCGAGCGGTCGAGCGCGGTACCCGGGTTGTCGATGTCCACGCCTTCCAGCGCGGTGGCGAAGCGGTTGGAGTAGCTCTCGCGGCGGATCTCGCCGTCGGTGACGATGTCGATGCCGGCTTCCTCCTGTGCGCGGATCGCCAGCAGCGTCGCGTCGTCCTGCGCCTGCGCGAGGAAGGGCTCGGGGATGCGCCACAGCTCCTGCGCACGCACGCGCGGCGGGAAGCGCCCGCCCAGCTTCTTGCGGTCGATCAGCCACTCCGGCTGCGGATAGCTCCCGACCAGGGTGGTGGGGAAGAGCAGGGGCGTCGTCATGTCAGCCCTTGGCCAGGCAGGATTGCAGCAGCAACAGCGCGCGCCGCGTGAATTCGCGCATGTTGGCGGCGCGGTCGGCGCTGCCGGTCTCCACGGTGATCACGGCTTCTGCGGGACCGCTCACCGCGATGCAGGCGTGGCCGGCGGCATCACCGTAGCGGTTACCGGTGGGTCCGCTTGCCCCGGTTTCGCTCAAGCCCCAGGTCGCGCCCACCTTTGCGCGCACGCGCGCGGCCATCAGGCGGGCGAAGGGCTCGCTCGCCGAACGGATGCCTTTCATTTCCTCTTTCGATACTCCAAGAATCTGTTCTCTGCTGGCCAGGGTATAGACGACGGCACCGCCGAGGTAGTAGCTGGAGGCGCCCGGCACGGCGACCAGCGCGGCGTTGATCAGCCCGCCGGCGGAGGACTCCGCCACGGCGATGGTCTGCTTGCGTTCCTTCAGCAGGGCGCCGATCGCCGCAGCCAGTTCGTCTAGGCCTGCTGGCGTAGCCCCTCGAGCAGCTTCTGCAATTCCCCGGACTGGTACATCTCGCGCATGATGTCCGAGCCGCCCACGAACTCTCCGTTGACGTAGAGCTGCGGGATGGTCGGCCAATTGGCGTATGTCTTGATGCCCTGGCGGATGTCGGGGTCGGCGAGCACGTTCACGGTGAAGGGGCTCGGGACGCCGCAGGCCTGCAGCACCTGGATCGCCATCGCCGAGAAACCGCACTGCGGCATCTGCGGCGTGCCCATCATGTACAGCACCACCGGGTGGCCGGAGACCTGCGACTTGATGCGTTCCTGAGTTTGCGTATTGGTGTCCATGGTCATGATTTTAGTCCTCCGCCCGTCACCCGGGCAATGCCGGCAAGGTCGGGCCAGGTCATGATTTCGCCGAGACCGGCTTCCTGCAGCAGTTCCCTGACCGCCTTGTCCTGCCCGAACCCGTGTTCGACCAGCAGCCACCCGCCGGAGTTCAAGTGCGCCGGCGCACCGCGTGCAATCTCGCGCAGGGCATCCAGCCCGTCCGGCCCCGAAACCAGCGCCGAGCGGGGCTCGAAGCGCAGGTCGCCCTGCGCTAGGTGGGCATCGCCCGCGGCGACGTAAGGGGGATTGGACACCACGAGGTCGAAACGCTCGCCGGCGACTGGCGCGAACCATAGGCCATGGCGCAGTTCGACCTCCAGCCCCAGTTTCACGGAGTTGCGCGCGGCCACCGCAAGCGCCGCCATGCTCGCCTCGACGCCGACGACGCGCGCTGCAGGCAGGTGGTGCTTGAGCGCGAGCGCAATGGCGCCAGAACCGGTACCGAGATCCAGAACCGAGGAAGGCTTGCGGGCCAGGGCCCGCTCTACAAGCAACTCGGTTTCCGGCCGCGGGATGAGCACGGCAGGATTGACTGAGAGCGGCAGGCCGTAGAACTCCTTCTCGCCGAGGAGGTAGGCGATGGGCTCGCCGCGCGCGCGGCGCGCGGCGAAATCGAGGAATTTCGCTTCGGCCTCGGCGGGCAGCGTGCGTTCGGGATGCGCGAGCACGCTCGCCTCGGAGAATCCCGTCGCATGCGCCAACAGCAGGCGCGCCTCGCGCGGCTCCAGCGCTTGCAACGCCTCCTGGACCGTCAAGCCGCTTCTTCGGCCAACTGCGCGAGCTGCTCGGCCTGGTGCTCCGCCGCCAGCGTGTCGGCGAGCTCGTCCAGCTCGCCGTCCATGATGCGCTCGATCTTGTACAGCGTGAGGTTGATGCGGTGGTCGGTGACGCGGCCCTGCGGAAAATTGTAGGTGCGGATGCGCTCGGAGCGATCCCCCGAGCCGATGAGCGATTTCCTCGCCGAGGCGGTCTTTGCGTTCTGTTCGCGCTCCCGTTTGTCCTTGATGCGCGCCGCCAGCACCGAGAGCGCCTTCTCGCGGTTCTTGTGCTGCGAGCGCGAGTCCTGGCACTCCACCACGATGCCGGTCGGCAGGTGCGTGACGCGGATCGCCGAATCGGTCTTGTTGACGTGCTGGCCGCCAGCGCCCGAGGCGCGGAAGGTGTCCACGCGCAGGTCCGCCGGGTTGAGCACCACGTCGTCGATGGCCTCGGCCTCCGGCAGCACGGCGATGGTGCAGGCCGAGGTGTGGATGCGACCCTGCGCCTCGGTTTCCGGCACCCGCTGCACGCGGTGCCCGCCGGACTCGAACTTCAGCCTGGAATAGGCGCCCTGGCCGTTGATGCGCGCGATCACTTCCTTGTAGCCGCCCAGTTCCGAGAGGCTCTCGGAGATGATCTCGATCTGCCAGCCCTTGCGCTCGGCGTAGCGCGTGTACATGCGGAACAGGTCCCCCGCGAACAGCGCCGACTCGTCCCCGCCGGTGCCGGCGCGCACTTCGAGGAAGATGTTGCGGTCGTCGTTCGGATCCTTCGGCAGGAGCTGTTTTTGCACCTGCGCCTCGAGCTTGTCCATCGCCGCGCGCGCGTTCTTCAGCTCCTCGTCGGCGTAGCCCTTCATCGACGCGTCGGCCGACATCGCCTTGGCTTCCTCGGCGTCGCGCTCGGCCTGGCGGTAGCGCTCGTACAGGCCGGCCAGGCCGGTGAGCTCGGAGTGCTCGCGCGAGAGCTTGCGGAACTGGTCCATGTTGCGCGTCGCATCCTCGGCGGCCAGCAGGCGGTCCAGTTCCTCCAGGCGCCCGACCATGCGGTCGAGCTTCTTGCGAAGCGCCGGATTCACCGCGAGCGCTCCATCAGTGCCGGATCATTGAAAGAAAATCGGCCAGTACGTGGATCGCTTCTGGGTGGAACGAGACGTCGTGCACCCCATCGGGAATCACGAGCTTGCGCGACCCGGGGGCGCTGTGCGTTACGCAACCGCTGCCGTAGCCGAAGCTATCGTGGCTGCCGACGATATTGATGACCGGAACATTCCGCGGCGCCCGGGAGCTACCTCCGACGAATCGGCAGTCGGTGCCAAGAAGTACGATCGCCGCAAATTCCTGACCGGCATAAAACGAGGCGCCCTGGGCGCCCTCGCTGAATCCGGACAGCACGACGCGCTGCTGGTCGAACCAGTCAATGGCGCGCAATTGCTCCCGCGCGTATTGCGCCTCCTCCAACCTCATCGCCATGCGAAATTCCATACGTCCCGGACCGCACATAACCTGGCGGCCGGCTCGAGCAAAACTGTTTGGACCGAAGAACGCGTAACCCTGTCTGGCGTAGAAAGCACTGAGGTTCTGATCCGCATGCTCGCGTCCTCCGCAACCGTGCAGGTGAATGACTGCGGGAACCTTGGTGCGCGGCGTAGCCCCGGCGACCGCGACTGCCTCCGCCCAGCTCGTCGCGGATCCGAAGTAGATGACCGTCGCCGCAGCGGGTTCTCGCGGCATCATGACCATCGCTCCGCGCCAGGTGGCGTCCAGATCGGCAGCGCGCTCCTGCGGCGTCGCGCAAGCGCAGAGCAGGGCGGCAGCGAGCATCGCGGCAGCGGGGACAGCGCGTTCGCATCCGGTGCGAATCGACGGCTTCACCGGGTGCGGTACAGGCGCTCGAGCAGCTCGGCCAGCGCGCGGCGTTCTTCGGCCGCGGCTTCGTTCAGCGCCTGCGTCGGGCCGTGCAGCAGCTTGTTGGTGAGGCCCTGCGACAGCGCTTCGAGCACCTGCCTGGGGTCATCGCCCCGCCGCAGCAGCCGCACCGCGCGCTCCAGCTCCTGGCGCCGCGCCGCCTCGCCCTGCTCGCGCAACTGGCGGATGAGCGGCACCGCCGCGCGCGCCTGCATCCAGTGCATGAACTGCCCGACCTGGGTCTCGATGATCGCCTCGGCCTGCTCGAGCGCCGAGCGGCGAGCATCCAGGTTGCCCTGCACGATGCCCTGCAGGTCGTCCAGCGTGTAGAGGAAAACATCGTCCATCTCGCCCACTTCGGCCTCGAGGTCGCGCGGCACCGAACGGTCCACCATTAACATCGGCGGGCGCTTGCGCGCGCGCAGCGCGCGCTCCACCAGGCCTTTGCCCAGGATCGGCAGCGATGAGGCGGTGCAGGAGCAACGCGGGCTGACGGGGGCGACAAGGATGTAGCCTGCGCCCCGCACCGACTTGATGATCTGCGGGTCATCCGCCTCCGCCTCGATCTTCTTGCGCAGACGCCCGACCTGCACGTCGATGGTCCGGTCGAAGGGCGCCGCTTCTCGCCCGCGGGTGTGTTCGAGGAGGAAGTCGCGCGACAGCA
>JANMUO010000333.1:0-11502 GCA_031391655.1 Betaproteobacteria bacterium
GCACCAACTTCACGGTGTCGATCGAGGCCGCCGAGGGCATCGCCACCGGGATCTCGGCCGCGGACCGCGCCCTCACCATCAAGGTCGCTTCCGCTCCGCAGGCGCGCGCCGAGGACATCGTGCAGCCGGGCCACGTGTTCCCGCTGATCGCGCAGCCGGGCGGCGTGCTGGTGCGCGCCGGTCATACCGAGGCCTGCTGCGACCTCGCGCGCCTTGCGGGCCTCGCGCCCGCGGCGGTGCTGTGCGAGGTGATGAAGGATGACGGCACGATGGCGCGGCTGCCCGACCTGCTCGAATTCTCCGCCGCCCACGGCCTGAAGATCGGCACCATCGCCGACCTGATCGAATACCGCAGCCGCAACGAATCGCTGGTCGAGCGCAGCTTCGAGCGCGACATCGAAACGGCCTGGGGGCGCTTCCGCCTGTTCGCGTTCCACGACCTGCCGACGCGCGCCACGCATCTTGCGCTGGTGGCCGGCAAGCCGCGCATCGACGCCGAGACCCTGGTGCGCGTGCACGAGCCGCTGTCGGTGGTGGACCTGCTCGATGCCGGGCCCGGCACGCACTCCTGGGGCGTGGGCGAGGCGCTTGCCGCGATCGCCGGGGCGGGCACCGGCGTGCTGGTGCTGATGAACTGCCACGAAACTTCCGCGTCCCTCGATGCGCGGCTCGCCGAGACGCGCGCGGCGCAGCAGGGACGCAGCATGGACCTGCGCACCTACGGCATCGGCGCGCAGATCCTGCGCGACCTGGGCGTCGGCCGCATGCGCCTGATGGCGACGCCGCGCAAGATGCCGAGCATGGCGGGCTTCGGCCTGGAGGTCACCGGCTACGCTGAGTCCCCGAGGCGCTAGTCCATGCGCCTGGGCATCGTGGCGAGCCGGTTCAACGAGGACCTCTGCTCGCAGCTCCTGCAGCGCGCGAAGGCCGAGGCTGCCAGGCTTGGCGTGAAGAACGTGGAAGTCGAGTCGGTCCCCGGCGCGCTGGAGATCCCGCTCGCGCTGCAATGGATGGCGCAATCGGGGCGCTACAACTGCCTGGCCGCCATCGGCTGCGTGGTGCGCGGCGACACCTATCACTTCGAGATCGTGGCCAACGAATCGGCGCGCGGCGTGATGGACGTGGCGCTCGAGTTCGGCATCCCGGTGGCCAACGGCATCCTCACCACCGATACCGAAGAGCAGGCGAAGGCGCGCCTGGACAAGGGCGCCGAAGCGGTGCGCGTGGCCGTCGAGATGGCCACGCTGCGTGCCAAGCTTGGCTCGCTGGCCAAGTGAAATCCCCCAAGACCGCGCGCCGCCGCTCGCGCGAGATCGCGCTGCAGGCGATCTACGCGTGGCAGCTGGGCGGGGGCGACGCGCTCGGGCTGGTGCGCGCGATGGACGACTACGAGCATGCCGACCGTGCCCTGGCCGAGACACTGGTGCGCGGCGTGCTCGAGCGCTCCGCCGAGCTCGAGGCGCTGATCGCCCCGTGCCTGGACCGTGAGTTCCGGCGCCTCTCGCCAGTAGAGCGCGCGATCCTGTACATCGGCGCTTTCGAGCTCGAGCAGCATCCCGGCACGCCTTTCAAGGTGGTGGTCAACGAGGCGGTGGAGCTTGGCAAGAGCTTCGGCGGCACCGGCGGCCACAAGTTCGTCAACGGCGTGCTGGAAAAGCTCGCCGCCGGGCTGCGGCCGGACGAAGTCGGGCGCAAGCAGCCCGCCTAGGGACGGCGATGCCGTCGGAGTTCGAGCTCATCCAGCGGTATTTCTCGCGGCCTGCGCGCCACACGCTGCTCGGCGTGGGCGACGATGCCGCGCTGCTGCGCCCGGACGCCGGCGCGGAGATGGCGGTCTCGACCGACATGCTGCTCGAGGGGCGGCACTTCGCCAAGGGCGCCGAGCCGCGATTGCTGGGGCACAAGGCGCTGGCGGTGAATCTTTCGGACATGGCGGCGATGGGGGCCACGCCGCGCTGGGCGACGCTGGCGCTCGCTTTGCCTGAGGCCGACGAAACCTGGCTCGGCGCGTTCGCTGCCGGCTTCCACGCGCTGGCCGAACGCTACGAGGTGGACCTGATCGGCGGGGACACCACGTGCGGGCCGCTTGCCATCTGCGTCACGATCCTGGGCGAAGTGCCTGCGGGCCTCGCGCTCATGCGCGGCGGGGCGCGGCCCGGCGACGACATCTGGGTGTCGGGCGAGCTCGGCGGCGCGGCGCTCGCCCTGAAGGGCGGCGCCGGCAACGCGGTGGCGCGGCGCCTGCACCAGCCCGAGCCGCGCGTCGAGCTGGGCGAGCGGCTGCGCGGCATCGCGCACGCCGCCATCGACGTTTCCGACGGCTTCGCGCAGGACCTCGGCCACATCCTGGAGCGCTCCAGCACCGGCGCGCTGGTGCACTACGCGCTGCTGCCCAAGGTGGCGTGCGAGGACGCCGGGCTGCAGCAGCGCTGCGTCCTCGCCGGGGGCGACGACTACGAACTGGTGTTCACCGCGCCGCAATCGGCGCGGCGCGACATCGAGGCGCTGTCGGCGGCACTGCGCCTCGCGCTGACGCGCGTCGGCTCGATCCAGCCGGGCGAGGCGAAGCTGCAGGTGCTCGACGCACTGGGCAAGCCGTTGGCGGTGCCCCGCGGCTACGACCATTTCGCATGATCGTCTTTCGCCCCACCGCGCGTTTCGCCTTCAACCATCCGGCGCACTTCATCGCCTTCGGCTTTGGCGCGGGACTGTCGCCCTTCGCCCCCGGCACGGCCGGCACGC
Source organism: Betaproteobacteria bacterium (assembly GCA_031391655.1). Classification (GTDB taxonomy): domain Bacteria; phylum Pseudomonadota; class Gammaproteobacteria; order Burkholderiales; family SG8-39; genus JAABQT01. The sequence continues at coordinate 2,743 of JANMUO010000333.1, forward strand.
TGGTGGCTTTCCCCATCTGGTGGTTGATCGGTGCTTTCTACGACCCGCTTGTGTTCTTCGGCCTGCTCGCCTTTTTCTTCGTCGTGGGCGTGTGGGCCTGCGAGGTCACGGGCCGGCACCTGGGCATCGGCGACCACGGCTCGATGTGCTGGGACGAGGTGGTCGCCTTCCTGCTGGTGCTGGCGATCGCGCCGCAGGATCCCAGGTGGCAGGCGGCAGCGTTTTTCCTCTTTCGCGCCTTCGACGTGGTGAAACCGCCGCCCATCCGCCAGCTCGAAGCCCGCATCAAGGGCGGGTTCGGCGTGATGTTCGACGACATCCTGGCGGCAGGGTATACGCTGCTGGTCCTCGCCCTGGCGAAGCGCTTCGTCTTCCCGTGAACGAACTCGCACAGAAAGTCGGCGCGGCGCTCAAGGCGCGCGGCCTGCTGCTGGTCACGGCGGAATCCTGCACCGGCGGCTGGGTAGCGATGGAAGTGACGGCCATCGCCGGCAGCTCCGACTGGTTCGAGCGCGGCTACGTGACCTATTCCAACGCGGCGAAGCGCGAGGAGCTGGGCGTTGCCGAGGCAACGCTCAAGCACCACGGCGCGGTGAGCGAGGAGACGGCGCGCGAGATGGCCGCCGGCGCCCTGAAGAAAGCACGCGGCCAGGTGGCGCTCGCCATCACCGGCGTCGCCGGCCCCACCGGCGGCTCGCGCGACAAGCCGGTCGGCACGGTGTGTTTCGCGTGGGCGCACGGGAGTAAGATTTCGAGCGAGACCCGGCGGTTCGACGGCGACCGCGAGAGCGTGCGCCGCCAATCCGTCCTGCACGCCCTGCAAGGGGTACTGGAGCTGCTGTGAACCAGGTGCGTCCCGCCGCCGTGGCGGGCATGTTCTATCCGCGCGACGCGCGCGAACTGGAAAGGGATGTCGCCGAGCTGATCGACGGCGTGGAGAACCTTGCGCCGCGCTTCGGCCACCCCAAGGCGCTGATCGTTCCGCACGCAGGCTACATCTACTCCGGCCAGGTGGCGGCGCGCGCCTACGACGAGCTCTCCGCAGCGCGCGGCGTGGTCAAGCGCGTAGTGCTGCTCGGCCCGGTGCATCGCGTACCGGTGCGCGGCCTCGCCCTGCCGGGCGTGGAGGCCTTCGACACGCCGCTCGGGCGCATCCCGGTGGATGCCGATGCAGTGCGCATGCTGGCCCCTTACCGGCAGGTGGTGACCAGCGCGCCGGCGCACGCCATGGAGCACTCGCTGGAAGTCCAACTGCCTTTCCTGCAGAAGTTGCTGGGCGAGTTCGCGCTGCTGCCCCTGGTAGTGGGCGACGCTAAGCCGCAGGAAGTGATCGAGGTGATCGAGCGGCTGTGGGGCGGCACGGAGACGCTGTTCGTGCTGTCCACGGACCTCTCGCACTACCACGCCTACAACGAAGCGCGCGCCATCGACCGCGCCACGCTCTCGCGCATCGCCGGCTTCGCCTCCGACATCAACCACGAGGAAGCCTGCGGCGCGACTCCGCTGAACGGATTCCTCGCCGCCGCCAGGGCGCGCGGGCTGTCCATCCGCCTGCTGGGCGCCTGCAACTCGGGCGACAGCGCCGGGGGCAAAGACCGCGTGGTGGGCTATTCCGCGTTCGCGCTCTACGAGGGCGCACGCGTGTCGCTCGAGGACGCGGGACTCGCGCTGCTGGCCATCGCACGTGCCGCCATCGGCCACCGCCTGGGCGTGCACGCCGAGCCGCCGCGCACCGAGTTCGCGTCCTGGCTGGGACGGCCCGGGGCCAGCTTCGTCACGCTCGTGCTGGAGGGCAAGCTGCGCGGCTGCATCGGCAGCCTCACTGCCACCCGCCGTCTGGGCGAGGACGTGGCGGAGAACGCGCAGGCTGCGGCGCTGCGCGATCCGCGCTTCACGCCGCTCACGCTGCAAGAGTGGCAGCGCTGCCAGGTCGAGGTGTCAGTGCTTTCGGGCGCGAAGCCGCTGCGCTTCGCGGACGAAGCGGAGATGCTGTCGCAACTGCGCCCCGGGGAGGACGGCGTGATCCTCGAGCACGAGGGGCGCCGCGCCACTTTCCTGCCGCAGGTCTGGGAAGGGCTGCCTGACAAGCGCCAGTTCCTCGACGAATTGATGCGCAAGGCCGGCATCCCCTCCGATACGCGGCTTGCGCGCTGCAAGCTGTGGCGCTACCGCGTGGTCAAGTGGCAGCAGCCGGCCCTGAATTAGAGTTCTCCCATCCGGGGCGCTGGTGGCACGCGCTCGAGGACGGGCGCGTCCAGTGCGACCTGTGCCCGCGCGACTGCCGGCTGCACGAAGGCCAGCGCGGCATGTGCTTCGTGCGCAAGATGGAAGGCGGGCGCATGGTGCTCACCACGTACGGCCGCTCCTCGGGTTTTTGCGTCGACCCGATCGAGAAAAAACCTCTCAACCAGTTCTATCCCGGCACCTCGGTGCTCTCCTTTGGCACCGCGGGCTGCAACCTCGCCTGCAAGTTCTGCCAGAACTGGGACATTTCCAAGTCGCGCGACCTGGACCGCTTGCAGGACGCGGCGTCTCCCGAGTTGATCGCGCAGGCGGCGGTGAAGCTGGGCTGCCGGTCGGTGGCCTACACCTACAACGACCCGGTGATCTTCGCCGAGTACGCCATGGACATCGCGGACGCCTGCCGGGTGCAGGGGGTCAAGAACGTGGCGGTGACCGCGGGCTACATCCATGCCGAGGCGCGGCTCGAGTTCTACGCCAAGATGGACGCGGCCAACGTCGACCTGAAGGGCTTCACCGAGGAGTTCTATTTCAAGGTCTGCGGCGCGCACCTCGCGCCGGTGCTAGAGACGCTCGTGTACCTCGTGAAGGAGACCAAGGTGTGGACCGAGATCACCACGCTGCTCATTCCGGGGAAGAACGATTCCGACGAGGAGCTCGAGGCCGAGTCGCAGTGGATCATGCAAAACCTCGGACCCGACGTGCCGCTGCACTTCACTGCGTTCCACCCGGACTACAAGATGACAGAGATCGAGGCCACGCCGCCGGCGACGCTCACGCGCGCGCGGGAGATCGCGCTGCGCGCCGGACTGCGCTACGTCTACACGGGGAATGTGCACGACGCCAAGGGCGGGACCACCTCCTGTCCGTCCTGCGGCGTGCCCGTGGTCCAGCGCGACTGGTACAACATCAACCTCTACCGGTTGTCGCCGGAGGGCGCCTGCCTCGGTTGCGGCAGCGTGCTTCCCGGTCGCTACCAGAAATTCGGCAAGCCCTTCGGGGCGCGGAGGATTCCCGTCAGGCTGGCCGCGTCGTCCGGGTAGATCCGGGGTTGATACATAAGTCAACATGAATTAATATTTGTTGACTAATATGTCAACACTCCCGTCTCAGCTCCTGAGCGCCATGGCACCCGCCGCCAAGGGAAGGTATGCGACCGACACGGCCTGGGCGCAGGCCTCCGGCCTGCCGAAAGAGACGCTCTCCCGCCTGAAGAGCCAGGCGTCCTGCGACCTGCGCACGCTGGACGCGCTCGCCAAAGCCGCCGGGTACGCGCTCGCCGTCGTGCCGGCCGCGGCGGGCGCGACCTTCGGCCGCGAGGACGAAGACCGGCTGCTCGATCTTTGCGCCTCCGGGAACACCGATCCCGCCGCCTGGAGCGGGCATGGCGCGGGCTTTTTCATGGGAGGGCTGGCGGTAATGCTCGCTGGCGCCCGCGGGTTCGAGCGCGAGAAGTACCTGCGGCTGGCGGAGGCGCTGCACGCCGGGGTCTCGACGCCAGAGGTGTTCGGCTTGTGGCTGGAAAGGACTCCGGTGCAGCCTTCCCGGTTCCTGCCCATGCTGAGGATGCGCAGGCAGGCCGCGTGAAGCTCGACCTGAAGAGCGGGTACGGCAAGGCGTTCCAGGAGGTCCTCGCGCGCGTGCAGCAAGCGCTGAAAGGCGCGCCGCTGCGGATGGTCATCGCGGGCGGCGCGGCCATGCACCTGCACACGGGCGAGCGCGTCTCGGAGGACATCGACGCCAGCTTTTCCAGGAAAGTGATCTTCGATGGCGAAATCTCGGTGTCCTATCGCGACGCCGACGGCCGTGCCCGCGTGCTGTACCTGGACCGGAACTACAACGACAGCCTGGGTTTGATGCACGAAGACGCGCACGCCGACTCCCGCAAGCTGGAGGTCCCGGGAATCGACAGGAAGCTCGTGGAAGTCAGGGTGCTGTCGCCCCTGGATCTTGCGGTCAACAAGCTCGCGCGCTTCGGCGACCAGGACCGCAGCGACATCGAAAAGCTGGCGCGGCTGGGCCTGATCGACTCGGCGTCGTTGCGCAAGCGCGCCGAGGAAGCGCTGGGAGGGTATGTGGGCAGGCTGGATTCCGTGCGCACGTCGATCGACGTGGCATGCCGGCTCGTGGAGGCGATTGCTCCGCGCAAACACAAGATGCGGCGGCCGTAGGTACTGCGCTTCAATGAATTCGCTCCCAGGTTCTTCCGGCTGGCTCGCGCTGCTGTGCGCGAGCCGCGTGCTCTCCGCCGCGTGGTTCGTCGCCTACTCCGCGGTGCTGCCGCTGGTGCGGGAGGACTGGGGCCTGTCGGCGCGCGACGCCGGCATGATCCAGGGCGCGTTCCACTTCGGCTACCTCGCGTCCCTCTTCATCGTCGGCTTCCTCGCCGACCACTTCGGCGCCAAGCGCACCTTCCTCGTCACCGGGGTGGCGGGGTTCTTGAGCCCGATCGCCTTCGTCCTGCTGGTCGACGGATTCTGGTCGGCGCTCTGGCTGCACGCGCTCACCGGCCTCACGCAGGGCGGTTACTACACGCCGGTGCTCGCCATGGTGAACGAGCACGTCGAGCGGCGACGGCGCGGGCGCGCGATGGGTCTGATGATCGCCGCCTCGAGCGCGGGCTACGCGCTGGCGCTCGGCGCGGCAGGGCTGGTGCTCACCTTCGCCGGCTGGCGCGCGGCGCTCGCCGTGGTGGCGGCGATGCCGGCGCTCTCCTGGCTCATCGCACTCGTAGCCATGCGCGCCACGCCAAACGTCGTGCATCCCCGGCCCGAGGGCCACACGGTGTTCGCCTCGATTCCCGTGGTGCTGCGCAACCGCAAGGGCATGCTTTCGGTGTGGGCCTACACCTTCCACAGCTGGGAGCTGCTGGGCCTGTGGGCCTGGCTGCCCGCGTTCCTGACCGCGGCGCTGGTGATCAACGGGGCGGGGCCCGCGCAGGCGGCGGCGACGGGACTGGCGCTCTCGGCCCTGACCTACGTGGCGAACATCGCCGGATCGATTGTCGGCGGGACCATGGCCGACCGCTGGGGGCGCACCCAGGCGATCCTGCTCTGGTCGAGCGTGAGCCTGGTGCTGTCGTTTTCCATCGGCTGGCTGTTCGCGCTGCCGATCGCGCTGCTGGTGGCCATCGCCTGCCTGCACAACTTCTCGGCCATCGCCGATTCGTCGGTGCACTCCACCGTGATCGCCGAGAGCGTCCCGCCCCACATCCTGGGCGCCGCCTACGCGGTGCGCTCGGTTTTCGGTTTCGGCATGGGCGTCGTGAGCCCGGTGGTGTTCGGCTGGGCCCTGGACCTCGCGGGCGGCGGCAAGACCTCGGGCGATGCGTTTGCCTGGGGCATCGCCTGGGCTACGCTCGGCCTGGGCGGGCTGCTCGGGCCGCTCGCCACCTGGAAGCTGCAAAAACTTCAGAGATAATCCGCGCCATGCAAACGAACCCCGTGAAGCAAAAGCTCGCCGCCGGCGGCAACGCCTTCGGCTCGATGATCTTCGAGTTCTTCACCCCCGGCATGCCGCGCCTGCTGAAGAATGCCGGTGCCGAGTACGCGATGTACTGCATGGAGCACACCGGCGCTTCCTACGAGACGCTCAAGCCCCAGTTCGCGCTGTGCCGGGCGCTCGGCGTGGCGCCGCTCGTGCGCGTGCCGGGGACGGAGTACGACTTCATCGCCCGGGCCCTCGATTGCGGCGCGCTCGGCGTGATGGTGCCGCTCGTGGATACCGCCGAGCAGGCGAAGTTCATTGTGTCCTGCACCCGCTACCCGCCCGCGGGCGGCCGGCGCGGCGCAGCTTTCGGTTTCGCGCACGACGACTTCGAAGGCGGCGACGTGGTGGAAAAGATGAACGCGATCCACGCGCGCACGCTGGTCATCGCCATGATCGAGACAAAATCGGGGCTGGAGAATGTGGACGCCATCGCCGCGGTGCCGGGCGTGGACGTCCTCTGGCTCGGGCACTTCGACCTCTCCAACTTCCTCGGCATTCCAGGCGATTTTGCCAATCCGGTGTTCCAGGACGCGATCCGGAAAATCACCGGCGCCGCAAAGAAGCACGGCAAGGCGGCGGGGTACATGGCGGCGAGCGCGGCACTGGGCAGGGAGTACCTCGGCCACGGCTTTCGCATGATCGCCACCGGCACCGACCAGGGCATGCTGCAGGAGGTAACGCGCGCGATGCTGGAGGGAATGCGCAAATGAGCTTCAAAGTCGGCGTCACCAGCGACATCCTCGACGCCAAGGGCGAGCCGGTATTCGGGCGCGAGCCGTTGAAGGCCTTCGAGGTTCCCGGCCTGGAACTGGAATGGTTGCCGAAGGGCATTCGCGAGATCACCACGGAGCACGCCGCGAAGTACGACGCGCTTTACGTTAACTCGCCGAAGGTTCGCGCCGCAGCCGTGGCGGGGAAGGATCTCAGGTTGAAAGTGGTCTCGCGCCACGGCGTGGGCTACGACAGCGTGGATGTGCCGGCGATGAGCGCGGCGGGGGTGCTCGTCTGCAATACGCCCAACGCCGTGCCGCGGCCGGTGGCGACGATGGCGCTGACCTTTGTCCTGGCACTTGCGCAGAAGATGTTCGCCAAGGACCGCATGACGCGCGAAGGACGCTGGAACGACCGCGTGGAGCACATGGGCCTGGGCCTCACCGGGCGCACGCTGGGAGTGGTGGGCGCGGGGCGCATCGGCAAGGAGTTGCTGCGCATGGCGAAGGTGTTCGACCTTAAGCTCCTTGCTGCCGATCCCTATGCGGAGGAGCTGGAGCTTTCCTATATCGGCGCGAAGAAAGTCCCGCTCGAGACGCTGATGGCCGAGTCCGATTTCGTCGTCGTCACCGCGCTGCTGAACGAAGAGACGCGCCACCTCGTGAACGCCGGGCAACTCGCGCGGATGAAGCCAACGGCCTACTTGATCAACGTCGCGCGGGGACCGCTGGTGGACGAAAAAGCGCTCTACGACGTGCTATCTGCGAAAAAGATTGCCGGGGCCGGGCTGGATGTGTTCGAGGAAGAGCCGACGCCTGCCTCGAACCCGATCCTGAAACTGGACAACGTCATCGTCTCGCCGCACGCGCTGTGCTGGACCGACGAGCTGTTCGGCAACATCGCGCGCACGGCGATCGGCGCCGTCCTCGCGGTGCACGCGGGGCGCCGGCCCCAGTTCCCGGTCGACCCCGGGGTGCTGTCGCACCCGCGGGTTCGGGCATGGTTGAAAAAATAGGGACAGACCCTATTTTTCATATCGTGATAAATAGGGTCTGTCCCTATTTTCCCAACAGGCTCATGAGGGAGGTGTTGTCCCAGCGGCCGCGGCCGGCGGCGCTGATGCGCCCGTAGTACTGCTCGATCTGCGCGGTGCCGGGCATGAAGGAGCCGTTCTTCTTCGCCTCGGCGAGCGCGATGTTCAGGTCCTTCCGCATCCAGTCGCTGGCGAAGCCGAAGCCCTCGAACTTGCCCTCGGCCATGGTCTTCCAGCGGTTCTCGAGCTGCCAGGATTGCGCCGCGCCCTTGGAGATCACCGCGATCACCTTTTCCATGTCCAGGCCGGCGTTCTTGCCGAAAGCGAGCGCTTCCGAGAGCCCTTGCAGCAGGCCGACGATGGCGACCTGGTTGACCATCTTGGTGAGCTGGCCCGCGCCGGGCGCGCCGATCAGGGCGCACATCTTGGCGTAGACGTTGAGCACCGGCAGCGCCTTGTCGTAGTCGGCCTGATCGCCGCCGCACATGATGCCCAGCTGGCCGTTGACCGCGCCAGCCTGGCCGCCAGAGACCGGTGCGTCGACGAAGCCGACGCCCAGCGCCTTGCACTTGGCGTGGAGTTCCCGCGCCACCACCGCGGAGGCGGTGGTGTGGTCCACGAGCACGGCGCCCTTCTTCAGCCCGGCGAGCGCACCGTTGTCGCCTGTGGCGACCGAGCGCACGTCGTCGTCGTTGCCGACGCACATCAGGACGAAATCGCAGCCCTGGCCAGCCTCTTTCGGGGTGGCGGCGGACTTGCCGCCGTACTCCTTCGCCCACGCCTGCGCCTTGGCCGCCGAGCGGTTGTAGACGGTCACGTCGTGGCCGCCCTTTTTCATCAGGTGGCCCGCCATCGGGTAGCCCATGACGCCCAGGCCGAGGAACGCGACTTTCGCCATCTTTATGTCTCCTAAGGGATTTTTGGTGGGTTTGACAGGGTGGCGTCAACCACCCACAATACATGGACGTTTATACAGTATCCGGTGTTGGCCCAGTGTCCCCTTCCCGGTGGCACCTGCCGAAGATGCCGACAACCAGAAGAAGAGGTACGGGAAATGGACGAGAACAAGTCTAAGGCATTGGCAGCGGCGCTGTCGCAGATCGAAAAGCAGTACGGCAAGGGCTCCATCATGCGGATGGACGACGCGGCCATCAAGGACATCGACGTGGTGTCCACCGGGTCGCTCGGCCTGGACCTGGCCCTGGGCGTCGGCGGCCTGCCGCGTGGCCGGGTGGTGGAGATCTACGGGCCGGAATCCTCCGGCAAGACCACGCTGACGCTGCAGG
>JANMUO010000338.1:0-1716 GCA_031391655.1 Betaproteobacteria bacterium
ATGGCCGAACTGGTAAAAAAGGATTTGAAAGTAGAAAGAAAAACACTTTCCCGCGACGAAGCGGTCAAATTCTTCTCCTCCATCGGCGAGAAGTACAAGGCCGAGATCATCGCCTCGATCCCGTCGAACGAGCCGATCTCGCTCTACGGGCAGGGCGACTGGATCGACCTGTGCCGCGGCCCGCACGTGCCTTCGACCGGCAAGCTCAAGGTCTTCAAGCTGATGCGCGTCGCCGGCGCCTACTGGCGCGGCGATTCGAAGAATGAGATGCTCCAGCGCATCTACGGCACCGCCTGGGCGAGCAAGGAGGACCAGGACGGCTACCTGAAGATGCTGGAGGAGGCCGAGAAGCGCGACCACCGGCGCCTCGCCGTGCAGCTCGACCTGTTCCACATGGAGGAGGACGCGCCCGGCATGGTGTTCTGGCACCCCAAGGGGTGGACGCTCTGGCAGCAGGTGGAGCAGTACATGCGCAAGGTCTATCGCGACAGCGGCTACCTGGAAGTGCGCGGGCCGACGGTGCTGCCGCGCAGCCTGTGGGAGCGCACCGGCCACTGGGAGAACTACCGCGAGAACATGTTCACGACCGAGTCGGAGAAGCGCGACTACGCGTTGAAGCCGATGAACTGCCCCGGGCATGTGCTGATCTACAACAAGGGCGTGAAAAGCTACCGCGACCTGCCGCTACGCTATGGCGAGTTCGGCTCCTGCCACCGCAACGAGCCCTCGGGCGCGCTGCATGGCCTGATGCGCACCCGCGGCTTCACGCAGGACGACGGGCACATCTTCTGCACCGAGGAGCAGATCGTGCCCGAATGCGTGGACTACACCGCGCTGGTGCAGAAGGTATACGCGCACTTCGGCTTCAAGGACATCATCTACAAGGTGGCAACGCGCCCCGAAAAGCGCCTGGGGACGGACGAGCAGTGGGACCGCGCCGAGGGCGCGCTCAAGGGTTCGCTCGAAAAGTGCGGCGCGCAATACGAGATCGCGGCGGGCGACGGAGTCTTCTACGGGCCGAAGATCGAGTACCACCTGAAGGACGCCATCGGCCGGCACTGGCAGTGCGGGACCATGCAGGTCGATTTCCAGCTCCCCGGACGCCTCGGCGCGGAGTACGTGACCGTGGACAACACGCGCAAGACCCCGGCGATGCTGCACCGGGCCACCATCGGCTCGATGGAGCGCTTCATCGGCATCCTGATCGAGCACTACGGCGGCGCCTTCCCGCTTTGGCTCTCGCCCGAGCAGGTGGTGGTGATGAACATCTCGGAACACCAGGCCGACTACGCCAAAACGGTCGCGGAGGCCCTGAAAAAAGCCGGATTCCGCGCCTTCGAAGATTTGCGAAACGAGAAAATTTCCTATAAGATTCGGGAACATAGCTTGCAAAAACTGCCCTACCAGCTGGTGGTGGGGGACAAGGAAAAGCAGGCTGGAACGGTGGCCGTGCGCACGCGCGGCGGTGAGGACCTCGGCGCCATGGCGCTGGATGCCTTCATCGCACGCCTCCGCAACGAGGCGGGCGCGTAAGCAGCACGGCCGGTTTTTTTTGACGAGCAGAGGAGCTGTCACCCATCGCACTCGAAAGATCGCAGCGCATCAACGGGGAGATCAACGCGCCACAGGTGCGGCTGGTCGGTGAGCAGGGAGAGCAGCTCGGCATCGTGGCCATCGCCGATGCGCTGCGCCTGGCGGAAGAGCAGAACGTGGACC
>JANMUO010000343.1:0-3162 GCA_031391655.1 Betaproteobacteria bacterium
CGCCTACGCCGGCGACCGCCGCGTCTACGGCTTCCGCGGCGCCATCATGGGGCCGCTGACGGGGACGCCATGAGAACCCTGTCCCGCCGCGCCTACGCCGAGCTCTACGGCCCGACGACCGGCGACCGCGTCCGCCTCGGCGACACCGACCTCATCGTCCAGGTCGAGCGCGACCATACGATCTACGGCGAGGAAGTCACCTTCGGCGGCGGCAAGGTCATCCGCGACGGGATGGGCCAGAGCCAGCACACGAGCCTCGTCGCGGTCGACCTCGTCATCACGAACGCGCTGATCCTCGACTCCTGGGGCATCGTGAAGGCCGACATCGGCGTGAAAGAGGGCCGCATCGTCGGCATCGGCAAGGCCGGCAACCCCGACGTGCAGCCCGGCGTCGACATCATCATCGGCGCCGGCACCGAGATCATCGCCGGCGAGGGACTCATCGCCACCGCCGGCGGCATCGACTCGCACATCCACTTCATCTGCCCGCAGCAGATCGACGAGGCATTGATGAGCGGCGTGACCACCATGCTCGGCGGCGGCACGGGCCCCGCCACTGGGACCTTCGCCACCACCTGCACGCCGGGTCCCTGGCATATCCACCGCATGCTGGAGGCGGCGGAAGCTTTCCCGATGAACCTCGGCTTCCTCGGCAAGGGCAACGCCAGCCAGCCCGGACCGCTGCGCGAGCAGGTGAAGGCGGGCGTGATGGGCCTGAAGCTCCACGAGGACTGGGGCACCACGCCCGCGGCCATCGACGCCTGCCTTGGCGTGGCGGAAGAGATGGATGTGCAGGTGGCGATCCACACCGATACGCTGAACGAATCGGGTTTCGTCGAGACCTCGGTGAAAGCCATGAAGGGCCGCTCGATCGCCACCTTCCATACCGAAGGCGCGGGCGGCGGGCATGCGCCGGACATCATCCGCATCTGCGGCGAGCCGAACGTGCTGCCGTCCTCCACCAACCCGACCATGCCCTACACGGTGAACACGGTGGCCGAGCACCTGGACATGCTGATGGTGTGCCACCACCTGGATCCGGCCATTGCGGAAGATGTGGCATTCGCAGAATCGCGGATCAGGAAAGAGACGATCGCGGCGGAGGACATCCTGCACGATTTGGGCGCGTTCTCGATGATGTCCTCGGACTCGCAGGCCATGGGCCGCGTGGGCGAGGTGATCCTCCGCACTTGGCAGGCGGCGCACAAGATGAAGGTCCAGCGCGGCGCGCTGAAGGGCGACCCGAAGGCGCACGACAACGGTCGCGTGAAGCGCTTCATCGCCAAGTACACGATCAATCCGGCCATCGCGCATGGCGTGTCGCACGAAGTGGGCTCGATCGAGGAAGGCAAGCTCGCCGACCTCGTGCTCTGGCGGCCCGCGTTCTTCGGCGTCAAGCCTTCGCTCATCCTCAAGGGCGGGGCGATCGCGGCCGCGGCGATGGGCGATCCGAACGCTTCGATTCCCACGCCGCAGCCGGTGCACTACAGGCCGATGTTCGCCGCCTTCGGCAAGGCGCTGCGCAGCACTTCGGTGACGTTCGTGTCCAAGGCCTTCCTCAAAGGGAAGGACGCGCAGAAGATGGACCTGCGCACCCTGGTGCCGGTGAAGAACGTGCGCAAGGTGGGCAAGAAGGACATGGTGCACAATTCGTGGCTGCCCAAGATCAGCGTGGATCCCGAAACCTACGAAGTGCGCGCCGACGGCGAGCTGCTGGTGTGCGAGCCTGCCAAGGTGCTGCCCATGGCCCAGAGGTATTTTCTGTTCTGATGATCGAAATCAAAGCCAAATTGAAGATCGCGCGCGGCGCGTACAAGCTGGACGTGAAGGGGCAGTTGAAGCTCCCCTTCGACTCGCGCCAGAAGAGTCGCCTGAAAACTACTCTTGTGTCCGGCGAGGAGGTCGGACTGATGCTGCCGCGCGGAGAAATACTCCGCGGCGGCGACCTCGTGACCGCCTCGGACGGGCGCGTGTTCGAAATCCTGGCGGAGCCGGAGAAGCTGCTGCACATCGAGTCCGCATCCCTGGCGAAGATCGCGTACCACTTGGGGAATCGGCACGTGCCGGTGCAGGTGGGCGAGGATTTCCTGCGCATCGCCGCCGACCACGTGCTCGAGGAGATGGTGAAGAAGCTCGGCGCGAAGGTGAGCGCGGTCGAGGCGCCGTTCGAGCCGGAGGCGGGCGCCTATGCGGGTGGCCATCACCAGCACGACGAGATGGGGCATGGCGGCAAGATCCATGATCATGTTCACGACGAGCATTGCGACCACGACCATGATCATGACCACAAACATTGATCCTCGGCTGCTGCAACTCGCGAGCCCAACGCTTCCCGTGGGTGCCTACAGCTATTCGGGCGGGCTGGAGGCGGCCATTGAAGATGGTGTCGTGCACGACGCGGCAAGCGCGGAACGCTGGATCCGCGATGTGCTCGAGTATTCGATGGCGCGCATGGAAGCTCCAATCCTGTTTTCCTTTCTTTCAGCCTTTTCTAAAAAAGATTTTCTAAAAGTAAAAGAAAAAAATGAAATATTTCTCGCCAGCCGGGAAACCGCGGAACTACGCGCGGAAACCGTTCAGATGGGCTATTCCCTGAACCGATTGTTCAAGGACCTGGGATTGGGTGAAGTCCCGGTGGAGGAGCCGTCCTTTCCGGCCGCGTTTGCCTACGCCGCGGCGCAGTGGAGGATCGAGCCCGAAGCCGCGCTGCAGGCCTATCTCTGGGCCTGGATCGAGAACCAGGTGATGGCGGCGCTGAAAGCGGTGCCTCTCGGACAGACGGACGGGCAGCGCATGATGCTGTCGCTGGGCAACCGGATCGAGGACATGGTGAAAAAAGCATTGGCAATGAAAGACGAAGACATCGGCAATTTCGCGCCGGGATTGGCGCTGCTGTCGTCGCGCCACGAAACGCAGTACAGCCGGCTGTTCCGCTCATGACCGAAAGTAAAACCCTTCGCGTGGGAATTGGCGGCCCGGTTGGCTCCGGCAAGACGGCATTGACGCTCGCGCTTTGCAAGCAGTTGCGCGACCGCTTCAACATCGCCGTTGTTACCAATGACATCTACACCGAGGAGGACGCCCAGTTCCTGGTGCGTAACGAGGCGCTGGCGCCCGAGCGCATCATCGGCGTGGAGACTGGCGGCTGCCCGCATACAGCAA
>JANMUO010000100.1:0-1671 GCA_031391655.1 Betaproteobacteria bacterium
CGAAATACACGCCGACGCCCTTGGAGCGGATCAGCCGCAAGACCTGCTCGATCTTCTCCAGCAGCGCCTTGGGGGCGTCGTTGTACAGCAGGTGCGCCTCATCGAAAAAGAAGACGAGCTTGGGCTTGTCCACATCGCCCACCTCGGGCAGCCGCTCGAACAGCTCCGAGAGCATCCACAGCAGGAACGTGGCGTAGAGCTTGGGCGAATTCATCAGCTTGTCGGCGGCTAGGATATTGACGGTGCCCTTGCCGCCTTCCACCTGCATCAGGTCCGCGGTATCGAGCATCGGTTCGCCGAAGAAGCGGTCCGCCCCCTGCGACTCCAGCGTCATCAACCCGCGCTGCACCGCGCCGATCGAGGCCGCCGAGACATTGCCGTAGGCGGTGGTGAACTGGGCCGCGTTGTCGCCCACGTGCTGCAGCATGGCGCGCAGGTCCTTGGCGTCGAGCAGCAGCAGGCCAGCGTCGTCGGCGATCTTGAACACCAGGTTCAGCACGCCTTCCTGCGTGTCGTTCAGCCCGAGCAGCCGCGAGAGGAGCAGCGGGCCCATGTCCGAAACGGTGGCGCGCACCGGGTGGCCCGAGGCGCCGAACACGTCCCAGAACACCACCGGGCAGGCGGCGTGCTGCAACTCCACCTTCAGGCTCTTCGCCCGCTCGGCCAGCTTGGCGTTGCCGCCCCCCGCCTTGGCCATGCCCGAGAGGTCGCCCTTCACGTCCGCCATGAACACCGGCACGCCGATGCGCGAGAACTGCTCGGCCAGCGTCTGCAGGCTCACGGTCTTGCCGGTGCCGGTGGCGCCGGTGATGAGGCCGTGGCGGTTGGCGAGCGCGGGCAGGAGGAACAAGTCGGTCTTGCCGCTTTTGGCGACGAGGAGGGGAGAGGCCATGACGTAAAATTATGGCATGGCCGGACACAGCAAATGGGCGAACATCAAGCACCGCAAGGCGGCTGCGGATTCCAAGAAGGGCAAGATTTTCACGCGGCTCATCAAGGAAATCACCGTGGCGGCGAAGATGGGCGGCGGGGACCCGCACATGAATCCGCGACTGCGCCTCGCGATGGACAAGGGCCGCGAGGCCAACATGGCCAAGGACAGCGTGCAGAACGCGATCAAGCGCGGCACGGGCCAGCTGGAGGGCGTGTCCTACGAGGAGGCGCGCTACGAGGGCTACGGCCCGGGCGGCGCCGCGCTGATGGTGAATTGCCTGACCGACAACCGCGTGCGCACGGTGGCGGAAGTGCGCCATGCCTTTGCCAAGAACGGCGGCAACATGGGTTCCGACGGGTCGGTGGCGTTCCTGTTCAAGCACTGCGGCCAGTTCGTGTTCGCCCCGGGCACGAGCGAAGAAAAGGTGATGGAGGCATCGCTGGAAGCGGGCGCCGAGGACGTGGTGGCGAACGAGGACGGCTCGATCGAGGTGCTGTGCGCGCCCAATGACTTCCACGCGGTGCAGGCGGCGCTGGAGAAAGCCGGCTTCAAGCCGGAGGTGGCCGAAGTGACCATGAAGCCGGTCAGCGAGACCGCGCTCGTTGGCGGCGATGCGCAGCGCATGCGAAGCCTGCTCGATGCCCTGGAGGGCCTGGACGACGTGCAGGACGTCTACACCACCGCGGCCCTCGGGGACGCGTGAGGATCCTGGGCATCGACCCCGGGCTGCAGGTGAC
>JANMUO010000102.1:0-5293 GCA_031391655.1 Betaproteobacteria bacterium
CCGCGGCGCTTGACCGGCTTCAACTGCGTGAATTCCTGCTCCCAGTAGCGCAGCACGTGCGGCATGACGCCGCAGAGCTCGCTGACCTCACCGATGGTGAAGTAGCGCTTCGCCGGGATCGGCGGCAGCTCAGCTTTCTTGCTGGGGCTGCGGCTTTCCATGGCGCGCCTTTTCCACCATCGCCTTCAACTTCTGGCTGGCGTGGAAGGTGACCACGCGCCGGGCGCTGATCGGGATCTCTTCGCCGGTCTTGGGATTGCGTCCCGGGCGCTGCGGCTTGTCGCGCAACTGGAAGTTGCCGAAGCCCGAGAGCTTGACGCTCTCGCCGCGCTCGAGCGCCCCGCGGATTTCCTCGAAAAACGCTTCCACCATGTCCTTGGCCTCGCGCTTGTTCAGTCCGACCTTCTCGAATAGCAGATCGGCCAGTTCGGCCTTGGTCAAAGTCATTCCAACTCCCTGATTTCTTTATTTATGTGCGAGGTTTCGCGTCGAAACGACGGCCCCACAGCTCGACAAGCGCCTGACGCGCTGCATCGGCCTCCGCATCCGTGAGGGTTCGTTCAGTATCTTGCATAACTACCCGGAACGCAACGCTTTTTTTGCCGGCGGGCAGGCTTGGACCCTGGTAAAGATCGAACAACCGTACCCCTCTGACGATGCCTGGCTTTTCGTCCGCAATGGCATCCAATAGCGCCTGCACTCCAACGTTAGCGTTCACTAACAACGCAATGTCGCGGGTGACTGGCGGGAACCTGGAAGGCACCAACGCCTTGGGAAGGGGAACATCCTGGAGCACCGCCGCATCGACCTCGAAGCACACAAGTCCTTGACTGAATTCATATTTGTTCTGCCAGCGCGGATGCAGCTCGCCAATCCAGCCCGCGTCCTTGCCTTCGACCCGAACGCGCGCCGACCGCCCCGGGTGGAACGCGGGATGCAGTGCCGCATCGAAGCGCACCGCCAGTGGGGAGACCAGCGCTTCGACGTCGGCCTTGAGGTCATACAGGTCCACCTGCCGGGTGGCGACGCCCCACTGCTCCTCCTGGGCCGGCCCGCAGGCTGCGGCAGCGATGCGGGTGGGCTGGCGCAGCCCGGCCACCTCCAGTGGCGCGTCCTTCACCGAGGCATCCCGCAGGAACACGCGGCCCACCTCGAAGACGCGAATGCGCGAGAGCTTGCGCGCGGCGTTGTAGCGCACGTTGGCGAGCAATCCGCCGAGCAGCGTGGTGCGCATCACCGAAGACTGGCTGGCAATCGGATTGAGCAGCCGGATGGGGTTGGTCTCGCCCGCAAGATCCGCCTCCCCTTGCGGCTCGACGAAGCTGAAGGTGATCACTTCCTGGTAGTCGCAGGCCGCCAGGCGTTCGCGCAGCGCGTGCAACGAGCGCTTTGCTTCGGGCACCGCAGCCATTGCCGCGCGCGCCTGCGGCGGCAGCGCGGGAATGCGCTCGAAACCGTGGACGCGCGCCACTTCCTCGATCAGGTCCTCCTCGATCGTGATGTCGAAGCGAAAGGACGGCGGCGCGACTGTGAAGCTGCCCGCGCCGAACTTGAAAGGCAGCCCGAGGCGCTTGAAGACACCGCCGATCTCCTTTTGCGTGACCGGCACGCCGATCACCTTCTGCGCGCGCGCGACACGCATGCGCACCGGCTTCCTCTTGGGCAGGCGCGCCACCAGGTCCACCGTCGGGCCGGGCTCGCCCCCGCAGATCTCCAGGATCAGCTGCGTCGCGCGCTCGATGCCGTCCACATTGTTGGCGAAATCCACGCCGCGCTCGAAGCGGTGCCCGGCGTCGCTCGCGAAGTTGTAGCGCCGGGAACGCCCGGCGACGGCATCGGGGTGGAAGAATGCCGATTCGAGGAAGAGGTTCCTTGTCGTCGTCTCGGCCTTGGTGGTCTCCCCACCCATGATGCCGGCGAGGCCGATCGGGCCGGAGTCGTCGGCGATGCACAGCACCGCGGGGTCCACCGCGACCTCCTGCCCGTTGAGCAGCAGGAGCTTCTCGCCCTTGCGCCCCCAGCGCACGTCGATCGCGCCCTTCAGCTTGTCCTGGTCGTAGACGTGCAACGGCCGGCCAAGCTCGAGCATCACGTAGTTGGTGACGTCCACCAGCGCCGAGATCGGCCGCTGGCCGGCGCGCTCCAGCCGCTGGCGCATCCAGGACGGCGTCGGCGCGGCGGCATTCACGTTGCGGATCACGCGGCCGGCAAAGCGCCCGCAGCCCTCCGCGTGCGCGATCCCGAAGGGATGCTTCGCCTTGCTTTTCGGGACGACGGGCTTGATGCGGGGCGCCATCAGCTTCGCGCCCGTCAACGCCGCGACTTCCCTTGCGATGCCGAGGACCGACAGGCAGTCGGCGCGGTTCGGCGTGAGCTTGAACGTGAGCAACTGCTCGTCGAGGTCGAGGACCTTGCGCAGATCCTGCCCGGGCTTGGCCGCGGCGGGCAGCTCAAGCAGGCCCGCGTGGTCTTCCGCCAAGCCGAGCTCCTTTGCCGAGCACAGCATGCCCCTGCTCTCGACGCCGCGCAGGTCGGCCGCCTTGATCTCGAGGCTCCCCAGCTTCGTTCCCAGCAGGGCAAGTGGCGCCTTCATGCCGACGCGCGCGTTCGGCGCGCCGCACACCACCTGGAGCATTTCCTTGCCTGCATCCACGGTGCACACCGTGAGCTTGTCCGCATTCGGGTGGCGCTCGACCTTGAGGATCTCCCCCACCACCACGCCGCTGAAGGGCGGCGCCACGGGCGTGCAGGCCTCCACTTCGAGCCCCGACATGGTCAGCAACTGTGCAAGCTTGTCCGTCTTCAGCGACGGATCGCAGAAACTGCGCAGCCAGTGCTCGGGGACAATCATGCGAATTGCCTGAGGAACCTCAAATCGCCGTCGAAGAACAGGCGCAGGTCGTCGATGCCGTACCGGAGCATGGTCAGGCGCTCCAGGCCCGAGCCGAACGCAAAGCCGATGTAGCGCTCGGGGTCGAGGCCGAAGTTGCGCACCACCTGCGGGTGCACCTGGCCCGCGCCAGACAGTTCCAGCCAGCGCCCCTTGAGCGGCCCGGCGGCGAACTGCAGGTCGATCTCCGCGGAAGGCTCGGTGAACGGGAAGTAGGAGGGCCGGAAGCGCACTTCCAGCGCGTCCGATTCGAAGAAGCGGCGCAGGAAATCCGTGTACACGCCCTTCAGGTCCGCGAAGCTGATGTGCTCGTCGATCCACAGGCCTTCGACCTGGTGGAACATCGGCGAGTGCGTGGCGTCGGAATCCACACGGTAGGTGCGGCCCGGCGCGATCACCTTGATCGGCGGCTTGTGCATCTTCGCGTAGCGCACCTGCATTGGGCTGGTGTGCGTGCGCAGCAGCAGGGGCAGGCCCTGCGCGTCCTGCAGGTCCACATAGAAGGTGTCCTGCATCGAACGCGCCGGATGGTTCTCCGGGTTGTTCAGCGCGGTGAAGTTGTACCAGTCGGTTTCGATCTCCGGCCCATCGGCGACTGCGAAGCCGATCGAGCCGAAAATGGCCTCGATCCTCTGCCAGGTGCGGATGATCGGATGGATGCCGCCGCGGCCGCGGCCGCGGCCCGGCAGCGTGACGTCGAGCGCTTCCTCGGCCAGGCGCTCCTGCAGTCGCGCTCCGGCAAGATCGGCGCGCCGCGCCTCCAGCGCCTGCTCGATGCGCTCCTTCGCAGCATTGTACGCAGCGCCGGCGGCCTTTTTCTCCTCGGGCGTTCCGCTCGAGGGCCGAAAGGCGTTCAGGGCGCCCGACTTGCCGAGGTAGCGCGCCTTCGCATTCTCAAGCGAGGGGGCATCGCCCGTCGCGCCGAACTCGCGCAGCGCACTCGCGACGAGACTTTCCAGATCCTCCATGGGCAGGCCCGGGAGGAATCTAGTGAGCGAGGCTGGCCTTGACCTGGCTGGCGATCCTGGCGAAGGCCGGCTTGTCCAGCACCGCCAGATCGGCGAGCACCTTGCGGTCGATCTCGATGTTGGCCCGCTTCAGTCCCGCCATGAACGTGGAATAGCTCATCCCCAGCTCGCGCACCGCAGCGTTGATGCGCGCGATCCACAGCGCGCGGAAGCTGCGCTTGCGGTTGCGGCGGTCGCGGTAGGCGTACTGGCCCGCCTTCATCACCGCTTCCTTGGCGACGCGGTAGACGTTGCCGCGGCGGCCGCGGAATCCCTTGGCGAGCTTGAGGACCTTCTTGTGGCGCGCGCGCGCCGTTACCCCGCGTTTGACTCTTGGCATGGCGCGCTCCTTACGACGAGTAGGGCAGCATGGCGCGCACTGCCCGCTTGTTGGTGGCGTGAACCTCGGTGGTGCCGCGCAGGTGGCGTTTGCGCTTGGTGGATTTCTTGGTGAGGATGTGGCGCATGTAGGCCTGCGAACGCTTGATGCTGCCGGAGGAGCGGATCTTGAAACGCTTCGCGGCGGACTTCTTGGTCTTTACTTTGGGCACGGCACTGCTCCTTCTGTTTTAGCTTGACGCCGGGCGGCCCGCCTTGCGGGCGCTTGAAGCCTCGGACATCACTTGTGCTCGCGGCGACCGTCAGGTCGCTGCGGCGGGTTTTGCTGCTGCTTCCTTCTTCGCCTTCGGTTCCTTCGCTTCCTTGCCTTCCTTGCCTTCCTTGGCCGCCTTGGGCTTGGCCTTGGGGGGCACGCCCTTTTTCTTCGGCGCCAGCACCATCACCATCTGCCGGCCCTCGAGCCTGGGGAACTGCTCTACCAGCCCCACGCCCTCCAGGTCCGCCTTCACGCGCTCCAGCAGGCGCACGCCGAACTCCTGGTGCGCCATTTCGCGGCCGCGGAAGCGCAGCGTCACCTTCGCCTTGTCGCCTTCCTCCAGGAACTGGACCAGCTTGCCCAGCTTGATCTTGTAGTCGCCCTCGTCCGTGCCGGGGCGGAACTTGATCTCTTTGACCTGGATCTGCTTCTGCTTGAGCTTGGCTTCGTGCGCCTTCTTCTGCTCGCGGTAGCGGAACTTGCCGAAATCCATCAGCTTGCAGACCGGCGGCACCGCGAGCGGCGCGATTTCCACCAGGTCCACGTTCTGCTCTTCGGCCATGCGCAACGCGTCGGCGGTGACCACGATGCCGAGCTGCTCTCCCTGCTCACCGACCAGCCGCACCTGTGGCGCGTTGATCTCCCCGTTGATGCGCTGCGATCTTTCGAGTGCGATGGGTGTCAGCTCCTCTGCTCGTCAAAAAAAACCGGCCGTGCTGCTTACGCGCCCGCCTCGTTGCGGAGGCGTGCGATGAAGGCATCCAGCGCCATGGCGCCGAGGTCCTCACCGCCGCGCGTGCG
>JANMUO010000146.1:0-13523 GCA_031391655.1 Betaproteobacteria bacterium
GTCTTCGCGCCCGAGGCAAGTCCCATCAGCTGGTGCCCGAGGCAGATGCCGAATACCGGCACCCGCGTCGTATCGAGGATTTCGCCGATCGACTCGATGGCGTAGTCGCAGGGTTCCGGGTCACCCGGGCCGTTGGACAGGAATACCCCGTCGGGCTGCATGCGCAGCACCTCGCGCGCCGGCGTCTGCGCCGGCACCACCGTGACGTGCGCGCCGCGCTCCGCGAGCAGGCGCAGGATGTTGCGCTTGATGCCGTAGTCGTAGGCCACCACGTGGTACGGCGCCCCGGAGACATGCCGGTAGCCCTTGCCCAGTTCCCATTTGCCGTCATGCCACTCGTAGGGCTTGCCGGTGGTGACGACCTTGGCGAGGTCCATGCCGGCAAGGCCCGGGAACTTGCGCGCCTCGGCAAGGGCCTTGTCGACGTCCACGATTCCGGCCATCAGGCAGCCGCTCTGGGCGCCCTTCTCGCGCAAGGTGCGCGTGAGTTTCCTGGTGTCGATGTCGGCAATCGCCACCACGTTGTTGCGGTTCAAGTACTCGCTGAGCCCATGGTGCGCCCGCCAGTTGGACAGCAGCGCCGGCACGTCGCGCACCACCAGCCCCGCGGCGTAAACCTTGCCAGATTCCTCATCCTCGGCATTCACGCCGGTATTGCCGATGTGCGGATAGGTCAGCGTGACGATCTGCCCGCAGTAGGACGGGTCGGTGAGGATTTCCTGGTAGCCGGTCATGGCGGTGTTGAACACCACTTCGCCGACCGAACGGCCCTGTGCGCCCACGCTGCGGCCCCGAAACACCGTCCCGTCGGCGAGGACGAGGGTGGCGGAATCGAGCGCTGGCACGGCAAACTCCCTTGGATGTGAAAAAGCGGAAGAGGCCGCTTGTTACTTTGGGCCCCTCCCGCTCATTTGAGCGACGAATTATACCGCGCCGGCTACTTCAGGCCAAGCACATCGAACATGTCGTACAGGCCGGGCGCCCGGCCCTTGACCCACTTGGCCGCGCGCAGCGCGCCCGCAGCGTAGGTCATGCGGCTTTGCGAGCGCACCGCCACCTCCACGCGCTCGCCCGCCCCGGCGAAGATCACCGTGTGCTCGCCCACGATGTCGCCGCCGCGGATGGCGTGGAAGCCGATGGCCTTGGCCGGCCGCTCGCCGGGTTCGCCCTCGCGCCCATGGGTGGCCACCTGGCCCAGGTCGCGGCCGAGTGCCTTGGCCACGAGCTCGCCCAGCATCAGGGCGGTGCCCGACGGCGCATCCACCTTGTGCCGGTGGTGCGCTTCGACGATCTCGACGTCGTAGGCGTCGCCCAGCGCCCTGGCGTCGGTCTGCGCCAGCCGGAATACGACGTTGACGCCGATGGCGAAATTGGGCGACAGCACGATCGCAATGCGCTTGGCGCCCTCTGCGAGGCGCGCCTTGTGCGCTTCGCTGAACCCGGTGGTGCCGATCACCATAGACTTGCCGTGCTTCAGGCAGGCCTCCAGGTGCAAGAGCGTGCCTTCGGGGCGCGTGAAATCGATCAGCGTGTCCGCCGCGACGAGCGCCGCGAGGTCTGCGCCGACCTTGACCGGCCCCGCCGCGCGGCCGATGGCCGGGCTGCCGGCCGCATCCAGCGCCACGGCCAGTTGCAGTTCCCGGTCGGCCAGCACCGCCTCGACCAACACCTGCCCCATGCGGCCGCCCGCACCCGCAATCGCCAGTTTCATTGCTTTCCCCCGGTTCCGATTCTCTCGCCCGCCGGCACCACGTCGCCGTCCAGCTTCGCCAGCTTGCCGTCCTCGAAAAACACCGCCAGGCGCCGTCGCTCAAGCGGCGCGCCGCGCCGGTCCAGCCAGTAGACGTAGTCCCAGCGCTCGGTGTGGAAGATGTCGGTGACCAGCGGCGTGCCCAGGATGAAGCGCACCTGCTCCTTGCTCATGCCGGACTTCAGCTGCGACACCATGTCCTGCGTGATGAAGTTTCCCTGCTGGATGTCCATGCGGTAGGGCTGCAGGAAATCCGGCAGCGCGCAGGCGCCGAGCAGCAGCGTGAGGGTGAGCGTAAGCGCGCGCATCATGGCCTTATAATGATAAGCGATGAGTTCGTCGCAAAGCCTCAAGGACAGCGGCCTCAAGGCGACCCTGCCGCGGCGCAAGGTGCTGGAGCTGTTCGAGCACAGCAAGGTGCGCCACCTGTCGGCCGAAGACGTCTACAAGAGCCTGATGTCGGAGGGCATCGACATCGGCCTCGCGACGGTCTACCGCGTGCTGACGCAGTTCGAGCAGGCAGGCCTGCTGTCGCGCCAGCATTTCGAGACCGGCAAGGCGGTGTTCGAACTGAACCAGGGCGGGCACCACGACCACCTGGTGTGCCTGCAGTGCGGGCGCGTCGAAGAGTTCTACGACGGCGAGATCGAGCAGCGCCAGAGCGAGGTGGCGCGCAAGCGCGGCTTCGAGTTGCGCGGCCATTCGCTCGCGCTGTACGCCGATTGCACCAAGCAGGATTGCCCCAACCGCAAGTCCATCCAGTCCTAGCCGGCGCCCAGCATCTCCGCCGCATGCCGGCGCGTGGTGGCCGTGATTTCCGCGCCGCCCAGCATCCGGGCCAGCTCTTCGATCCTTCCCGCCCGGTCCAGCCGCGAGGCGCCCACGCCGACCTTGCCGCGCGCCGTGGCGCGCACCACCGTCCATTGCTCGTCGCCCTGCGCGGCCACCTGAGGCAGGTGCGTCACGCACAGCACCTGCCGGTCCTTGCCGAGCTTCTTCAGCGCGCGGCCGACCGTCTCCGCCACCGCGCCGCCGATGCCCGCGTCCACCTCGTCGAATACCAGGGTGGCCACCGGCGATGCCTTGGCGGTCACCAGCTGGATCGCCAGGCTGACCCGCGAGAGCTCTCCGCCCGAAGCCACCTTGGCGAGCGAGCGCAGGGGCAGGCTGGGGTGCGAGGACACCTCGAACTCGACCTCCTCCAAGCCCGCGGCGCTGGGGAGCGCGAGCGCGCGCAGCGCCACCGAGAAACGCCCGCCCTTCATCGCCAGCTGCTGCATGCCCTCGCTGACCGACCTGGACAGGGCCTGCGCCGTGCTCTTCCTCCTGGCCGAGAGCTTTTTCGCGGCAGCCGCGTAACGCCCTTCCGCGGCCGCCACTTCGCGCTTGAGCGCCTCGGGCGATGCCGCCAGGTCGAGGTCCTTGAGGCGCGCGCGCAGCGACTCGGCGAGGCCCGCCAGATCCTCCGGCCGCA
The DNA here is from genome assembly GCA_031391655.1 of Betaproteobacteria bacterium. Lineage (GTDB taxonomy): Bacteria > Pseudomonadota > Gammaproteobacteria > Burkholderiales > SG8-39 > JAABQT01. Next base: position 3,225 of record JANMUO010000146.1, read on the forward strand.
CGCGGTACCTGCGTCCGGCGGCGTGCAGCGCTTCGATCCTCGCTTCCGCCTCGCGCAGCGCTTCCGGGTCCAGTTCCACCTTCGAGGCGTAGTGGCGCAGAGTGCGCGCCGCTTCGCCCGCCTGCGCTTCGGCGGACTCGAGCAGTTCGACGATTTCCTTCAGCTGGGCATCGTGCTCGGAGAGCGAGCGCAGGCGCGCCGCCACCGCTGCGAGCTGTGGCAGGCTCGCGCCCTCGGCTTCCGACAACGTCTCGAGCGAGGACTGGGCGCCGGCGAGCAGGCTCGAGCCGTGTGCCAGCCGCTGATGTTCGGCGGCCAGCCTCTCCCATTCGCCCGCCGCCGGTGCGAGCTTGTCCAGCAGCGACACCTTCTCCTGCAACTCGCTGCGCTCGATTTCGCGCTGCGCATACTGCTGCTCGGCCTCCGCGGCGAGCGCCTGCAGGCGCTTCCAGTCGCGAAACGCCTGTGCGCAATCGCGCGCCAGATTCTCGGCGTCGCCGTGCGCGTCAAGCAGCTCGCGCTGCGCGGAGGGCCGCAACAGCGACTGGTGCGCGTGCTGGCCGTGGATGTCCACCAGGTGCTCACCCGCTTCCCTGAGCTGCGCCAGCGTCGCGGAATGGCCGTTGACGAAACATCGCGAGCGGCTCAAGCGGTCGATCACCCGGCGCAGGATGACATTGCCCGGATCGCCTTCCAGCCCGGCGTCGGCAAGATATTTTTCGATAGGGCTGTCCTTCGGCACCTCGAATTCCGCCGACAGCTCGGCCCGCTCCGCGCCTTCGCGCGCCAGCGACGCGTCGGCGCGCCCGCCGACCAGCAGTTCGATGGCATCGACCAGGATGGACTTCCCGGCGCCCGTTTCGCCGGTGAGTACCGAAAAGCCCGGCCCGGTCTCGAGCTCCACGCGCTCGACGATCACGAAATCCCGGATTTCCAGCGCGCGCAGCATAAGAAGACAGATGCTGCCCGCATTTGCCTCCTTCAGGCAAGCGCGGGCCAAGCCTCGGGGGGCACGGAATGGAGAAAGCTCGAGCTGATCATGCAGACCGCGCGCGAGGTGTGGGGCGCCTAAGCGGCCGGCCGGCGGCGGGAACGGCCCAGCAGGAAACCGAAGAGAAAGGGCAGCCCCAGCAAGACGAACACCAGCAGGATCACCAGCAGCAGCGCCTCGGAAGCGATTCCGCCCAGCTTCGCGATCAGCAGCGGTCCGAGTTCCCGGCCGATGCGCGCGGCATCGGCAGCGAGGGCGGCGCGTTCCACGCTGATCGCGGCGTACAGTGCCTTGCGCTCGCGCTCGATGGTGGCATCCATGCCAACGCGCATTGCGTCGAGATCTTTCGCCAGCGCTGCCCGTTCGGCCTGCAGCATCACGAGTGTCTGGCCCCAGCGCCGATCGAAATTGTCGGACACCCGCGCCATTTCCTCCTGCAGCGCGGCAAGACGCAGCATGGCGAGCTCGGGCTGCGTCTGGGCGAGGACCCCCAGCTTCGTCAGTTCCTCGTCGAACCGCTTGAGCGCATGGGACAGGTCGGCGGGCCGAAGTCCGGATTCCACGAAGGCGAGTTCGGCGCGCCAGCGCAGCTCATCGGGAATGCGCCGCCCGTAGATGTCCAGCCGGTCCGCAGCATCGGCACGTGCCTCCGGAGCGACGCTGACGGATCTCGCAATGTTGCGCGCTACCACGTCGCGCCACTGCGGGGCGATGGGCGAGCGCTCAAAGGACAGGTCGCGCAGGCGCTCGCTGGCGGTGTAATCGCCGACCAGCTTGCGATAGTCGGCCAGCGCGCGCGAATCCAGCCGGCGCGCGGCGAGCGCGTCCGCGTCGCGCGCAAGTGCCAGGGCCGTCTCGAGCGCGACTTGCTGCTGGCTGCCAAACAGCGTGCGCCCGGCGCCGTCGCGAAAGAAGGCTTCCATCTGCACCGCCAGCGCCCAGGTATCGGCCAGCGCCAGCTCGGGCTCGGACCGGTAGGCCGCGCGGCGGCTGGCGGTCGATGCCCCGATCTTCCAGCGCAGCGTGTTCGCGCGCAAGACGGTGTCCTCCGTGCCCTCCGCGATGAGGTCGGCGGCGCGCGTGACGCGTTCGATGAAGTCGGCCGCGAACTGGCGGGTCTCGTTGCGGACGCGCAACTGCTCGGGGGGAAGCGGCTCGCCCGAGACGTCCAGGGACAAGGATATGCAGCCCGCGAGGGCCAGCGCGGCAACTGCGCTCAAGGCGGCGAAGCACGCGCGTGGAACCCAGGGGTTGATGGCCGGGCTCATTTCGCTGGCGACTCCTTCAGCATTTCCCGCACCAGATGGATGTGCGCGATCGGCGCAATGACGAATGCTGCCCGCGTTTGCCCTCTTCAGGCAAGTAAAGCCACGCCCACGCGGCCTTGGCGCGGCTGCGGCTGCTTTTCGATGATATCCATCGACGCAACGGATATGATCGGCCTGCATGGCGTTCTTCCCAAAACTCACGCGGCTCTCGTGGCGCGACCTGGCGGTGACGATCGGGCCGTTCGTCCTCCTGCTGGCGGTCGCGCTTTGGCTCGCGTCGCGCTTCCTGCAGCCGGCGCCGCCGGACACCATCACGATCACCAGCGGACCGGAGGGCAGCACCTACGCGAGGACGGCGCAGCGCTACCAGAAGATCCTCGCGCGCCAGGGCATCAAGCTGCAGATCCTGCCCTCGCAAGGCTCGCTCGAGAACCTGAAACGCCTCGCCGACCCGAAGGTGAGCGTCGACATCGGCTTCGTGCAGGGCGGCCTCGCCGGGCTGGCCGATACGGGCGAGCTCTACTCCCTCGGCAGCATCTTCTACACGCCGGTATACGTCTTCTACCGCTCGCCGAAGCCCATCACCCGGCTCTCCGAGCTCTCCGGCAAGCGCGTCGCGATCAGCCGCGAGGGAAGCGGCACGCACGTCCTCGCCACGGCGCTGCTCAGGGCGAACGGCATCGAGGGCAAGGACAAGGACACGACCAAGCTGGTCGCGCTCGAGGGCACGACCGCCGAGGATGCGCTGCAAGCCTGGCAGGTGGACGCGGTGTTCCTCATGGGCGACTCGGCGACGTTCGCCAACACCCGCGAGCTGCTGCGCACCGAGGGCGTCCGGCTCTTCGACTTCACGCAGGCGGAGGGCTACCTGCGCCGCTTCCGCTACCTCACCAAGCTCGAGGTTCCCGCCGGCGCGTTCGACCTTGGCAAGAACCTGCCGCCCGAGCCGCTGACCCTGGTGTCGCCGACCATCGAGCTCATCGCGCGCTCCGACCTGCACCCCGCCCTCTCCGACATGCTGATCGAGGCCGCGCGCGAGGTGCACGGCCGCTCGACCCTCTTCCAGAAAGCCGGCGAATTCCCTGCGCCGATCGAGCACGAGTACCGCATCAGCGACGACGCGAGCCGCTACTACAAATCCGGCAAGACCTTCGTCTACCGACACCTGCCCTTCTGGCTGGCCAGCCTCGTCGACCGCATCGCAGTCGTGCTGGTGCCGCTCATCGTGCTCCTCATTCCCAGCTTCAAGATCGTGCCCTGGTTCTACCGCTGGCGCATGAGTCAACGCATCTACCGCCGCTACGGCGAACTGATAGCCCTCGAGCGCGCCGCCTTGTCGCAGACCACCCCAGAGCAGCGCGCCGATCTCCTGAAGCGCCTCGACCAGATCGAAGCCCGCGTAATCGGCCTAAAGCTCCCCGGCTCCTTCGCCGACCAGGTCTACCTCCTGCGCCAGCACATCACCTTCGTTCGCGCGCGACTCACGCAGGCCGGGGGCTAGCGCAGTCCTGAATGCTTAGGGCTTGCGCGGCGACACAACGCGTCAGTCTTCCGGCTTGCGCGCCATCGATTCGCTCCAGCTCAGCTTCTCGCGCAGCATGGCGAAGTAGCTGTAGCCCGGCGGATGCACGAAGCGCACCGAGTTCGCCGAGCGTTTGAGCACCAGCCGGTCGCCCTGGGCCATGTCGGTCAAGGCAAAGCCGTCGAAATGCGCGCGCGCGTCCACCGCGCGCAGCAGCGCGATCTCGATGGTGCTGCGGTCGCTGACGCTCACGGGCCGCGCCGAGAGCACGTGCGGGTTGAGCGGCACGAGCGCCAGGGCCTGCACCCCGGGCTGCAGGATCGGGCCCTGGGCCGAGAGCGCGTAGGCGGTGGAGCCGGTGGGCGTGGCGACGATCAGGCCGTCAGCGCGCAGGGCATACACGTACTCGCCGTCGATGCGCACCTCGACCTCGATCAGGCGCCCCTGCGAGCCCTTGCCGACCACCGCTTCATTGAGTGCCACGGTGCGCAGCAGGCTCGTCCTGCCGCGCAGGATCTCCGCCTCCAGCAGCGCACGCTCCTCGATGCTGTGCTTGCCGTCGAGGATCGCGCCCACGGAGCTGCGGATGTCCTTGAGCGCGATGTCGGTCATGAAGCCGACGCGCCCCTGGTTGATGCCCGCCAGCGGCACCTTGTGGCGCGCCAGGTTGCGCGCCGCCGCCAGCATGGTGCCGTCGCCGCCCAGCACGATGGCGAGGTCGGCAAAGGCGCCGATCTCCTCGTAGCTCGCGGCGCCTTCAGCCTCGCCGATGCGCGCGGCGGTTTCGCGCTCCACGCGCACCTCGCAACCGCGCCCGCGCAGCAGCTCGCGCAGCCCGCGCAGCGACTCGGCGATCTCCGCCGTGTGCTTGCCGATCAGCGCGACGCGGCGGAACGCGGCATTGGGCATCGCGGCATTCTAACCGCATGTGTAGAATGCCCCGGATGCTCGATAAACGCGCCCAGCTCCTGCTGAAGACGCTGATCGAGCGTTATATCGCCGAGGGCCAGCCGGTCGGCTCGCGCACGCTGTCCCGGCACTCAGGCCTGGACTTGTCGCCCGCCACCATCCGCAACGTGATGTCGGACCTGGAGGAGCTGGGTTTCATCTCCAGCCCGCACACCTCCGCCGGGCGCGTGCCCACGCCGGCCGGGTACCGCTTCTTCGTCGACACGCTGCTCGTGATGAAGCCACTGGGCTCGGGCGAGCTGCACCAGCTGGAGGACCAGCTGCATCCGGACAGCCCGCAGCGCGCCATCCAGTCGGCTTCGCAACTCCTGTCGCAGCTCACGCAGTTCGCCGGCGTGGTGATGACCCCGCGCCGGCGGGCGCTGTCGTTCCGCCAGATCGAGTTCCTGCGCCTGTCGGAGAAGCGCGTGCTGCTGATCGTAGTGACGCAGGACGGCGACGTGCAGAACCGCGTGCTGTTCACCGAGCGCGACTACTCGCCCGCCGAACTGGTGACGGCGGCCAATTTCATCAATCACAACTACGCGGGCCAGAGTTTCGAGCAGGTGCGCCAGCACCTGCACCAGGAACTGCACCAGATCCGCCAGGACATGATGCAGCTGATGAGCGCCGCGCTGGAGGCCGGCAACCGGGCGGTGGCCGAGAGCAGCGAACCCTACGTCCTCTCCGGCGAGAGGAAGCTGCTCTCGACGCAGGACATCACGCAGGACATGGGGCGCCTGCGCCAGCTGTTCGAGCTGTTCGAGCACAAGACCACGCTGGTGCAGATCCTGGACCTGTCGCTGCGCGGCCAGGGCGTGCAGATTTTCATCGGCGGGGAGTCCGGCGTGAGCGCGCCCGACGAGGTGAGCGTGGTGACCGCGCCGTACAAGGTGGATGGCGAGGTGGTCGGCACGGTGGGCGTGATCGGTCCGTCGCGCATGGCCTACGACCGCGTGGTGCCGATCGTGGACGTCACCGCCAAGCTCCTGTCCAGCGCCCTGTCCAAGCCCTGAACGGCATCCTCCTCGTCAACCTCGGCACGCCGGCGGCGCCCACGCCGGCGGCCGTGCGCGCTTATCTTGCGCAGTTCCTCTCCGACCCTCGCGTGGTCGAGCTGCCGCGCTGGCTCTGGCTCCCGATCCTGCACGGCATCGTGCTGCGCAGGCGCCCGGCGCAGTCGGCCGCCAAGTACGCCAAGATCTGGACCGCAGAGGGCTCGCCGCTGGCGTTCCACACGCGCAGGCAGGCGGACCTGCTGCGCGAGGCCACTGGCCTGCCGGTCGAATACGCCATGCGCTACGGCGAGCCCACCATCGTCTCCGCGCTGAAGAGGCTTTCGGGCAGGGTGCGCGTGCTGCCGATGTATCCGCAATTTGCGCGCAGCACCACCGAGTCGATCCGGGACGCGGTGGGCAGCGGCGTCGACTTTGTCGAGCAGTTCCACGACCACCCGGGCTACATCGCAGCGCTCGCCGCGCTGGTCGAAGGGCGGCCCGACGTGCTTGTGATGAGCTTCCACGGCCTGCCGCAGCGCTCGGTGGAGCGCGGCGACCCCTACCAGGACCAGTGCCTGCGCACCGCTGAACTTCTCGCCCGGGAGCTTCGCCTCCAACCCGGCCAGTACCGCGTGACCTTCCAGTCGCGCTTCGGGCCGGCGCGCTGGCTGCAGCCCTACACCTCGGACGTGCTGGCGGAGCTGGGCGCGGCGCGCACGCGGCGCGTGCACGTCCTCTGCCCGGGATTCGTGGCCGACTGCCTGGAAACGCTGGAGGAGATCGCGATCGAGGGCAGGAAGATCTTCCTCGATGCGGGCGGCGGGGAGTTCCGCGCCCTGCACTGCCTGAACGAGTCGCCGCGCTGGATCGCGGCGCTGAAGGACATCGCGCTCGGCCGCTAGCTACTTGCCGCTGCCGCCGGTGGCCTTGTCGATTTTCTTGCCGGTCTTGGTGACGAATTTCTCGGTGGCAGCGCGCGGCCGCTCGGCCGCCTTGGCGGTGCGCTTGGCGCCGCGCTCGATGCCCTTGGCCGCCTTGTCGAGGACGCCGCCTGCAGACTTCGCTGCACGATCGGCCGCGTTCTCCGCCCCGGCGGGCAGGGCCGCGAGGAACAGGCCCAGGATCAGTAGTATGCGCATTCTGCCTCCTATCCGCGCGCCGCAAGGCGCATGTTGGCCTGCATCAGGCGCTCGATCAGCACGCGCATGAACGACTTGTTGAAGCCGACCTGGCAGGCGTCGGTGGCGGCGCGCAGCGCCGCTGCCTTGATCTCGATCACCGTCACCTCGGTGTTGGCCGTGATGGTGGTGGTGCGCCGCTCGATGCGGTCGGTGAAGTACAGGATCTCGCCGAAGCAGCCGCCGGGCTTGATGACGTTCAGCTGGGTGCCGGAGAGCGTCACGCTGACCTCGCCCGCGATCAGCAGGTAAAAACTGTCGCCATGGTCGCCCTCGCGCATGATCACGCTGCCGGCGGAGATCTTCTTCCAGCTGCCGATGCGCACCACTTCCCACAGCGCGACGTCGCCGAAGCCCTCGAAGAACCCGGTGTGGCGCAGCTCGTTGAACTTCTCCGAATCCGACAGCGACTCGCCCGTCAGGCGCAGCGCGGTAAACGCCTGGCTCAGGTCCTTGCCAAAATCGAGCCACGAGCGGTAGCGCTTGGCCGGGTCCTTCTCCATCGAGGTCATCACGATCTGGTCGAGCACCGGCGGCAGGTCCGGGCGCAGCATGGCGGGCCGCGTCGGCACGGTGTTCAGGATGGCATAGGTCAGTCCGGCCTGGGTGGAGGCGGTGAACGGAAGGCGCCCGGTGAGCAGCCGGTACATGGTGACGCCCAGCGAATAGATGTCGGTCTGGTGCGTGAGCTGCTCCATGCGGATCTGCTCGGGGGACATGTAGGCGGGCGAACCCACGCCGGTGATCTGCGTGGTCTCCTGGCCGTGGCGCTGCTGGAACGAGGCACCGAAATCGCTCACCTTGGTCTCGCCCGCCGTCGACAGCAGGATGTTGCCGGGCTTGATGTCGCGGTGGATCACGCCGTGCTGGAAGGCGTACTCCAGCGCGCGGATGCACTTGAAGATGATCTCCACCACCTTGGACAGCGGCAGCAGGTTGGTGACCTCCGAATGCGCGTCCAGCGTGGTGCCGGAGATGTACTCCATCACCAGGTAGCTGTGGTCGGGCTCGGCCACCGCATCGAGGATGTCGACGATGTGCGGATGGTTGAGCTTGCCGGCAAGTGACGCTTCCGCCAGGAACGCCTTGTGCAGCATGCGCTCGGTGTGCAGGTCCGCGTGCTGGTCGAAGAGGAACACCTTGATCGCCACCTCCCGGTCGGCGAAGGGATCTCGCGCCAGGAACACGTGGCTGGTGGCGCCGCGTCCGATCTCCCGCAGGATCGGGTATTTGCCGAGTTGCGTCGGCGGCGCGAAGCGCGCGCCCGAGGCGCCGCGCGAGTTGGCGGCGGCAGGGGTCATCGGTGCTCGCCCCGCAGGTAATCGCTGATGTGCTGCAGCAGCTCTGCCTCGGGGTAGGGCTTGCCCAGGAACACGTTGACGCCCAGGCCGGCGGCCTGGCTGCGGTGCTTCTCGGCGGTGCGCGAGGAGATCATGATGATCGGTATGCCGCGCGTGCGCGGGTCGCCGCGCACGTTGCGCGTCAGGTCGAATCCGTCCATGCGCGGCATTTCGATGTCCACCAGCATGACGCCGGGCAGCACGTCCCTCATCTGCTCGAGCGCGTCCAGGCCGTCCTTGGCCGTCAGCACCTGGTAGCCCTCGCGCTCCAGCAGCCGGCTGGTGATCTTGCGCACGGTGAGCGAGTCGTCCACGACCATGATCACCGGCGCGGCCGGCACGGGCGCCGGCGCGACGGGATGGACCGTGCGCTCGGTCACCACGCGCGCGTGCTGCATCAGCTGCACTGGATTGACGATCAGCACGATGCTGCCGTCGGCCAGCACCGTCGCGCCGGCCACGCCGGGCACGCGCGCCAGCTGCGGCCCGATGCTCTTCACGACGATTTCCTGGTTGCCGACCAGTTCGTCCACGTGCAGCGCAATGCGCTGGATGCCGCTGCGCAACAGCAGCACCGAGTTGTAGCCCTGCACCGCCGAGCCGCCCGCACCCACCAGCTGCGACAGGCTGTACAGGGGATACTGGCGCTCCTGGAATTCGATGGCCTGGGCCGCATAGCGTTCGGACATCGCCTCGGCCTTGAGGCGCAGGACCTGCTCCACCATCGCCGAGGCGACCGCGAGCACGCTGCCGCCGGCGCGCACCAGCACCGCCTGGGTCACCGCCAGCGTGAGCGGCAGGTAGATGGTGAAGGTGGTGCCGCGGCCGCGCTCGCTGGCAATCTCGACGCGCCCGCCAACGGCGGTGATCGCGTTCCTCACCACGTCCATGCCGATGCCCCGCCCGGAGAGTTCGGTCACCACCTCGGCGGTGGAAAGCCCCGAGACGAAGATCAACTGCATCAGCTCCGCGTCGCTGGCCGCCTGTCCGGGCTGCAGCAGGCCCTTGTCCGCGGCCTTGCTGCGCAGCCGCTCCAGGTCGAGCCCCGCGCCGTCGTCGCTCAAGATGAGCGCGATTTCGTTGCTCTCCTGGCGCAGGCTGATCGAGAGGCGCCCGGCCTCCGGCTTGCCGGCGGCGGCGCGCGCGCCCGGCAGCTCGAGGCCGTGCGCCAGCGCGTTGCGCAGCATGTGCTCCAGCGGCGCGCCGATGCGCTCGAGCACGCTGCGGTCCATCTCGACCTGGCTGCCCTCGATGTGCAGCTCGGCCTTCTTCCCCAGCTCGCGCGTGGTCTGGCGCACGATGCGGTACAGGCGCTCGTCCAGGATGGAGAACGGCACCGCGCGCATGCGCATCAGCTCCTGCTGCACGTCGCGGCTGGTGCGCGCCTGGTGCACCAGCGCGGCGTCGCTCTCGCCCAGGTTCTTGGAGAGCGACTGCTGGATCGAGGCGGCGTCGTGCAGGCTCTCCGCCATCAGGCGCGTGAGCTCCTGCAGCCGCGTGTAGCGGTCGAACTCCAGCGGGTCGAATTCGCGGTTGCGCTCCTCCAGCTCGCTCTGGCGCGACTGCATCTGGCTGTCGGCCTGCACTTCCACTTCGCGCAGCTGCCCGCGCATGCGCGCGATGCTCTCGGAAAGGTCGGCGACCGACTGCTTGAGCGCGCGCAGCTCCGCCTCGACGCGCGTGCGCGCGATGCTGATTTCGCCGGACTCGTTGATGAGGTGGTCGAGCGTATCGGCATTGATGCGCAGCATCGCCGCCGGGCTGGGCAGCGGCGGTTCCGCGCGCGGCGCCTCGGCGGGTGCCGCGGCCGGCTGCGCCGCGGCCTCCGGTTCCGGACCGTCGGCCATGCGCTCCAGGTCGAGGCTCAGCCGGTCCATCTTCTCCTCGAGGTCGACGAACAGCGCGTCCGGGAAATCCCCCGCCTCGAGCGCCTCCTCGATACGGCTTTCCATGATGTGCGTCAGCTCGCCCAGCCGGATGGCGCCCGCCATGCGCGCACTGCCCTTGAGCGTGTGCAGGGCGCGCTGCAGCGACTGCTGCACCTTCTGGTCCTC
>JANMUO010000183.1:0-3354 GCA_031391655.1 Betaproteobacteria bacterium
TCCGCCGATGGTCGGCTGGCTGCTCGCGCCGCTGGTGCGCCTCTCGGAAGCCGCCTGGGTGCTGCGCCTGCCGGTGCTGCTGCTGCCCGTGCTGGTGGCATTCCTCGTGCGCCAGGCGCTCACCGCCTGGTTCTCGCGCGACGCGGATACCGCGGACCTCGCGGCGATCGCGGTGCTGCTGGTGCCGCTCAACGTCTGGAATGTGTTCACCACCACCGACACGCCGCTGGTGCTGTTCTCGGTGGCCTCGATGCTGGCCTTTGCGCGCCAGAGGTTCCTCCTCGCCGGGGTTCTGCTCGGCCTGGCGTTCCTGTCCAAGTACTTCGCCGTGCTGCTGGGCCTGGCCTACCTGGTGTGGGCGATCGCGGCTAAGCGCCCCAGGGCCTTCGGCCTGGTGTTCCTCGGTGCGCTGCCGTTCGGTTTGCTGAACCTTTACTGGAACTGGCAGGCCTGCTGGTGCAACGTGATGTTCAACGCGATCAACCGGCATGACGACGCCGGGATGTCCTGGAACACGCCGGCGCTGTACGCGGCGTCACTCGCCTACCTCGCGGGGCCCCTGCTGTGGTTCGCCTGGAAGGACCGCGCCCGGCTGCGCGAACCCGGGGCCGGCGCGCTCTTCGCCGCGTGGCTGGTGCCCCTCGTCATCTTCGCGCTGCTCTCGCCGGTGAAGCGCATCGGCCTGCATTGGCTCCTGTCCTTCATTCCCGCTCTGGTGCTCACGGTGGCCATGGCGCAGGATCGCCGTGGCCTCGTGCTCGTCGCGCGGTGGTTCGGCGGGCTCGCCGTGCTGCACGCCGCGGCCATCGCTGTGCTCCTTTCCCTGCCGCTGCAGACCTGGAAGGATACTCGGCACTACACGCGCCTGGTCATGCTGTTCGACCCGGCCTCCGTGCTGCGCCCGATCGCGCCGCTGCTCGACGGTGCGGTGCTCGCCAACGAGGGCTATTCCACGGCGGCGCTGCTGTCGTATCACACGAAGAAGAACGTGCCGGTGTTCGGCGCAGGCTCCTCGCACGCGCGGCACGACGACATCCTCACCGACTGGCGCGCCTACCAGGGACGGGATTTCGTCATCCAGCGGCGCGATCCGCCGGTGCTGCAGGAGTACCGCGCGTACTTTCGCAGCGTGGAGGAGCGCCGCATCGAGGCGCATGGCGCCACCTATTACGCCGTGCTCGGGCGCGGCTTCGATTATGCGGCCTACCGCGAGGGCGTGCTCAAGCCGGTGGGCGAGCGCTGGTACCGCATTCCGGGCGCGCTGCCGGTGGGGCGCTGCTATTTTTTTGAACGCTACGGCTTCCAGTGACGGCGCGCGACGTCCTCCAGCTGCTGCGCCCGCGCCATTGGGTGAAGAACGGCTTCGTGCTGGCCGGCCTGCTCTTCGGCCACGCCTGGGACCAGCCCGGCTACGTCGTTGCGGCGCTCGCGGCGACGCTGGCTTTCTGCCTCGCCTCGAGCGCGGTGTATGCGTTCAACGACGCGCAGGACGCGGAGCGCGACCGCGAGCATCCGGACAAGCGCCAGCGGCCGGTGGCGCGCGGCGCGATCAGCGCCGCCGCCGCGCGCGGCATCGCCGCGCTGCTTGCCGCGGCGGCGCTCGCACTCGCCGCGTGGACCAGCTGGGAGGTGGCTGCCGCGACCGGCGCCTACCTCGCGCTCAACGTCGCCTACAGCCAGGGGCTGAAGCACGTGCCGGTGATCGACGTGTTCGTCATCGCCGCCGGCTTCATGCTGCGCCTCCTCGCCGGCACCTGGGGCATCGGCATCGAGCCTTCGCGCTGGCTGCTGGCCTGCGGTTTCCTGCTGACGCTATTCCTCGGCTTCGCCAAGCGCCGCGCCGAGCTCGAGCGCCTGGCCGAAGACGCCGGCCAGCATCGCGCCGTGCTCGAGTCCTACACGGTGGACTTCCTCGACAAGGCGGTATTCGCCTGCGTCGTCGGCATGGTGGTCACTTACGCGCTCTACACCGTGGCCCCCGAGACGGTCGCGCTGCACGGGACAGAGAGGCTGATCTGGACGCTGCCTTGGGTGCTGCTGGGCAGCTTTCGTTATCTTTTTCGCCTGCATTACCGCGGCGGCGGCGGCGACCCGACGCTGGAGCTGCTGAGCGACCCGCTGGTCGCGGCGTCGGCTTTGGGCTGGGTGGCCACCGTGGCGTGGCTGATCGGCTAGAATCCTCGTTCCTGCGAGGCCTCCATGTCCGACCGCCCCCAGCAGCTCGCGCAGCTCGAACACCTCGGCGACGCCACCCGGTTCGCGCCGCAGATCCATTCGCTGATTCCGAAATGCACGCTGCTGGAGAATTTCACCCCGGCCGAAGTGCGCCTGCTGACCCATTTCATGGAGGTGTACCGGGCGGGAGACGGCATGGAAGTGATCCGCGAGGGCGACGGCGGCGACTTCATGCTGATCGTGGTGGAGGGGCGCATCGAGGTGCGCAAGCAGGACCGCTACAACACGCAGCAGCTGATCGCCGTCGTCGAGCCGGGACGCACCCTGGGCGAGATGTCGATGATCGACGGCGAGCCGCGCTTCGCCACCTGCGTGGCGGTGGAGCCGTCGCTGGTGGCGGTGCTGGACCGCGAGAGCCTCGCGCGCATCATCGTCGAGCAGCCGCTGATCGGCGCGAAGCTGCTCATGGAGCTGGTGCTGATGCTGTCGCAGCGGCTGCGCGCGACCAGCGACCGGCTGATGGAATTGCTCGACGAGAAGGGCCAGCGCAGCGCCGGCCTGCTGTAAGGTAAGCGGCGTGAGCCGCTCCCGTCTTCTCGTCCTCGTTGTCCTTGTCGCGCTGGTGGCGGTGTTCTTCGCCTTCGGCGGCCACCACTATCTGACGCTCGAGCAGGCGAGGGCGCAGCAGGCCGCCATCCAGCAGGCCTACGCCGCGCATCCCTGGCAGACGGCGCTCGGGTACTTCCTCGTCTACGTCGCCGTCGCCGGACTGTCCCTGCCCGGTGCGACGGTGCTCACGCTGCTCGGCGGTGCGATCTTCGGCCTCGCCTGGGGCACCGTGCTCGTGTCCTTTGCGTCCTCGATCGGCGCCACGCTGGCATTCCTTTCTTCGCGGTTCCTCTTGCGCGACTGGGTGCAGGCGCGCTTTGGCGACCGGTTGCGGCCAATCAACGAAGGGGTGGCGCAGGAGGGTGCGTTCTACCTGTTCGCGCTGCGCCTGGTGCCGGCGTTCCCCTTCTTCGTCATCAACCTGGTGATGGGGCTGACGTCGCTGCGCGCCTGCCACCCTGCAACCCCGTCGGCTCCGGGTTGTTGATCGAGAGCTCCGCACCGCCGCGCAGGGCGAGACCGGTGGTGCCGCCGAAGGTGAGCGCGAACCCGGCCAGCGGATTGCTCATC
>JANMUO010000252.1:0-10933 GCA_031391655.1 Betaproteobacteria bacterium
GGGCGCGACCTGTACCTCATTCCGACCGCCGAGGTGCCGGTGACCAACTTCGTGCGCGAGGAGATCGTGCCGCTGGAGCAGCTCCCGCTCAAGTTCGTGTGCCATTCGCCCTGTTTCCGCTCGGAGGCGGGCGCCGCGGGCAAGGACACGCGCGGCATGATCCGCAACCACCAGTTCGACAAGGTGGAGATCCTGCAGGTGGTGCGCCCGGAGACTTCCTACGCTGTGCACGAGGAGCTCACGGCGCACGCCGAGGCGATCCTGAAGAAACTGGAGCTGCCCTACCGCGTGGTCACGCTGTGCACGGGCGACACCGGGTTTTCCTCCGCCAAGACCTACGACCTGGAGGTCTGGCTACCCGGGCAGAATGACTACCGCGAGATCAGCTCCTGCTCGAACTTCGAGGCCTTCCAGGCGCGGCGCATGCAGGCGCGCTACCGCAACGAAAAGGGCAAGGCCGAGCCGGTGCACACCCTGAACGGCTCTGGACTTGCCGTTGGACGCACCCTAGTGGCAATCCTGGAGAATTTCCAGAACTCTGACGGCTCAGTGACGGTGCCTGCGGCCCTGCGGCCTTGGCTCGGCGGGACGGAGAAGCTGGCTCAGTCCTGATAAAATCCGCCCTGCCGCGGAGAGGTGGCAGAGTGGTCGATTGCGGCAGACTCGAAATCTGTTGTGCGCGTAAGCGTACCGGGGGTTCGAATCCCTCTCTCTCCGCCACCAATGCGCGCCGGTCAGGGTTCCTTCGTCAGACTGGCCCATTCTTCGCTGCCGTGCGGGATCACGCGATAGTCCTCGGCGCGCAGGAATCGCGGGCTGAACTCTTCCCGAAAGCACCAGAACCCGTCCGGCCAAAGTAGAACATCCTCGGAATTCACGATGGGGACTCTACAGGCATTGTGGCTTGCTAACATTGCGGCTCCCATGATCGGCGTCTACCGCGAACTCGAAGGCTCGATGCGCCTCGCCGCGCACGTGCTGCGCCGCTGCTGGGTGCTGAAACTTCCGCCAGTGGCCGAGGAGCTGGCGCGCCAGATCTACTTCACCGGGGCCAGCGCCACCACCACCATCGTGGTGCGCGGCGCGTTCATCGGCACGCTGATCATCGCCTACGTCATCGAGGTGCTCAACGCCGACGCCGCGCTGGCGGTGAAGATGCTGCTGTGGGTGGTGCTGCGCGAGGTCGGCCCGCTGATCGCGGCGGTGCTGGTGATCCAGCGCAGCGGCACCGCGGTGGCCACCGAGCTCGCGCTGATGAAGATTTCCGGGGAGCTGGCGAGCCTGCGCCAGATGCGCATCGACCCGCAGGACTACCTCGTCGTGCCGCGGGTGGTGGGCATCGCGCTCGCCAACACCGCGCTCACGGTGTACGTGCAGTTCATCGCGGTGGGCGGCGGCATGGTGCTCAGTGCGTTGATCGTCAATGCTTCGCTGGGCGAGATGGCGGCCAGCTTCTTCCTGCTGGCGAGCCCGCTCGACCTGGTCTATTCGATGGCCAAGAGCCTGCTGTTCGGCGCGGCGATCGGCGTGATCGCCAGCTACTACGGCCTCAATCCGCCGGGCAACTCGATCAACGCGGTGCCCAAGGCGGCGATCAGCGCGGTGACGCAGGCGACGCTGGCGGTGATGCTGCTCAACGTCGTGTTCGCCTACCTGGTCTACGGCTCGACGTTGTTTGGTCTGTTCACCGCCGACCGATGAGCGAACTTGACGGCGTGGCGCTGGGCTACGAGCCCGCGGCCGAAGATCAGCGCCGCGCGGGCCGACTGTGGATCGAGGCGGGCGGCAGCCACGTCGTCCCCGCCGTGGGCGCGGCGTTCAGGGCCGCGCTGCTTGCGGCGGTGCTCGACATGCGGCCGCGCAAAGGGGCGCGGTTGGTGGTGCTCGGCGCCGACATTGCCGCGCTGCCGCCTGGCGCGAGCGCCAGGCTTCGCGGGCAAGTGGGATTCCTGCCCGCCAACGGCGGCCTCATCAGCCACCTGAACGGCTGGGAGAACATCGCCTTGCCGCTGGGCTACCACCAGCAGGCGACGCCGCGCGGCCTGGCGTCCCAGGTCTACGCAATGCTGGAGCAGTTCGGCGCGCAGGCGCACGCCCTGCTCGCGAAGATGCCCGAGGACATGACCTCCTATGAAAGGAAGCTCGCGGGCTATGTCAGGATGCGACTCGGCAACCCGCGCCTGGTGCTGGCGGAAGACCCGGGCGGCGGCCTCGGCGCGCAAGAGCGCAGGCGTGCCGCGGGGTTCGCCGCCGCCTATCTTGCGGACAACCCAGAGGGTACATTCGTGCAGTTGGAGGATGTGCCCGACGAGTCGGGCTAGATTGCCGTCAGCTTAATCGAGGAGGAAGCCATGCAGGACCAGCGGGTACTACCCAGGCGCTTTCCGGGAATCCGGCGGCGCATCAGCCTGTTCCTCGTCGTCGCGGTGTGCGGCCTGGCGGGCGCCTTGCTGCTCGTCGCGTACAAGCAGGGCGCGTTCGTCCGGCACACTTCGCTGCATTTCTACGCCGACGACGTCTTCGGCATCAACAAGGGCATGTCGGTGCGCCTGTTCGGCGTGCCGGTGGGCAACGTCAAGAGCATGGAAATCGGCGTGCGCGGCGTGCGGGTCGAGCTGTCGATCAACAGCGATTACACCGCGCTCCTCACCAAGAGCTCGCACGCCAGGCTGCTGCGCGAAGGCTACATCGGGCAGGCGAACATCCAGCTGGTGCCCGGCACCGACCCGAAAGGCTCCAGGGAGCCGGTGGAGGATGGAGACGTGATCGGCTACCTGCCGGTGCGCGGCGTGGCCGAGCTGGTGGACGACATCCGCAACCAGCTCTCGCCCGTGGTGGGCGAGCTGCGGCGCATGATGGCCGAGCTGAACCGGCCCGAGGGCGATTTCCGCAAGACCCTGCTGGCGGCGAATACGGTCCTGCAGCAGCTGCCCGATACCAATCGCGAACTACGCCAGTTCCTGCGCGACACGGACCGCACGGTGGTCGCGGTCGGCGGACGCGCCGAGGCGGCCTTCGCCTCGACCGAGCGCCTGGCCGCGCAGGCCGGCAAGGAACTGCCGGAGATGACGCGCAAGGTCGGCACGACGCTCGACTCGATCGCCGAGGCGGCGGCCGAGATCCGCTCCGCGACGCGCAAGAACGGCGAGGCGCTGCACGAGGCGCTGTCGCAGACCCCGGCGCTGATCCGCGACAGCACGCAGCTGGTGCGCGAGGGCCAGGAAGTGGTGGGCGCGGCGAAGAACACCTGGCTGCTGCGCGATTTCATCGACGCGCCGGGCATGCGCACGCTGCGGACCGACAGCTTTGAGTCCTACCGCTGATGCGGGTTCTCGCGGCGGGCCTGATTTGCATACTCGCCGCCTGCGCCCAGGCGCCGGCGCCGCCCGCTCCGGGCAAGTCCACGGCGGCGATGGAAGCAAACCGCCGCGCCGAGGCCACCCTGCGCCAGGGCGACCTCGCGGGCGCGGCGCTGCATTACCGCGAAGCGCTGCGCGTGTCGCAGTCGCTGGAGGATGCCGACGGCGTCGCCGCCAACGCGATCAACCTCTCCGTTGTCTACCAACGCCAGGGCAAGTATGCGGATGCGCGCGCCAGCCTCGAGCCGGTGCTGGAGCGCGCCGTGCTCGTTTTTCCGGCCGAGCGCCGCGCGCAGGCCGCGCTGCGCCGCGCGGTGCTCGACCTCGACGAGCGGCGCAGGGCGGAGGCCCTGCAATGGGCGGACCGCGCCGAATCCTGGTGCGGCCGGCCTTGCGCGCACGCCGCGGCGATCCAGAACGTGAAGGGTCAGCTCGCGCTTGAGGCGGGTAACCATGAAGCGGCGGCGGCGGCGGCGAAAGCTGCGCTGGCATCGAGCCGCGCCGCCGGCGATCGCCAGGAAACCGCCAATTCGCTGCGCCTGCTCGGCATGGCGGCCATCGGCGCCGGCGACGGCGCCGCTGCGCTCGTCCACCTTCGCGAAGCGCTCGCCATCGACCGCGAGCTCGCCTCGCCGCGCAAGATCCACCTCGACCTCCTCGGGCTGGGTCGCGCCAGCGCGCTGCGCGGGGAGCGCGATGCTGCGCGCGCCTATTACGATCGCGCCCACGCCGTGAGCGTGGCGGACCGGGATGCCGCCGGCGCCGCGGAGGCGCGCACATTGATTGACGGTCTCAAAGGAAATTGAGAATGAATGCGCCTGCCATCCAGTTCGACCCTGAATCCGCGCGCTTTGGCTCCTCGCGCACGCAAAAGCGCCTGGAGGACGACCGGCTGCTCGCCGGCAAGGGGTTGTTCAGCGATGACCGGCTCTTCGACAACGAGGCAGCACTCGTGGTGCTGCGCTCGCCGCACGCACACGCGAAAATCCTCACGGTGGACCTGCGCGAGGCGCGGTCCGCGCCGGGCGTGATCGCGACCTGGACCATGGCGGACCTGCGCAAGGACGGCGTGGGCCACATTCCGTTCCCGCCGCTGTTCAAGCGTGCCGACGGCCAGCTGATGTCGGCGCCGCAGCGCACGCCCCTGGCCGAGGAGCGCGCGTACTACGGCGGCCATCCGGTGGTGGCGATCGTGGCGCAGACGCGGCGCCAGGCGCTGGACGCGGCGGACCTGGTCGCGGTCGAGTACGAGGAATTGCCCTGCGTGGTGGATCCGCGCCGCGCAATCGAGCCGGGTGCGCCGCAGATCTGGCCCGAGGCGCCGCGCAACATCGGCGCGGAGACGCGCTACGGCAAGCCGGCCGAGGTGGAGGCGGCTTTCGCGCGCGCCGCGCACGTCACCGAGCTTGAGTTGCACAACCAGCGGCTCATCGCCATGGCGATGGAGCCACGCTGCTCCATCGGCGTGCATGAAGCCGGGCGCACCACCGTGTATACCCAGTGCCAGCAGCCGACGGCGGCGCGCGACCTGCTGGCCGTGGCGCTCGGCGGCAAGCCCGCGGAGTTCCGCATCATCAACGGCGACATCGGCGGCGGCTTCGGCATGAAGACCGGGCTGGCGCCCGAAGAGGTGCTGGTGGCCCACGCCGCGAAGAAGCTCGGCCGCCCGGTGCGCTGGCGCGGCGAAAGGAGCGAGGAGTTCCTCGCCGCGCACATGGGCCGCGACATGCATTTCAAGGCGGCGCTGGCCCTGGACAAGGAAGGCCGCATCCTCGCGCTGCGCCTGCACATGCTGGGCAACATGGGCGCGGTGCCCGTCGGTTCCTCGGCCATGATCCCGCTCATGATGGTGGCCAAGGTGCAGACCTCGGTGTACCGCGTGCCCGCGGTGGATTACCACATGCAGGCGGTGCTCACCAACACCATGGCCACGGGCGCCTACCGCGGCGCCGGGCGCCCCGAGGGCAACTACCTGATGGAGCGCCTGGTGGAAAAGGCCGCGCGCGAGATGGGCATCGACCGGGTGCAGATGCGCCTGAAGAACCTCCTGCAGCCGGCGGACTTTCCCTACACCACCCATGCCGGCGAGGTTTACGACACGGGGAATTTCGCGCGCATGCTCGAAGGCGTCGTGAAGCTCTCGGACTGGCACGGCTACGCCGCGCGCCGCGAGGAATCGAAGAAGCGCGGCAAGTTGCGCGGGCGCGGACTCTCCGCCTACCTCGAGTGGACCGGCGCGCTGCCCACTGAAACGGTGGACATCGAAGTGGACGCCGAAGGCAATGTGACGGTGTTCTCCGGCACGCAGGCGATGGGGCAGGGGCTGGAGACGAGCTACGTGCAGCTCATCACCGAAGTGCTGCAGATTCCCATCAAGGGCATCACCATCGTGCAGGGCGACACCGACCGCGCCAACGGCGTGGGCAGCGTGGGCTCGCGCTCGGCCTTCATCGGCGGATCGGCCGTGGTGGCGGCCGGGCGCACGCTGATCGCTCGCGGCAAGGAGCTCGCCGCCGATGCGCTCGAGGCGGCGCCGGCGGACATCGAGTTTCGCGACGGGCGCTTTTTCATCGCCGGCACCGACCGCTCCATCGGTCTTGCCGAGCTGGCGGCACGGCAAGCCGGGCGGCGCGTACGGGTATCGGCGACGCAGACGCCCTCGACGCCGTCCTGGCCGAACGGGGCGCAGGCTTGCGAAGTGGAGATCGACCCCGACACCGGGACCGTGGAGCTCCTGCGCATCTTCAGCGTCGACGACATCGGCCGCATCATCAACCACATGATCGTCGAGGGGCAGATCCAGGGCGGCATCGCGCAGGGCGTGGGCCAGGCACTCTACGAGCAGGCGGTCTACGACGACAACGGCCAGCTGCTCACCGGCTCGCTGATGGATTACTGCATGCCGCGCGCCGACCAGTTTCCGCCGATGGTGAACGCCTTCGACGAGAGCGTGCCCTGCCAGACCAACCTGCTTGGCGTGAAGGGGTGCGGTGAGATCGGCACCATCGGCGCGGTGCCGGCCGTGGTGCACGCAGTGCTCGATGCACTGGCGGAGTTCGGCGTCTCGCACCTGGAAATGCCGCTCACCCCGGAGAAGGTGTGGCGGGCGCTGCACCGCCGCTGACCGGTATGCGGCACGGGGCGAACCGCGCTTTCGGTGTCGCCGTCGTCGCGTCGATCCTGCTGCACGCGCTGCTGCTGGCCGCGCTGCCAAGCTTGCGCGAGCTGGCAGCCAAGCCGCCGCCGCTCCCGCTGGTCGCGCGCCTGGTGGAGGCGGTGCCCAAGCTGCCGGCGCCGGCGGCGCCGGTGCAGGAGGCCAAGCCGCCTCCGGTGCAACCGCGGCCGGTCACGCCGCGGCCCGTTGCCAGGCCCAAACCGGTGCGGCAGGAGCCCGTGCCTGCACCCGTGCCCGTTCAACCCGTGGTGAGTGAACCCGCGCCCCCTGTGCCCGCAGAACCCCTCACCCCTGCCGCGCCCGGCCCCGTCGCGCGCATCGAAGCGCGGCCGCCGGTCGCGGTGCCTGCCGGACCGGATCCCGGCGTGCTGGACCGCTACCGGCTGCAGCTGCTCACGGCGGCGGCGCGCTTCAAGCGCTATCCGCGCGCGGCCATCGACAACAACTGGGAAGGCGAGGTGGTGGTGCGCATGACCATCGGCGCCGACGGCAAGATCGCCGCACTCGGCATCAAGACGAGTTCAGGCTACGAGATGCTCGACCGCCAGGCGCTGGAGATGTTCCGCATCTCCAAGCCCGCCGTCCTGCTGCCGCCCGAGCTGGCGGGCAAGGAGTTCGAGCTGGAACTGCGCGCGATCTACAGCCTGAAGGATCAGCGCTCGGGCTGAAACGCCACCACGTGGTCCACGTCGAGGCGGATGCCGATGCGTTCGCCCAGCGCGTGGTTGTGGTGGCTGGGCACCAGTGCCAGCACCTTCTGCCCGCTGGCGAGGCGCAGCGTGTAGAGGATATCCGCGCCGCGGAACGCCTTGTGCACCACTTCGGCCTGCGTCGGCGCGTTGTCGTCGTGCACCACGTCGTCGGGCCGCAGCAGGATGTCGGTGAGGCAGCCCTTGCCGCAGGCGTCGCAGCCGATCTGGCAGGCGTTCGGGATGTCACCCTCGAGCACGCCGAGCTCGATTTCCACCTGGCGGGAGTTGAGCACCTTGGCCGGCAGGAACACGCCCTGGCCGACGAAGTCCGCGACGAAGCGGTTGGCGGGGCGGTGGTAGAGGTTGTAGGCGCTGTCCCATTGCTGGATGCGGCCCTCGTGCATCACGCCGATTTCGTCGGCCATGGCGAAGGCCTCGTGCTGGTCGTGCGTCACCAGCACGGCGGTGGCGCCGCTCGCCTTGAGGATCTCGCGCACTTCCGGCGACAGGCGCTCGCGCAGTTCCACGTCGAGGTTCGAGAACGGCTCGTCGAGCAGCAGGAGCTCGGGGGCCGGCGCCAGCGCGCGCGCCAGCGCCACGCGCTGCTGCTGCCCGCCGGAGAGTTCGTGCGGGTACTGGCCGAGCTCACCGCCCAGGCGCACCAGCTCCGCCATTTCGCGCACGCGCGCGTCACGCTTGCTGCGCGCGAGCGAGCCCAGCCCGAAGGCGATGTTCTGCGCCACCGACAGGTGCGGAAACAGCGCGTAATCCTGGAACACCATGCCGACGCGGCGTTCCTCCGGCGGCAGCATCACGCCCGGGCCGGAGACGAGCACGCCGTTCAGGCGGATGCTGCCGGCGCGCAGCCGCTCGAATCCGGCGATGCAGCGCAGGACGGTGGTCTTGCCGCAGCCGCTCGGCCCGAGCAGGCAGCCAATCGCGCCGCGAGGCAGCGCGAAATCCAGTCCGCGCACCACTTCCTGGCCGTTGTAGCCATGTTGCAAGCCTTCGACCGCGAGCAATGTCATCCCGGGATTATAGGCCCAGCGGAACAAGAATCGTTCTTGTTACAATGGCGAGTGCTTCCTTATCAAACAGTTACGCGAGGGGGGGCGGGTGGCCTTTCGGTTGGCATCGCTCTTTTTCTCGCGCTACCCATTTTGGCTGTCGTCGCCAGCGTGCTGCAGCCTGCGGGGGACGCCTGGCGCCACCTCGCCGCCACTGTCCTGCCCGGGTACGTTGCCAACACCGCGCTTCTCCTGGCGCTGGTGGCCTGCGGCGTGATGTCCATCGGGGTGACGGCGGCATGGCTGGTGGCGAATTACCGTTTTCCCGGTTCGCGCGCCCTCGAGTGGGCGCTGATGCTGCCGTTGGCGATGCCGGCCTATGTGATGGCTTACGCCTACACCGACTGGCTGCAGTTCGCCGGGCCGGTGCAAGGCGGATTGCGCTCGCTCACTGGCTGGCAGGCGCGCGAGTACTGGTTTCCGGAAATCCGCTCCCTCGGTGGCGCGGCAGTGATTCTTTCGCTCGCCCTGTATCCCTACGTGTACCTGATCGCGCGCACGGCGTTCCGCGACCTGTCGCGCAGCGCAGTGGAGGCGGGCCGCCTCGCCGGCCTCACGGCGTGGGCGAGCTTCCGGCGCGTGGCGCTGCCGCTGGCGCGCCCCGCAATCGCCGCCGGCACCGCGCTCGCGCTGATGGAAACGCTCGCCGATTTCGGCACCGTGTCCTACTTCGGCCTCGAAGTCTTCACCACCGGGATCTTCAAGGCCTGGTTGTCGATGGGCGACAGCACTGCGGCGGCGCAGCTCTCGACCTGCCTGCTGGGATTCGTGCTGGTCGTGCTGCTTCTGGAGCGCGCATCGCGCGGGCGCGCGGCGTACCACAACCCCGCGCCTGGCAAGCGTTCCCCGCCGCAACGCCTGAGCGGCGCAGCGGCCGCGCTCGCGTGCGCGGCTTGCGCGGTTCCCGTGCTGATCGGGTTTGTCGTGCCTGCCATGATCCTCGCCCAGCTCGCGCTCGCGGATCCGCAGGCGCGCTGGGGCGCGCGGCTGCTCGCGCTGGTGGGAAACAGTTTTACGATCGCCGGCGTCACCGCCGTGGCCGGCGTACTGCTCGCGCTGGCCCTGGCCTATGGCGCCCGCATCTCGAAGAGCGGCGCCGCCGCGGCGGCCAACCGCGTCGCGGCCCTCGGTTACGCCATGCCCGGCGCGGTGGTCGCCATCGGCGTACTGGTGCCGATGGGCCGCTTCGACAACTGGCTGGCGGCGATGCTGGAGGACGCGTTCGGCGTCAAGGTCGGACTGCTGGTCACCGGCACCATTGCCGCGCTGGTCTATGCCTGCCTGGTGCGCTTCCTGGCAGTCGCGCTGCAGACCACCGAAGCAGGCCTCGCTCGCGTGACGCCGAGCATGGAGGATGCGGCGCGCAGCCTCGGCGCCTCGCCGGCCTTGGCGCTGGCGCGGGTGCACGCGCCGCTCATTGCGCCCAGCCTCGCCAGCGCGGGTTTGCTCGTGTTCGTCGACGTGTTGAAGGAGTTGCCGGCCACTTTCGCGCTGCGGCCGTTCAATTTCGACACCCTGGCGATCGAGGCCTACAACCTGGCGAAGGACGAGCGCCTGGCCGAAGCGGCGGTGCCCTCGCTGGTGATCGTGCTGGTCGGCCTCGTGCCGCTGCTGGTCCTCTCGCGCCGCTACTTCCAGGCCACCCGGTCGTAGATCTTCTGCGCGCCGGGCTGGTTGCGGCCCAGCACCGCGACGTTGACCGGGTCGACCTTGAAGGCGCCGAAGGCGGAAAGCACCGGGTTCACCACCTTGACGCTCGCCACCACCGGCCATTCGTTGTTGCCGTCGGCGAAGTAACGCTGCGCGTGGTCGCTCGCCAGGTACTCGAGGAACTGGATCGCCGCCGCGCGGTTGGGCGCGTTCTTCATCACGCCGGCGCCGGAGATGTTGACGTGGGTGCCCCAGCTCGACTGGTTGGGAAACACGACGCCGAGCTTCTCCGCCACCGCGCGCTCGTCGGCCTTCGCCGAGCGCGCCAGGCGCGCGTAGTAGTACTGGTTGGAAATGGTGACGTCGCACTCGCCCGCGGCCACGCTCTTCAACTGGTCGGTGTCCCCGCCCTTGGGATCGCGCGCCAGGTTGTTCTTCACCGACTGCGCCCAGGCCTCGGCTTTCGGCTCGCCCAGGTGGTCAATCAGCGCGCCCATCAGCGACAGGTTGTAGATGTTGCTGGAGGAGCGCATGCACACGCGCCCCTTCCATTTCGCGTCGGCGAGGTCCTCGTAGTCCTTCAGTTCGCCCGCGTTCACCTTGGCCTTGTTGTAGGCGATGAGGCGCGCGCGCAAGGAAAAGCCGTACCAGAGGCCGCTGGGCTCGCGGAAGTTTGCCGGGATGCGCGCATCGAGCAGCGCGGACTTGACCGTCTGGAACAGGCCCAGCTGCTCGGCCCGCCACAGGCGCCCGGCATCCACGGTCACCAGCACGTCGGCCGGGCTGCGCGCGCCTTCGTTGCGGATGCGCTCGATGAGCGCGTCCTCGCCGGCCTCGATGCGATTGACGCGGATGCCGGTCGCCTTGGTGAAGCTGGCGTACAGCGCCTCGTCGGTCTGGTAGTGGCGCGAGGAGTAGAGGTTCAGGACCTTGTCCTGGGCGAAAGTCGCCGCCGAGAAAAGCAGGACGGAGACTATAAAAGTCTGTTTT
>JANMUO010000310.1:0-3376 GCA_031391655.1 Betaproteobacteria bacterium
CCGCATCGGGCTTGTGAACACGATGGTGTATACACACATCCCTTCCAGCCTCTGCCTGATCGCCGCCGCCTTCGCGCCATCGCTGGAAGTCGTGCTCGCACTGCTGCTTGTGCGCGCGGCCCTGTCGCAGATGGACGTCCCGACCCGCTCTTCCTACGTCATGGCGGTGGTCACCGAAGCTGAGCGGCCGGCCGCAGCCAGCGTCACCGCCGTGCCGCGCAGCCTTGCGTCGGCGGCGAGCCCGGCGATCGCCGGCGCGCTCTTCGCCGCCGGCTTCCAGGCATGGCCGCTACTGCTCTGCGGCGGCCTCAAGATCCTCTACGACCTGTTGCTGCTCGCCCTGTTCCGGCACGTCAGGCCGCCCGAGGAGCGCTAAAGGGCCCCGGCGCGCTTGCCGCATGGGTACCACCGCGGCTACCCTGCGGCGCTCGACCCAACCGGAGAAAGTCCCGTGTCCGCCTACCTCATCGCCGAAGTCGACGTCACCGATCCCGCCGCCTACGAGGAATACCGCAAGATCGTGCCCGCCACCATCGCCAAGTACGGCGGCAAGTACCTGGTGCGCGGCGGCGCGGTGGACGCAAAGGAAGGCGGCTGGCAGCCCACGCGCCTGGTGGTGCTGGAGTTCGCTTCGATGGCGCAGGCGAAGAAGTGGTACCACTCGCCGGAATACGCGCCGGCGCTCGCGATCCGCACGAAGGCGGCGCGCTCTAAAGTCGTGCTGGTGGAGGGTGCCGCCTAGATCCGGCGGATTACGGCGCAGGCGAGCCGGGCGCCGGCGTTGCCGGTGGGCTGCGTGCGGTAGTCGTCCGGCATGGCATGCACGATCAGGCCGCGCCCGACCACGCTGGAGGGCCCTGCAGCGACCGTCACGACGTCGAGTTCCGTGGACAGTTCGGCCCGGCCGCTGGCGTCGGCCTTGAGCGAGGGCATGTCGCCCGCGTGGCGTTCGCTGGTGCTGTAATGGGCATGCGGCTTGCCGTAGGGATTGAAGTGGCCCTTGGTGCTCATGCCGTCGCCCGACGCGCAGTCGCCGACCTCGTGCACATGGAAGCCGTGGTCGGCGCCCGGCTTGAGGCCGGTGACGACCGCGTGGACGCGAACCTTGTCGCCGATCTGGGTGAAGCTTGCGGTCCCGCTGGCGGTGCTGCCCTTGGTCGGACGCAGGTCCGCCGTCGCCTTGGGTCCCTCTTCGCGGAACATCTGGCACCCGCTCAACACTGCAACTGCCGCGATTCCGACCAACGTCCGCTTCATGCTGCCTCCGGGGTTACTTCTTCTTCGCCCCGGATTTTGCAGCTACCGCCGGCTTGGTGTCCATCGCGATGCCCTTGTTCTTCTTGTAGTTGGCCACCGCCTTGTCCTGGGCAGCGGAGTTCTGTTCCGCCTCCTTGGCCTTCGCCGCGGCCGCCTTGTCGGCCTCGGCGGCCTTCTCGGCGTCGCTCTTGGGCGGCGCGGCCGGCAGCTTGGCGTGGGACGCAGCGATGGCGCCGATCATCAAACCGCCGGCGATGGCAAGCAGGATCTTCTTCATTGCTTCTCCTTCATATGCGGCGCGCCGGCGGGAACCGCCCCGCCCGGCGAGGACTTCGCGCCGCCCTTGACCTCGTTGTACCAGTATTCGTGGTGTTCCCTGGCCCAGGTTTCATCCACATGGCCTTCGCGCATCGCCTGGTAGGCGCCCTCCACGCCGACGGTTCCCATGTAGATGTGGCCGATCGCGGCGGCGATCACCAGCACGGCGGCGATCATGTGCACGATGCTCGCCTGCTGCATCGTGGAGCGTACCTGATCGAAATTCGGGAACAGCAGGATGGCGCCGGACACCACCAGCGTGATCGAGATCACCACCACGCCGCCCCAGAACCACGCCTTCTCTCCGCCGTTGAAGCGGCCCGAGGGCACGTGCTTGCCGGCGAAGAACCCCGGCGCCTTGGCGAACCACGTGAAGTCATGCAGCTTGGGAAAGTTGTCCTTCACGAACATGACGATGAACACCACGAGGCTCACGGTAAACAGCGGTGCGACGAAGTTGTGCAGGTTCTTGGCGAGCGACGTGAGCCAGGCGAAGAGCGTGTATCCGATCACCGGCAACAGCACGTGCTTGCCGAAGAGGATGATGAGGCCCGAGAGGCCCAGCACCACGAAGCTGATGCCCATCACCCAGTGCGCCCAGCGTTCGGCGAGCGTGAACCGCTCGATCAGGCGCCCGGTGGGTCTATCGTGCAGCTTGACCGGGCCCAGGGCGAAGTAAATCGCCGCGATGGCGATCACCACCAGCACCACAAGCCAGCCGCCGTAGAACGTCACCGGGCCATTGCGGATCTGCCGCCAGGTCTCGCCGGCAGACTGCACCAGCACGCCGGTCTCGCGGCCCTTGATACTCGTGGTGTGTTCCTGGCCTTCCTTGCGCACGTCGCGCCAGACCGGGGCGTTGTTGCCCGGCTGGTCGATGCCGCGCTGCTGCTGCGTGCCGCCCTGCGCCTGCGCGATGCCGGCGGCGGCGAACATCGCCAATGCCAAGCAAAGCTTCAAGAGCTTGGACATCCTCCCCTCCTCGTTGTGGCGCACTACGCTACTGGTAGATGCGCTTGTGCTCGTGCTGGGCAAGCTGCCGGTTCCTGATCTGCTCTTCCCAGCTTGCGCGGTCGCCCTTGGTCCACTTGCCGCCGCGCTGCTCCGCGGCGAGCGGGGAGTTGTCCCAGGCGCGCGTGTCCGGCTTGCCCTGGTACTTGCCCTGCTTGTAGACCACAACTTGCTCGGGTTCGCCGCAGCCGGCGGCAAAAAGGGCCGCGATCACCGCGGCCCCCAGCCATGCGCGCCTCACGACTTGCCCCCCGCTGCGGGAGGTTGCGCACCCGGCTTGCCCGGGCCGTAGGCCGTACCCCAGCCCCAGACTTCGGAACCCTTGCCCCGGCGCAGCACGCGCTCGCGGTAGATGTCGGCGATCACGTCGCCGTCGCCACCGAGCAAAGCCTTGGTCGAGCACATTTCCGCGCACGCCGGGAGCTTCCCCTCGGCCAGGCGGTTGCGGCCGTACTTCTTGAACTCGGCCTCGCTCTTGTCGGCTTCCGGGCCGCCGTTGCAGAACGTGCACTTGTCCATCTTGCCGCGCAGGCCGAAGGCGCCGGCCTGCGGGAACTGCGGCGCGCCGAACGGGCAGGCGTAGAAACATTAGCCGCAGCCGATACACAGGTCCTTGTCGTGAAGTACCACGCCGTCTGCGGTGCGGTAGAAGCAGTCCACCGGGCACACCGCCATGCAAGGCGCGTCCGAGCAGTGCATGCAGGCGACCGAAATGGATTTCTCCGCGCCAACCACGCCGTCGTTGATCGTGACCACGCGCCGGCGGTTCACGCCCCAGGGCACTTCGTGC
>JANMUO010000334.1:0-10708 GCA_031391655.1 Betaproteobacteria bacterium
CTGGCCCAGCACCAGGCGCACATCGAGCAGCATGCCCACGGTGACGAAGAACAGGCCGAGCAGCACGTCGCGGAACGGCTTGATGTCCTCCTCCACCTGGTAGCGATACTCGGTCTCCGAAATCAGCATCCCGGCCAGAAAGGCGCCCAGCGCCAGCGACAAACCGGCGAGTCCGGTGACGTAGGCGAGCAGCAGCGTGATCAGCAGCACGTTCAGCACGAACAGTTCGGTCGAGCGGCGCCGCGCGATCACGCCGAACCAGGCGCGCATCACGCGCGGTCCGGCCAGGATCAGCACCGCCAACACCACGGCGGCCTTCGCGAGCGCGAGCGCAATGTCGCCGGCGAGCTCCCCGGCCGGGGCGCCGAGCGCGGGCACGAGGATCAGCAGCAGCACCACCGCCAGGTCCTGGAACAGCAGCACACCGATGATGTCGCGGCCGTGCGACGTGTCCAGCTCCAGCCGCTCGGCGAGGATCTTCGACACGATGGCGGTGGAGGACATGGCGAGCGCCCCGCCCAGCGCGAGGCCCGCCTGCCAGCTTCCGCCCACGGCGAGCGCGCCGGCCACGCCGAGCGCGATGCTCGCCGCCACCTGGGCGGCGCCCAGGCCGAACACCGAGCGGCGCATGCTGCGCAGCTTGGCCAGGCTGAACTCCAGGCCGATGGAGAACATCAGGAACACCACGCCGAACTCGGCCAGGTGGCGCACGGCCTCGGTGTCGGCAACCAGGCCCAGCGCATGCGGCCCGAGCGCCACGCCTGCCGCGAGGTAGCCGATGATCGGCGGCAGCGCAAGGCTGCGGCAGACCACCACGGCCAGCACGCCGCCGGCGAGCAGCACGAGAACCGGTTGCAGCGCGAGGCCGGCGGCGTCCATCCGAGAGCGCAAAACCCCTAAGTTATACTTCCAGCCCTATGATAAGCGCTGCTCGTTGCGGGCAAAAATGAACGCGCCGCGCCCCTCGAAACGGGCACTGGCGCTGGCGCGCGAGGTGCTCGAGATCGAGGCAGACGCGGTGCGCGCGCTCGGCGCGCGCCTCGACGGGCGGTTCCTCGACGCGCTGGCCCTGATCCTGAACTGCAGCGGCCGCGTGGTGGTCAGCGGCATCGGCAAGTCCGGGCACATCGCGCGCAAGATCGCCTCGACCATGGCGAGCACCGGCACCCCCGCCCACTTCGTGCATCCCGCGGAGGCGAGCCACGGGGACCTCGGCATGGTGCAGCCGGAGGACGTCTTCATCGCCATTTCGCATTCGGGCAAGAGCGAAGAGCTGCTCAGCATCGTGCCGCTGGTGAAGCGCCGCGGCGCCAAGCTGATCGCGCTCACCGGCAATGCCGCCTCGCCGCTGGCGCAGGAAGCCGACGTGCACCTCGATGCGGGGGTCAAGCGCGAAGCCTGTCCGCTCGACCTCGCGCCGACCGCCAGCACCACCGCGGCGCTCGCCCTCGGCGACGCGCTCGCGGTCGCGCTGCTCGATTCGCGCGGCTTCACCAAGGCGGACTTCGCGCGCTCGCACCCGCGCGGCTCCCTGTACCAGCAGGCGCTCAAGCATGTCGCCGACGTGATGCGGCGCGACAAGGCGGTTCCCGCCGTACGCGAGAGCGCATCCTTCGACGACGCCCTGGCGGAGATGACGCGAGGCAGCCTGGGCATGACGGCGATCGTGGATGCTGGACGCCGCGTCAAGGGAATCTTCACCGACGGCGACCTGCGCCGCGTGTTGCGCAACCCCGCCAGCGCCAAGCGCATCACCCGCATCTCGCAGGCGATGACGCGCAAGCCGCGCACCATACGGCCGGAAGCGCTGGCCGCCGAGGCGGTGGAACTCATGGAGCGGCACCAGATCAACCAGATGCTGGTGGTGGACAAGTCCGGGAAGCTGGTCGGGGCGCTCAACATGCACGACCTTTTTCGCGCCAAGGTGGTCTGAGCAGGGCCATGGCGGAAAAATCTGCAGAGGCGCTCGAGCGAGCGCGGCGCGTGCGGCTGATGCTGTTCGACGTCGACGGCGTGCTCACCGACGGGCGGCTCTGGTACGGGCCGCAGGGCGAGGCGCTCAAGGTGTTCCACAGCCTGGACGGGCTCGGCGTGAAGCTGCTGCAGCAGGGCGGCATCGCCGCCGGCATCCTGTCCGGGCGCAGCTCGCCCGCAGTGGCGCTGCGCGCCGCGGAGCTGGGCATCGTGCACGTGCTGCAGGGCATCGAGGACAAGCTCCCCGCGTTCGACGCGCTGCTCGCGCGCCTGGGACTCGAGCCGCGCGAGGCCGGCTACATGGGCGACGACCTGCCGGACCTGCCGGTGCTCGAGCGCTGCGGCTTTGCCTGCGCGCCGCGCGAAGCGCACGAGAGCGTGCTGCGCGGGGCGCACTACGTCGCCGGCGCGCCGGCGGGCGGCGGCGCGGCGCGCGAAGTCTGCGACTACCTGCTGCGCGCGCGCGGGCGTCCGGCGTGAGGCACTCCTCCGCGCGCTTGTTCCCGCTGCTGTTGATGCTGACCCTCGCGCTGCTCACCTTCTGGCTCGAGCGGCTGACGCGGGGAGACGCGCAGCCGCAGGCGCCGCGCCGGCACGACCCGGACTACGCCATCGAGCGCTTCACGCTCATCGACTACAGCCGCGAGGGCATCCCGGTGTCCACCCTGACCGCGGCGAAGATGCTGCACTACCCGGACGACGGCTCGACCGAGCTGCTCGCGCCGCGCACCGTGCAGACCCAGCCCGGGCAGCCGCGTCTCACCCTGTCCGCCGACCGCGGCACGCTGACGCAGGACGCCAGCGAGATGTTCCTCCACGACAACGTGCTCCTGCTGCGCGATGCCCACGCCACGCAGCCCGGCGCCGAGCTGCGCACCTCGTTCCTGCACTTGATCACCGCGCGCTCGCTGGTGCGCAGCGACCGCGAGGTCGAGATCAAGGAACAGGGGCGCACCTTGTTCGCGCGCGGCATGGAGTACGACAACCTGAACGGCCGCATCGAGCTGCATTCGCAGGTGCGCGGGACGTTCTTGGCGAGAGTTAAATGATCCGGCGTCTTGTCACCGGCCTTACCATTGCGATCGCTGCGGTTGCGGCCTTTTCGGCCAAGGCCGAAAAGGCCGATCGCGACAAACCCACAAACGTAGAAGCGAACCGGATGACATCGGATGAGGCCCGGCGCATCAGCATCTTCGAGGGCAATGTCGTCCTTACGAAAGGCACCATCACCGTGCGCGCCGAGCGCATCGTCGTGCGCCAGGACGCCGAGGGCTTCCAGTACGCGACCGCGACCGGCGCGCCGGTGCGCTTTCGCCAGAAGGGCGACGCGGCGGGCGGGCAGGAAGGCGTGTGGATTGACGGCGAGGCGCTGCGCGTGGAGATCGACGAGAAGAGCGAGCGCATCGAGATGCACGAGAACGCGCGCATCACGCGCGACAAGGACGAGGTGCGCGGCAGCTACATCCTGTACGACCAGCGCTCCGAGTTCTTCTCGGTGTCCAGCGCCAAGGGCGCGCCTGCCTCGACCCCCGGCGAGCGCGTGCGCGCGGTGATCCAGCCGAAGAAGCCCGCCGCCGCCGCGGAGAAGGGCGCGAAATGAGCGCACTGCGCGTCGAGCGGCTGCGCAAGCGCTACAAGTCGCGCGCCGTGGTGCAGGACGTCTCGCTCGAGGTGTCCAGCGGCGAAGTGGTCGGCCTGCTCGGTCCCAACGGCGCGGGCAAGACCACCTGCTTCTACATGATCGTCGGCCTGATCGCCGCCGACTCCGGCCGCATCCACCTCGACGGGCGCGAGTTGACGCACCTGCCGATCCACGCGCGCGCGCGCCTGGGCATCTCCTACCTGCCGCAGGAGAACTCCACCTTCCGCAAGCTCTCGGTGGAGGAGAACGTGCAGGCGGTGCTCGAGCTGCAGGGCCTCAAGCGCGCCGAGATCGAGGCGCGGCTGCAGGAGCTGCTGAAGGACCTGAACATCGCGCACCTGCGCAAGCACCCCGCGCTGTCGCTCTCGGGCGGCGAGCGCCGGCGCCTGGAAATCGCGCGCGCCCTGGGCACGCGCCCGTCCTTCATCCTGCTCGACGAGCCCTTCGCCGGCGTGGACCCGATCGCGGTCCTCGACATCCAGCGCATCATCCGCTTCCTGAAGGAGCGCGCCATCGGCGTGCTGATCACCGACCACAACGTGCGCGAGACGCTGGGCATCTGCGACCGCGCCTATATCATCAACGAAGGCGCGGTGCTCGCCTCGGGCCACCCGGAGGAGATCGTCTATAATGACAGCGTACGCCGGGTATACCTCGGCGAGCACTTCCGCATGTAGTCTGCTGCGCCCCTCCCCATGAAGCCCACCCTGCAGTTCCGGCTCTCCCAGCACCTCACGCTGACGCCGCAACTGCAGCAATCCATCCGCCTGCTGCAGCTCTCCACCGTCGAGCTGAACCAGGAGATCGAGCGCATGCTGATGGAGAACCCGATCCTGGAGCGCGAAGACATCGAGGGCGACGCGCAGGCGGCGTTCACGCCGCCGCGCGACACACCGCAGAGCGCGCCCGAGCAGGGCGCGGCGGGGGTCGGACGAGCCCCCCGCCGAGCAGCGGCGCGAAGACTGGCTGCTCGAGTTTGCCGCGCCCTCGCGTGGCAGCGACGATGAGGACGAGGGCGAGCGGCTGTTTGCCGCGCCCGAGCTGCCGACGCTGCGCGACCACCTGAACCAGCAGCTCACGCTCACCGGCATCGGCGAGCGCGACCGCGCGCTGGTGGCGATGCTGATCGACGTGCTGGACGACGACGGCTACCTCACCCAGCCGCTGGAGGAGATCGCGGCGCTGTTCTCCGCGGAAGCCGAGGTGGACATCGAGGAACTGGGGATCGCGCTGCGCCACCTGCAGAACATGGAACCCGCTGGCGTGGGGGCGCGCGCGCCCGGGGAATGCCTGGTGCTGCAGCTGCGCGCCAGCGCCGCGCTGCGCGAGCACCCGGCCTGCGCGCTCGCCGTCGAGATCGCCGACAAGCACCTGCAGCTGCTCGCCAGCCGCGACTACGCGCGCCTGCGCAGCCTCACCGGCGCGCAGGAAGACGAGCTGCGCGCGGCGCAGAAGCTCATCCAGAGCCTCAATCCGCGCCCCGGCGCCGCCTTCGCGCGCGTCGAGACGCGCTACATGATCCCCGACGTGATCGTGCGCAAGGTGAAGAGCGTCTGGCGCGCGAGCCTGAATCCCGAGGCGATGCCGCGCCTGCGCATCAACCGGCTGTACGCCGACCTCGCCGGCAGCACGCGCAACGGCTCCAACGCGCTCGCCTCGCAGCTGCAGGAGGCGCGCTGGATGATCAAGAACGTGCAGCAGCGCTTCGACACCATCCTGCGCGTGTCGCAGGCCATCGTCGACCGGCAGCGCCATTTCTTCGAGCACGGCGATGTCGCCATGCGCCCGATGGTTCTGCGCGAGATCGCCGAGACGCTCGGCCTGCACGAGAGCACCATCTCGCGGGTCACCACGCAGAAGTTCATGGCCACGCCGCGCGGCACCTACGAGCTGAAGTACTTCTTCGGCAGCCACGTCGCCACCGACACCGGCGGCGCGGCTTCGTCCACTGCGATCCGCGCGCTGATCAAGCAGCTGGTTGCCGCGGAGGACACGCGCAGCCCGCTGTCGGATTCGCGCATCGCGCAGATCCTCGGCCAGCAGGGTATCGTGGTGGCGCGGCGCACCATTGCCAAGTACCGGGAATCTTTGCAGATCCCGCCGGTCAGTCAGAGGAAGAGTCTTTAGAGGAGTGCAGATGAATCTCAACGTCAGCGGCCACCACGTCGAAGTCACCCCCGCCATCCGGGGCTACGTGCAGGAAAAACTGGGGCGCGTGACGCGCCACTTCGACCACGTCATCGACGCGCACGTGATCCTCTCGGTGCAAAAGCTGCGGCAGAAAGCCGAGGTCACCCTGCACCTGCGCGGCAAGGACATCCACTGCGCCTGCGAAGAGCAGGACCTGTACGCGGCCATCGACCTGCTGGTGGACAAGCTGGATCGCCAGGTGCTCAAGTACAAGGGCAAGCACGCCGAGACGCGCCCGCGCGCTGACAAAGTTTGACCGCCTTCAGCCCCCCGACGGCGGCCCGCACCTTGGGCTATAATCCGCGCCCTCAGCGCCGCCTCTAGCGGCGCAGGATCATGAGTCTCGTCGCAAAGCTCCTGCCGCCAGCAAACGTCCTGCTCGACCTCCAGGTCTCGAGCAAGAAGCGCCTGTTCGAACAGGTGGGGCTGCTGTTCGAGAACAACCACGGCATCGCCCGCAGCCTCGTGTTCGACAGCCTGTTCGCGCGCGAGCGGCTGGGCTCGACCGGCCTCGGGCAGGCGGTGGCCATCCCGCACGGGCGCATCAAGGGCCTGAAGGACGCGCTCGGCGCCTTCGTGCGACTTGCCCAGCCGGTGCCTTTCGATGCCCCGGACGGCAAGCCGGTGAACCTGCTTTTCGTACTGCTGGTGCCCGAGCAGGCGACCGAGAAGCACCTGCAGATTCTGTCCGAACTGGCGCAGATGTTCAGTGACCGCGCGCTGCGCGAAGCCATGACGGCCGCGCCGGACGCCGGCGCCTTGCACCAGCTGATCGCCGCATGGCAGCCCGATGCTGCAGGTCAACGTCACGCAGTTGCATGAGGACAACCGCGACGCCCTAGCGCTCGCGTGGGTTGCGGGACGCGACGGCAGCACGGTCGTTCGCCGCGAAGCGGCTGCCAGCGCCGCGCTTGTCGGCCACCTCAACCTCACCCATCCCAACAGCATCCAGGTAATCGGCGCCTACGAGGCGGCAACCCTGCCCGGCCTCGCGGAGCGCCTGTTCGCGCCGCCGCCGGCCGCGCTGGTGGTCGCCGACGGCATGCCGGTGCCCCCGCAGGTGCTGGAAGGCGCAGCGCGCAGCAAGACCCCGCTGTTCACCACGCCGTTGCCCGCCGCGCGCGTCATCGAGAAGCTGTCGCGCTACCTCGCCAAGGCGCTGGCCGAGCGCACCGAACGACACGGCGTGCTGATGGACGTGCTCGGCCTCGGGGTGCTGATCACCGGCGATTCCGGCGTGGGCAAGAGCGAACTCGGCCTGGAACTGATCAGCCGGGGGCACGGCCTGGTCGCCGACGA
Organism: Betaproteobacteria bacterium; assembly: GCA_031391655.1. Taxonomy (GTDB): domain Bacteria; phylum Pseudomonadota; class Gammaproteobacteria; order Burkholderiales; family SG8-39; genus JAABQT01. The sequence goes on from JANMUO010000334.1 coordinate 7,106, forward strand.
CGTGGTGGAGATCTCGCGCCTCGCCGCCAACACGCTCGAGGGCCGCTGCCCGCCGGTGCTGAAGGATTTCATCGAGGTGCGCGGGCTGGGGCTGCTCGACGTGCGCACCATCTTCGGCGAGACGGCGGTGCGCCCGAAGATGAAACTCAAGCTGATTGCGCAACTGGAAAAACCGGCGCCCGTGGGCAACCGCGACCCGGTGGAGCGGCTGCCGCTTGCCGAGCAGTCCGAGGAAATCCTCGGCGTCACGGTGCGCAAGGTGGTGATCCCGGTGGCCGCCGGCCGCAACCTCGCCGTGCTGCTCGAGGCGGCGGTGCGCAACTACATCCTGCAGATCCGGGGCATCAATTCCAGCGCCGAGTTCATCGCACGGCAAAAGCGCGCCATGGACGCGACTGACTGAACCACGCGGCGTGCAGCTGATCCTCGTCAGCGGACTGTCGGGTGCCGGCAAGAGCATCGCGCTCGACGTGCTGGAGGACGGCGGCTACTACTGCGTCGACAACCTTCCAGCGACGCTGCTTGAGGACGTGGTGGGCTTTCTCGCCGAGGCGGGCCATGAGCGCGTCGCGGTGAGCGTGGACGCGCGCAGCGCGGCGCTTGCCGCGCTGCCCGAGAGCGTGGCGCGCCTCAAGGCGGGCGGCGCCGACTGCCGCGTGCTGTTCCTCGAGGCGAATCCGCAGACGCTGATGCGGCGCTTCTCCGAAACCCGTCGGCGCCACCCGCTCACCGTCGAAGGCCTGACGCTGGCAGAGGCCATCGAGCGTGAGCGCGCGTTGCTGGGCGGCGCCGCCGAACTGGGCCACCGCATCGACACCAGCGACCTGCTGCCCAAGGTGCTGCGCAACTGGATCCGCGACATGCTGGGGCTCGCCGGCGGCTCGCTCACGCTGCTTTTCGAGTCCTTCGCCTTTCGCGACGGCATCCCGCTGGATGCCGACTGGGTGATCGACGTGCGCATGCTGCCCAACCCGCACTACGACCCGGTGCTGCGCCCGCTGACCGGCCGCGACGCGCCGGTGATCGCATTCCTCGATGCACAGGAGCAGGTGCAGCGGCTGCGCGAGGACGTGCGGGGATTCCTTGCGCGCTGGCTGCCCGATGTGGTGAAGGACAACCGCAGCTACCTCACCGTCGCCATCGGCTGCACCGGTGGGCGGCACCGCTCGGTCTACATCGCCGAGAAGCTCGCCGCCGCCTTCGCCGGCGACTGGCGCGTGCTGGTGCGCCACCGCGGCCTCGCTAAGGAGTAAACGGCTCGTGACCGGGGAGGTGCCGCTCTTCCCGCTGCAGACAGTGCTGTTTCCCGGCGGGCGCCTCCCGCTGCGCCTCTTCGAGCAGCGCTACCTGGAGATGGCCAAGGCCTGCCTGCGCGACGGCTCCCCCTTCGGCGTGTGCCTGATCCGCGAGGGCGGTGAAGTGGGCGAGCCCGCGCTGCCCGAGGAGCTCGGCTGCACGGCGCGCATCGTCGAATGGGACATGCCGCAGCTGGGCCTGCTGCAGGTGGTGGCGCGCGGCGAGCAGCGCTTTCGCATCCGCAGCCGCCGCGTGCAGGCCGACGGTCTGGCGCGCGCCGAGATCGAGCTGCTCCCGGCGGAAGCCGAAGCGCCGCTCGACGCGCAGCAGGACCTTTGCGCGCGGGTGCTGCGACGGATTGTCGAGGCCGCGCCCGCCGGGCTGGTCGAAACTCCGGCGCGCTACGACTCTGGAACCTGGGTGAGCGCGCGCCTCGCAGAACTGTTGCCGCTGTCGGGCGCCAGCAAGCAGCGCCTGCTCGAGATGGACGACGCGCGCGACCGCCTCGAGATCCTGCGCCGCCTCATCAGCTCAAGCGGCCAGTAGGCCCCTCAGCACCGCGCGCACCGGCGTCGGCACGGCGGCGTGCACCGCGTCGGAGACTTCCAGCCACACCTGCCCCGGCGCCGGCTTGCGCGCCGAGCACAGCACCGGTTGCGCGCGCAGCCGGAAATGCGTGAACCCGTGCTCGAGCGGCGGCAAGGGTCTCAGGTTCCTCAGGCCGGGAAGGCGTCGCTCGGGAAAGGTCCACAAGCCGCCCCAGAGCCCTGCGCCCGGCCGGCGCTCGAGCAACACCTGCCCCTGGCGCAGCACCACGTACCAGGTGGCATGCCGCAGCGGCAGCGGCGCCCGCTTGCGCCGCCCGGGCAATTCGTCGATGCGGTCTTCGCGCCGCGCGACGCAGCGCGCCGCCACCGGGCAGCGCTCGCAGGCGGGCTTCGTGCGCGTGCAAACCGTCGCACCGATGTCCATCAGTGCCTGGGTATAGGTCCGCAGGCCGCGCGCGGGTAACAGGCGCTCGGCCAAGGCCCACTGGCGCTTCTCCCCTTCCACGCCGAAGCAACGCGCGAACACGCGCTTCGCGTTGCCATCCAGGATGGCAGCGCGGCGCCCGAAGGCGAACACAGCGATCGCGGCGGCCGTTGAGCGGCCGACCCCCGGCAGCTCCCCGAGGTCCGCCAGCGTGCGCGGAAACGCCCCCTGGGCGACGATGGCCTGCGCGGCCGCGTGCAGGTTGCGGCCCCGGGCATAGTAGCCCAGGCCGCTCCAGAGCCGCAGGACCTCGTCCTGCGACGCGCCGGCCAGCGCCGCCACGTCCGGAAAGCGCGACAGGAAGCGCTCGTAGTAGGGGATTACCGCCGCCACTTGCGTCTGCTGCAGCATCACTTCGGAAAGCCAGATGCGGTAGGGGTCGCGCGTGCCCTGCCAGGGCAGGCCGCGGCGCCCGTGGCGGCGCTGCCAGGCGGTGAGCCGGGAGGCGAAATCCTGCATGCGGCATTGTATGATTCCCTCGCCCACTTTCCCCATGCTCGCCTTCATCCTGCGCCGCCTCGGCCAAGCCGTTCTCGTCATGCTGACGGTGGGCTTCATCGCCTTTGCGCTGTTCCGCTTCGTCGGCGACCCGGTGCTGTTCATGCTCGGGCAGGACGCGACCCCGGAGGACCGCGAGCGCGTGACGAAGATCCTCGGTCTCGACAAGCCGTTCTACGTGCAGTACGCCAAGTTCGTCGGCCGCGCCGTGAAGGGCGAGTTCGGCCTGTCGCTTCGCCAGGTGCAGCCCGTCTCGAAGCTGTTCGTCGAGCGGCTGCCGGCCACCCTCGAGCTGTCGTTCGTCGCCGCCTCGCTCGCCCTGCTGGCCGGGGTGTCGATGGGCGTGTACACCGCATTGCGGCGCAATTCCTGGCTGACGCAGTTCCTGCTCGCGATATCGCTGGTCGGCGTGTCGCTGCCGACCTTCCTCATCGGCATCCTGCTCATCCTCGTGTTCGCAGTGCTGCTCGGCTGGCTGCCCTCTTTCGGGCGCGGCGACACGGTGGCCCTCGGCTGGTGGAGCACGGGCTTCCTCACCTGGAGCGGCATCAAGGCGCTGATCCTGCCTTCGATCACGCTGGGCCTGTTCCAGATGACGCTGATCCAGCGCCTGGTGCGCTCCGAGATGCTCGAAGTGCTGCGTACCGACTACATCAAGTTCGCGCGGGCGCGGGGTCTGACCGACCGCGCGGTGCATTTCGGGCACGCGCTCAAGAACACGCTGGTGCCCGTGATCACGATCGTCGGCCTGCAACTGGGCGCGATCATCGCGTTCGC
>JANMUO010000415.1:0-5515 GCA_031391655.1 Betaproteobacteria bacterium
CGGTGTCCGAGCCATCCGGCTCGAGCAGCACAACCTTGGCGGAGGCGTCCACCGCCTGCCCGCCCTTTTCCTGCCGCTCGGTCACTTCCCCTTCGACATGCGTGCCGCGAATGCCGATCGTGGCGACGCTGACGCTGACCGTCATGTTCTTCTTGGGCGAGCGCGCAATCAGCCCGGTGACGAAGCGAAACGCGCCTTTGATGAACCGGGAATGGAACGCGTCGTCCGCGGCGCCGCCGGCCGCATAGCTGTAGCGGCCCACCTCGAACTCGGAGTTCGGTCCCAGGACGAAGCGGGACTTGTCCGTGAACTCGATCTGCATGACCGTCCCGGCGCCGGTGCGGATGCGCTCGCCCGCGTAGATGGGACCTCCCTGCACCAGCTTGCGCACAGGAGCGCCGGGCGCTTCCGCGTTGCCCAGCTGGCTGCCCGTGATCCGCGCCACTTGTCCGATCGGCGGTGTCGCGGCGCCTCCAAGCGCCGGTAGCAGCGACACGCCCAGAACGATCGTTGCAAGTGCGAAAGCGCGCAGTTTCATGGCGTGACTCCCTGGCAATTTCGTCGCGTCATCGTAGCGGCTATTATCCAGCAATGATGGCCCGCAGCTACCGATTCGGACTCCTGCTGTCGGTCACGCTGGCCGGGATGGCGGTCCTCATCCTCGAGATCACCGCCACGCGGATGCTGGCGCCCTACTTCGGCAATTCCATCTTCACGATTTCGAGCGTCATCGGCATTGTGCTCGCCGCATTGGGCCTTGGCTACTATCTCGGCGGCTCGCTGGCGGATCGCAAGCCTTCCGCTGTGTGGTTTTTCTCACTCATCGTGGCCGCGGGCTTCGCGGTCCTTCTGCTGCAGCTGTTCAATGCGCTTTTGTTACCGGGCATCGCCTACCGGCTTTCCCTGATCAGCGGTCCGGCGATCGTGTCCCTGCTGATGTTTTTCCTGCCCGCCCTGTTCCTGGCAATGCTGTCGCCGTTTGCGATCACGCTGTTGCACGCGCGCGAGCCCGGCGGGGGTGTCGGCCGGGCGTCGGGCCTGGTGTACTTCTGGTCGACGCTGGGCAGCATCGCGGGCAGCCTGGGGACGGGCTTCCTGCTCGTGCCGCATTGGGGCATCGGCAGCATCATCGTCGGCGTCGGGTCCGGCCTGGTGCTGCTGGGCGCCGCCGGACTCTGGCTGACGCGAGAGCGCCCGACTCTCGCTCCCCTCGGCCTGGCGCTGTTGAGCCTGGCCTGTGTCGCGGCATTGCGTCAGGTCGCGACGGTGGACGACAAAAACGTGGTGTACGCCGCCGACGGCCTGTACGACCGGATCGTGATTCGCGACATCACGTTGCGCGGTCGCAACGCACGCATCCTGATGCAGGACCTGAGCATCAGCGGCGGCCAGTTCCTGGACGACCGCAGCATGGCCTTCGACTACACGAAGACCTACGGCCTGTACCGCCTGTTCGTGCCAGAGCTGCGCGCCGCCCTCGCGATCGGCGGGGGCACCTACAGCGTGCCCGGGGCCATCCTGCGCGATTCGCCGCGCGCGGTGGTGGACGTGGCGGAGATCGATCCGACGTTGCACGCGCTCGCGCGCCGCTATTTCGCGCTGCCCGAGGACGTCCGGCTGCGCAACCATGTGACCGACGGGCGGCGATTCCTGCACGACACCGGGGAGCGCTACGACCTGATCTTCTCGGATGCGTTCGGCTCGTTCATCTCCGCGCCGCCGCAGTTCAGCACGCTCGAGTTCTTCCGCCTGGCGCGGAGCCGGCTGCGCGGGGACGGGGTGCTGATCGCCAACTTCTACGGCAGCCTCGCGCCGAACTCCAGCGCGGCGATCTACTCGGTGCTGCGCACCCTGCGCGCGGTTTTCCCGCAGGTCTATGTGCTGGCGACGGAGAATCCGCGAAGCGAGGCGCTGCAGAACTTCATCTTCATCGGGCACAACGCTGCGGATCCGGGCAGGCGCGTCGGCCTGAAGGAGGTCGCCGCGCTGGAACTGCAGGTGCCCCAAGCCCTGCTCGACGCGCACGCCGTGCTGACGGACGACTACGCCCCGGTGGAGTACTACGCGGCGAACGCGATCCGCCGCTACGATGCCGCTACAGGTCGACGCGCAGCACCATCGAGAAGCCGTACTCCTTGACCTGGTCCTGGCCCACACGACCGCTGACGACGAAATTCGCCGTCAGGTCCTTGCCGAAATAGCGCCAACCGGCGCTCAGAAGGACGCTGTCGGGATCGTCCGGCGGCTGCTCGCCCGTGGCGAACTGGACCTTCACGGGATCCGTCGAGTACTGGTACATCGCGTTGAAGAAGGTCTCGGACTTGCCTCGCCCGTAGGCCGCCTCGGCGAGCAGGCTGTACTGCTCTGCGGTGAGCTTGCTGCTGGCGACCGGCGTGCCGTCGGTCTCCACGTACGCATCCTGCTCGCGCCGCGAGCCCTGCGCGCCGAGGGAGCCGGTCAGCTTCCAGTCTCCCAACGTGGAGATGTTCGTCAGGTTTGCCGCCGCAAAGCCGCGGGTCGACTCGAACTCGCTATTCACCGCCGTGGTGACGAGCGGCAAGACTGACCCGATCGTGCGCGACTGCCGGGTATTGAACTGGCCGTAGCCCATGATCACGTCCACGCTCCAGCTGTCCGACAGGAGGACCGCGAAATAGGGATTGACGTTATATCCGGTGGTCCGCTCGTTCCCGCTGTTGAACGTGGTCACGAAGTTGCTCGTCTCGTAGCCGACGGACAGGCCCGCCACGAATTTGTCCGAGCGCGTCATGTCGTAGCCGAACAGCACGTTCTGGGTCGTGCCGTTGAAGGCGGTGCGGGAAAACTCGTTCTCCAGCGAGTTGGACATGCCGCTGACCCAGAGGCTCGCGCTGTTGCCGCCGACCTTGCCACCATCGGCGCCGCCGGAAGAATCGACGGGCGCGGCCGCGAGGTAATCCACGTCGCTGCGGATCCCCGAGTAGTTGCTGGCTGCCAGCACGAGGCCGAGAGACGAAGTCCTGTCCGCGCCCCGGGGGCGCCGCAGGCTGAAAATCTGCGAGCGGATCGCGCCCGCGATCGGCGTGACCTGGGTCTGGAGCGTGGTCGAGGTGGTGATCGTGGCGCTGGGGCTGGTCTGCTCCGGCGGGGGCGTGATGAGGGTGAAGGCGAGGGCAGTGCTGCCGTGAAGCAACAACGCACATCCGAGAATCCTGCGGAGGCTTTTCTGGAGCACGGTGTTCAGCATAATGTAACGCCGGGACTGAGACAACATTGCGCCCGGCTAGTCCGCGCGGATCCCGAGCTCCTTGATGAGCCGCCCGTACTTCACGAAATCCTCGCGGTACTGGCGCGCGATGTCCTCCGGCGTGCCGCCCACCGGCTCCAACCCGAGCTGCGCGTAACGCTCGCGCACCGCCGGCTCCGCCAACGCCTTCGTCACCTCGGCGGCCAGCCGCACCGGCATATCCCTCGGCGATCCGGCGGCAACGAACAGCCCCAGCCACTGGTCGAGCACCAGGCCGCGCATGCCGGCTTCCTGGTAGGTGGGAACGTCCGGCAGGGACTGCGAGCGCGCGGCAGTGGTCTGCGCGAGGATCTTCACCTTGCCGGCGCGGTGGTGCGGCAGGAGCGGCGTATTGCCCAGCGACCCGATCGGCACCTGCCCGCCCAGCAGGTCCGTCACCGCCTGGCCGCCGCCCTTGTAGGGCACGTGCGTGAGCTTGATGCCGGCGAGCTGCGCGAACCATTCCCCGGCCATGTGCTGCACGGAGCCGGCCCCCGAGGTCGCGTAGCCGAGGCCGGGCTTCGCCTTCGCCGCCGCGACCAGTTCGGCCACGCTGCCCACGCCGAGCGACGGGTGCACGGCAAGCACCACGGGCTGGCGCGTGAGCTGCACCACCGGCAAGAGGTCCTTCGCCGGATCGAAGCTCAGGTTGGAGAACAAGTGCGGGTTGGACGCCAGCGAATCTGCGGTGGCCAGCACCAGCGTGCCGTCGGCCGGCTGCTTGGCGACGTAATCGGCGGCGATGTTGCCGGCCGCGCCGGCGCGGTTCTCCACCACCACCGGTTGGCCAAGGGACTGCGCAAGGCGTTCCTGGATGCTGCGCACGGCGACATCGGTCGAGCCGCCGGCGGCGAACGCGACCACGATGCGGATCGGCTTCGAGGGCCAGGACTGCGCCTGCGCCAGGCCCGTGGACAAAGCGAGAACCGCAACAGCAAGGCGCGCAGAAAGCATGAGGGCCTCCGCAGAGGCCCTCACCCTACCAACAAACCCGCGGACCGACTAGCCGGAAACCGTCAGCTTGAGACCCGGGGCTCCTCGACTCCGTGCTTGCCGCGCAACTGCGCCGCCAGCGCCTCGGCATCGCCCTTGGTCGGCAGGCGCGAGATGCGGACCACGTAGATTCGCTTCTCGCCGGCCTTCGTCGGATGGATCTCGGCGGCGTAACCGGCGGTGCGCACCTGGTCGTACACCGCCAGCGCTTCGCTTTGCGTGCCGACGCTCGCCAGCGTCAGGCGCCACTTCCCGCCGCGGCGCGCGGCGCCCTGGCCGTCGGCAATTTCAGTTTGCTGCGCCCACTGCGCGAGCTCCGTCGGCTCGACGAAACCCACCGGCAGCGTCTGGCCCTTTTCGCGCCGGTAGAACTGGCGCTCCTGGTCCATGGTCACCGGCGCTTCACCGTCGGCACCAACTTCGATCTTGCCCTCGATCAGACAGACAGTCTGGCGGTCCGCGGCGTCGGACTTGCCCCACAGGTCGGTGCCGCGGATGCCCGCTGTCACCGTAGCGACGCGGATGCTCACGTCGCGCCGGCGCTCCTTGGCGAGTACGTCGGTAGTGAAGCGGAACGCGCCTTCGAGCACGTTCAGCGCGGCCTTGAAGAAGCCGCCGCGGTCCGGCTGCAGGTCGAGCAGCTTCAGCGAGGCGTTCTCGCCCAACTTCACCAGGCTGCCCTCGGCGAGCTTGATGTACAGGCGCGAGCCCGTGCCCGTCTTCACTTCGTCGCCGCCGCGCAACTCCATTCCCGGCGCGAGCGGAATGCGCCGCACCGCGCCCGCACTCGCGCGCTCGACCCAGGCGGGCATCTGAACGCCCTCGACCACTGCCGCAGGTGCGGCCCCGGCCTGCACGGCGGCGCTCGCCAGTAGCACGGCAGCGAGCATGGCAATGATGCGTTTCATCGGTTCCTCCGTTTGCGTAGACGCAAGCATATACGGGACTTCGCCGGGGGTGGATGCGCTAGAATCCGCGCCTTCCGCGCAATACGTCACAGATGCAGCCTCAATACCATCCCCGGAGCGTAGAACAGGAAGCGCAGGCCTTCTGGGAAGCCCGCAAATCCTTCCGCTCGACCGAGGATGCGGCCAGGCCGAAGTTCTACTGCCTGTCCATGTTCCCCTACCCGTCGGGCAAGTTGCACATGGGCCACGTGCGCAACTACACGATCGGCGACGTCCTCACCCGCTGCTACCGCATGCGCGGCTACAACGTGCTGCAGCCGATGGGCTGGGACGCCTTCGGCCTGCCCGC
>JANMUO010000060.1:0-3711 GCA_031391655.1 Betaproteobacteria bacterium
TGACGGCCTACCTGCCGCAGCAGCTGTCGCAGGTCGAGATGGAGCAGGCGGTCGTCGCCGCGGTGGCCGAGTCCGGCGCCAGCGGCGTCAAGGACATGGGCAAGGTCATGGCGCTCCTCAAGCCGAGGCTCGCCGGCCGCGCCGACATGGGCAAAGTCTCGGGGCTGGTTAAAGCGAAGCTAGGCGGGTGAAAATAGGGTCTGACCCTATTTATTTGCCTTGATCCCCGAGTCTTTCAAGCAGGACCTGCTCAACCGCATCGACATCGTCGAGGTGGTGGGGCGCTACGTGCAGCTGAAGAAGGGCGGCGCCAATTTCATGGGGCTGTGTCCCTTCCACAACGAGAAGACGCCCTCGTTCACCGTCAGCCCCGCCAAGCAGTTCTACCACTGCTTCGGCTGCCAGAAGCACGGCAATGCCATCGGCTTTCTCATGGAATACGGCGGCATGGGCTACGTGGACGCCATCAAGGACCTCGCCTCGCAGGTCGGCATGCAGGTGCCCGAGTTGCAGCCGCGCACGCCCGAGGAGGCGCAGAGGAAGGAACGCGAGACCGGCCTCGTCCCGGTGATGGAAAAGGCGATGGAGTTCTACCGCGACGAGCTGAAGAAGTCCCCGCGCGCGATCGAGTACCTTAAGGGCCGCGGCCTGGAAGGCCGCACGGCGGGGCGCTTCGGCATCGGCTACGCGCCTGACGACTGGCAGGCTCTGAAGGGCGCCTTTCCGGACTACGAGGACGCGGCCCTGGTCGAGTGCGGCCTGGTGATCGCCAACGAAGGCAAGCGCTACGACCGCTTCCGCGACCGCGTCATGTTCCCGATCTTCAGCGCGCGCGGCGCGGTGATCGGTTTTGGCGGGCGCGTGCTGGGTGCGGGCGAGCCGAAGTACCTCAATTCTCCCGAGACGCCGCTATTCGAGAAGGGCCGCGAGCTGTACGGCTACGCGCAGGCGGCGGAGGCCATCCGCGCGGCGCGGCGCGCGCTGGTGGTCGAGGGCTACATGGACGTGGTGGCGCTCGCGCAGTTCGAGGTCGGCTACGCGGTGGCGACGCTGGGCACGGCGACCACCCCGGTGCACGTGGCCAAGCTCCTGCGCGTGGCCGACGAGATCGTTTACTCGTTTGACGGCGACGCCGCCGGGCGCAAGGCCGCCTGGCGCGCGCTCGAGGTGAGCCTGCCGCTGGCAACGGATGCCAAGCCGATGAAGTTCCTCTTCCTGCCCGAAGGCGAGGACCCCGACACCTACGTGCGCCGCCACGGCAAGGACGCCTTCGAGCGCCTGGTGCGCGAGGCGCAGACGCTGACCGCGTTCCTGTTGGGCGAGCTGCGCGCCCAATCGGACCTCACCACGGCCGAGGGCCGCTCCAAGTTCCAGATGGCGGCGATGCCCCACGTGCAGCGCCTGGCCGCACCGGCCCTGCGCCAGCAGGTGATTCGCGAGATCGCGCGCCTGGCCGAGGTGGATCCGCAGGACGTCGAGCGCTTGTATTCGCCCGACAGCGCCCCCAACTATCGCCGTACGGCGCTGCCAAGGGCGCCCGCGCCGCGGGCGCCCTCCTCGGAGGAACAGAACCTGCTTCGCTGCGTGCTGGTGAACCCGGCGCTGGCCGGGGAGCTTGAGCAAGACCTGCTCGACGCGGAAGCGCCGGAATCGGCCGCGTTGCGCAGCATCGCCGCGGGGCTCGCCGCAGGCGACGCGCCGAGCGGCGGCCTGCTGGTGGACCGCTACCAGGGCGGCCAGTACGAGCAGATCGTGTTCCGGGCGCAGGCCTCGGCGCTGGACAACAACCTGGACGCCGACGGCGCGGCGGACGAGTTCCGGCAATTGCAGATCGCGCTGCGCATCCGCCGCAAGCACCGCGAGATCGAGGCGCTGAAAGTGCAGCTGGACCGTAATCCGGCATTGAACGTTGAGCTCAACCAGCGCGTCAAAGAGTTGCACCAGTTGAAATCGCAAAGGTCCTAGGGGACGAAAGGGCAGTCCCCTAGTACCTTTTGCGGTAGAATCCCGCACTTTTTTCCGGCCCGGCAACAAGGGCGAGCACGAGGCGAGAATGGCCAAACCCAAGCGCAAGTCCAAGGTGAAACATGCTCGCAAGGTCGCGAAAAAATCCAAGCCGATCAAGGCATTGAAGAAAAAGAAGAAGGTCGCCCGGCCAGCGGCGAAGCCGCGCCCGGTTGCGAAAAAGCACGTCAAGCCCGTCAAGCCGGCGAAGCCAGCTGTCTCCGCCAAACCTCAGGCCAAGGCTCCGGGCAAGCCTGATGACAAGGCCAAGAAACCCACCATCAAGAGCGCCAAGGCGGCGCTCGAGCAGCTCGAGGCCAAGCTCGCCGAAGGGCTGAAAGCCAAGGCGGCGCGCGGCCGTCCGGGGCGCAAGGCAAAGAAAGAAGAATGGCTCGCGGCGATGGCCGTGCTGCCCAAGGAGGACGCCGAGACGCGCCGCATGCGCTTGAAGACCCTCATCAAGCTGGGCAAGGACCGCGGCTTCCTCACTTACGCCGAGATCAACGACCACCTGCCCGATGACCTGGTGGACGCCGAGCAGATCGAAGCCATCATCTCGACCTTCGGCGACATGGGCATCCAGGTCTACGACCAGGCGCCCGACCAGGAAACGCTGCTGATCACCGCCGAGACGGCGCCGGCGGCCGCCACCGACGAGGACGTCGAGGAGCAGGCCGAGGCCGCGCTCTCGACGGTGGACTCCGAATTCGGCCGCACCACCGACCCGGTGCGCATGTACATGCGCGAGATGGGCTCGGTGGAGCTGCTCACGCGCGAGGGCGAGATCGAGATCGCCAAGCGCATCGAAGAGGGCCTGCGCCACATGATCCAGGCGATCAGCGCCTGCCCGACCACGGTGCGCGACATCCTCGACCTCGCCGACAAGGTGGAAAAGGAAGAAATGCGCATCGACGAGGTGGTCGACGGTCTCATCGACCCCAACGCCAAGGACAACTTCGACCCGAAGAAGGCCGAGGCGGCCAGCGAAGAGGAAGAGGAAGAGCAGATCGAGGAGGAGGAAGGCGAGTCGGAGGAGGACGAGGGCGCCGCGCAGACGGCGAGCCTGCTTGCGTTGCGCGGCGAGGCGCTGGAGAAGTTCGCGCGCATCCGCAAGCTGTTCGAGAAGCTGCTGCGCGTGCTGGAGAACAAGGGGTCCAAGGACAAGGACTACCTGCGCGTGCGCGAGCAGATCTCCAACGAGCTGATGACCATCCGCTTCACTGCGCGCACCGTCGAGCGGCTGTGCGACACGGTGAGGAGCCTGGTGGACAACATTCGCAGCCACGAGCGCCAGATCCACGACATCTCGGTGAACAAGGCGCAGATGCCGCGCCAGCATTTCATCAAGGTGTTCGTCGGCACCGAAGGCTCCAAGCGCTGGCTGTCGGGCGAAGTGAACGGCGGCCACCCGTGGAGCGAGGCGCTTATCCGCCTGGAGCCCTCGATCCTCGAGCTGCTGGGCAAGATCCAGGGCGTGCAGGTGAAGATCGGCATCCCGGTGCGCGAGCTGAAGGAGATCAACAAGCAGATGTCCACGGGCGAGGCGAAGGCGCGCCGCGCCAAGCGCGAGATGACCGAGGCCAACCTGCGCCTGGTGATCTCCATCGCCAAAAAGTACACCAACCGCGGCCTGCAGTTCCTAGACCTCATCCAGGAAGGCAACATCGGCCTGATGAAGGCGGCTGTGTATCGTGCAGCGATTTGTAA
>JANMUO010000152.1:0-9018 GCA_031391655.1 Betaproteobacteria bacterium
ATCTTCCTCGACGAGGTGAACGAGTTCAACGGCCCTCTGATGTTTATCCCCGGCAGCCACAAGCAGGGAGTCCTGGACGCGGCGCACGACACCAGCACGACCAGCTATCCGCTCTGGACGATCGACAACGACGTCATCCGCAAGCTCGTCGCCCACGGCGGCATCGTGGCGCCGAAAGGCCCACCGGGATCGATGATCCTGTTCCACGGCTGCCTGGTGCACGCCTCGGCTTCCAATTTATCGCCGTGGAACCGGGTGAGCGTGTACCTCTCGCTATGCGCCGTGTCGAACCACATCCGGCGTTTCAAGCGGCCGGGCTACATCGCGCACCGCGACTTCACGCCGATCCAGTGCCTGCCGGACGACTGCCTGCTCAAGCACTACGACGTGCCGCTGCCCTGGAAGGACGGCACCCCGGCGGAAGAACTGCAGGGCAATCTGCGAGCCGCATGAACCTCTACGCGAAATTGCTCGAGAGGACAGACAGGCCGCTGCGCATCGGACTGATCGGCGCGGGCAAGTTCGCGACGATGTATCTCGCCCAGGTGCCGAAGACGCCGGGCGTGCGGCTGGTCGGCATCGCGGACCTCAACCCGGCGAACGCACGCGAGAACCTGAAGCGCGTGGGCTGGGACGAGGCACGCATGCCGCCGATTTCGGAAGACTGGGAAAAGCTGGTGTCGAACCCGCAGGTGGACATCGTCATCGAGGCGACCGGCAATCCGGTGGCTGCGGTCGACCACATCCTGGGCGCGTTCCGGCATGGCAAGCACGTGATCAACGTGACCGTGGAGGCCGATTGCTTCTGCGGCCCGCTGCTCGCGCAGAAGGCCAGGGCGGCCGGCGTAGTCTACAGCCTCGCCTACGGCGACCAGCCCGCACTCATCTGCGACCTGGTGGACTGGGCGCGCGCCGCGGGATTCCCCGTGGTCGCCGCGGGCCGCGGCCACAAGTGGCTGCCGCAATTCGCGCAGTCCACGCCCGAGACCGTCTGGGGCCACTACGGCCTCACGCCGGAGCAGGCAAAGCTCGGCGGCCTCAACCCGAAGATGTTCAATTCCTTCCTCGACGGCTCCAAGCCCGCCATCGAGACCAGCGCCGTGTGCAACGCCACCGGCCTCACGCCGGCGCCGGGCGGCCTCGCCTATCCCGCGGGCAGCGTGGACCAGATCCCGAACCTGATGCGTCCGCGCGACGAGGGCGGCATCCTGCACCACAAGGGCCAGGTGGAAGTGGTGTCATCCCTGGAGCCCGACGGCAAGCCGATTCCCTACGACATCCGCTTCGGCGTCTGGGTGGCCTTCGAGGGCGAGAGCGAATACATCCGGCGCTGCTTCGCCGAGTACGGCGTCAAGACCGACGACAGCGGGCGCTACGCCTGCCTGTACAAGCGCTGGCACCTGATCGGCCTGGAAGTGGGAATCTCGGTGGCCTCGGTCGGCCTGCGCGGCGAGCCGACGGGATGCGCCACGGGATTTCGCGCCGACGCGGTGGCGACCGCCAAGCGCGCGCTGAAAGCCGGCGAGCTGCTCGACGGCGAGGGCGGCTACACGGTGGTCGGCAAGCTCATGCCGGCGCAGGACTCGCTCGCCCAGGGTTGCCTGCCGCTCGGCCTCGCGCACGGCTGGAAGCTGCTTAAGCCGGTCGCCGCGGGACAGGCGCTGCGCTGGTCGGACGTCGCCATCGACGAGAACGTCACCGCGGTCAGGTTACGCCGCGAAATGGACACGCTGTTCCGGTCCTCCGAGCGCCACGCGGCGTGAAAGGGAGGGCAGCGCTTCTCGCCGGCGTCCTGCTGTACTGCGCCGCACCGGCGCTGGCGCAGCAGGAACCGCCGGCGACACCGAAGGATGTTTCGCTGTTCGGGGAAGCGTGGGCGCTGGACGAGGACAGCGCGCGGATCGACCTCAGCCTCTACCAGCCGAACTACCTCCTGCCGGTGCGCCACACGGACCAGGTCAACACCGCGCCGTTCGCGGGCGCGGCCAGTCCGGGCACTTCCGGCCAGACGATCGAGGACATCGAGGCAAAATTCCAGGTGAGCTTCAAGGCCCGCGTGGGGAGCGCCTTCGACCGGCGACTGGGCATCTGGCTCGCCTACACGCAGCAGAGCAATTGGCAGGTCTACAACGCCGAAGCTTCGCGGCCGTTCCGGGAAACCAACTACATGCCCGAGGCGATCGCCATGGTCGACCCGCGCACGGAAGTCTTCGGCTTGCGTTGGCGCCTGGCCGGGGTGTCGATCACGCACCAGTCCAACGGTCGCGCCGAGCCGCTGTCGCGCAGCTGGAACCGCGTCATCGGCCAGTTCGGGTTCGAGCGCGGCGCCTTTGCGATGATGCTGCGGCCGTGGACGCGGATCAAGGAAGACCCGACCAAGGACGACAATCCGGACATCACCAAGTACCTCGGCCATGGCGACCTGACCATGCTCTACAAATGGCGCGAGCACAGCTTCAACGTCATGCTGCGGGGAGGCAAGGGAGCGGTGCAGGCCACCTGGACCGGCCCCCGCTGGCTGGGACCGCTGAAGGGCTACTTGCAGGTGTTCGACGGCTACGGCGAGAGCCTCATCGACTACAACTGGCGGCAGACCACGGTCGGCGTCGGCATCGCGCTCAACGACCTGCTTTAGGGAGCGACCGCAGGTACTTGTACATTTCGGTGTGGTCGGCCCCCGCGGGCAACGCGCGCTCGGCGTCGCGCCAGTGCTTGCGCGTCTGCTTCAGGTAGGGCGCAGGCACCCGGGTGTCCACTGACAATTTCGCCGCGATGCCCACGTCCTTCGCCATCAGCGCCAGCTTGAAGCCAGAAGCGAACGCGCGCGTGAAGATCTGCTGCGGGATCTTGCGCTCGGTGGTGCTGTTCTTGCCTGTGGAGGCGTTGATCACGTCCACCAGCGTCTTGGGATCGAGGCCGAAGGCCTTGCCGATCAGCAGCGCCTCGAACCCCGCGATGGTGCCGGCGGCGCCCAGGTAGTTGTTCAGCGCCTTGGTGGCATGGCCGGCGCCGATGCCGCCGCAGGCAAAGATCTGCGTGCCCATCCTTGCCAGCACCGGCCTGACCTTCGCGATGTCCTGCTTCCTGCCGCCGACCATGATCGCCAGCGTGCCGTCGCGCGCCTTGGCCACGGCGCCGGAGACGGGAGCGTCGACCATGGCAATGCCCTTTGCGGCGAGTTTCTTCGCCAGCCGCCGGGTCGTGGCCGGATCCGAGGAACTCATGTCCACCACCACGGCGCCGCGGCGCAGGCCGGGCAGGGCGGCCAGCACCGCGTGCTCGACAGCCTTGCCGTCCGGCACCATGGTGATCAGCACGTCGGCGCCTGTGGCGGCGTCGCGCGCCGAAGCGCAGTTGCCCTTCTTCGCCTTGTCCCAGGTGCGCAGCCGGTAGCCGGCGCGCTGCAGGTTGGCCGACATGAGCTCGCCCATGCGGCCCAGGCCGATGAAGCCGACCACCATCAGACGCCGCGCTCCATGAACACTTCCTTGGCGCAGCGGAAGCTCACCACCGCGGCGGGCACGCCGCAGTAGATCGCCACCTGCAGGAACACCTCGCGGATCTGCTCCTTGGTGAGGCCGTTGTTCAGCGCGCCGTTGATGTGCAGCTTCAATTCATGCTCCTTGCCCAGCGCCGAGAGCATGGCGAGGTTGAGCATGGAGCGCGTCTTGCGGTCCAGGCCCGGCCGGTTCCAGATGTCGTTCCAGCAGTAGGTGTTGAGCAGGTCGACGAAGGGCTTGTTGAAATCGTCGGCCGCCGCCATCGCCTTGTCCACGTACTCGGCACCCAGCACTTCGCGTCGCGTCTTCAATCCCTGGTCGAACCTTTCCTTGTGGCCACGCTTGTCCATGCGTTTCTCCGTTCTAGAGGATGTCTTCGTAGCGGATGCCCGCGCGCCGCAGCAGGGCGTCGAAAGGCAGGCCGCCGGGGCGCGGCCCGCCGCGGAACGCCGCCGTGCGGGCCGGCATGTCGTCGAGCACGCGCTGCGATACGGGGATATTGTCGCCGCGCATGGCGTCGGTGGCGACCTGGATTTCGCAGGCACGCTGCACCGTCCAGTAGTACATATAAGCCTCAGGAATGCTGCCACAGGCGACGAGCAGCCCGTGGTTGCGCAGGATGAGGATGGACTTGTCGCCCAGGCTCTTTAGCAGGCGCGGCTGCTCGGCGAGGTCCGTGGTCACGCCCTCGTAGTCGTGGTAGGCGACCTGGCCGTAGAGCGTCGAACCGTAGAAATTGTCGTGGCTCAGGCCGTCCCGCTTCACGGCCACCGCGCTGCCGGCGGTGGTGTGGGTATGGATGATGCAGTGCGCATCCTCGCGCGCGGCGTGGATCGCGCTGTGGATGACGAAGCCGGCCAGGTTCACCGGGTACTTCGAGCCGTCCACCGACTGGCCGGCGAGGTTCACCTTCACCAGGTTGGTGGCCGTGACCTCGTTGTAGTTCAGCCCGTAGGGGTTGATCAGGTAGAGGCGCTCCGCGCCTGGCACGCGCGCGGTGATGTGGTTGTAGATGGATTCGGTCCACCCCAGCCAGTCGAAGGCGCGGTACAGCGCCGCGAGTTCCAGCCGCACTTCCCATTCCCCGTTGCTCATCGCCGCGGGCTTCAGCCGCAGCAGCTTCTCGCTCATGTCCATGGCAGGCCTCCTTACGCGGGGGAATATAGCCGTTTTCGCGAGCGCACCAGCAGCCCGATCGCGATCGCCATGTTGAGCAGGTTCCAGGCGATGCCGTTGAGGAACGCCGCCCGGTACGAGCCGGTCCAGTCGAAGATCACGCCCGACATCCAGCCACCCAGCGCCATGCCGAAGAGCGTCGAGGTGAGCACGATGCTGACGGTGGTCCCGGCGACTTTCGGGCTGAAGTATTCGCGCACGATGATGGCGTAGGAGGGCACGATGCCGCCCTGGAACAGGCCGAACAGGGCCGACACCACGTAGAGCGACATCAGGCCGTCCGCGGGCAGGAACAGCACCAGCGCCACGCCCTGCAGGGCCGAGCCGAGCAGCAGCGTGCGCAGCCCGCCGATGCGGTCGCAGATCCAACCCGAGGCGAGGCGGCTGACGATGCCGAAGCCGAGCATCAGCGAGAGCATCTCGGCGCCGCGCGCCGCCGCGAAACCCATGTCGTTGCACAACGCGACGATGTGCACCTGGGGCA
The DNA here is from genome assembly GCA_031391655.1 of Betaproteobacteria bacterium. GTDB lineage: Bacteria > Pseudomonadota > Gammaproteobacteria > Burkholderiales > SG8-39 > JAABQT01. The sequence continues at coordinate 5,161 of JANMUO010000152.1, forward strand.
TGGACATGGCCACGCAGCAGGCGACGCCCGCGGTGCACAGCAATCCGAGCAGCAGGGCGGGCCGCAGGCCGAGATCCTGCGGCGCGCCCGAGGCGGCAGCGCCCGACGCTGCCGCTGCCAGGATCGGCGGACGGCGCCGCAGGACCAGTGAAAGCGGGAGCATGGCCGCAAAACAGAAGATGCCCACGCCGACGTAGGTCTGGCGCCAGCCCACGCCGTCGAAGAAGTGCTGGACCACCGGCGGCCAGAGCGCGCCGCCCAGGTAGTTGCCGCTGGCGCAGATCGCCACCGCGATGCCGCGGCGGCGGTTGAACCAGAGCGAGGTGTCGGCGACCAGTGGCGCGAACGTGGCCGAACAGCCGAGGAAGCCGATCATGATTCCCTGCGCCAGCGCGAACTGCCACAGGCTTTGGGCGTTTCCCGCCGCGACAAAGCCCGCACCGAGAAAGAATGTGCCGATCCAGATTGGCACGACGACGCCGAAGCGGTCGGCGAGCCTGCCCATCAGGATGCCGCCCAGGCCGAAGCCGATCATGGTCAGCGTGTAGGGCAGCGCGGCGTCGGAGCGCCCCACGCCGAATTCCAACTGGATCGGGGGCAGGGCGACGGTGACGGAATACATGCCCGCGCCGCCGAGCGTCATCAGGGCGAGAGAAGCGAGCAGCCTCAGCCAGGCGTACTGGGATTCGGCTTCGGATTGCTTAATGGCGATGCCCCGTGCCGCGCGCGGCGGCGTAGTGCTCGCGCAGGAGGTCTCGGCCGAAGTCGCCCTTGAAGTCGCGCCACACGGTATGGATGTGATTGCCGTTGTTCTGCGAGGAGTCGTACTCGATCAGGAATAGCGGTCCCTGCACACGGTAATAGTGCGGCCGGCCGCGCTCGGTCGACGCCGCCCAGCCGAAATGAATATTTTCCACGCCGCCGGAGCGTACCCGCGCCATGCGTGCGGCGGCAAGGCCGGGTTCGAAAGTCTTCGCATACACCTCGATCAGCTTGAGGAGTTGCGCGCGCTGGGCTTCGTTCATGCGGCTGGCGGGAATCCCGACAGGCTCCAGCGGATCGACGCGGTCCTTGTTGCCCGTGACGATCTCGCCAAACGTCCTGGTATCGAAGACTGCCTCCTTGCCCAAGGAGGCGAGCAGGGTGCGTGCCTCGTCTTCTTCCTCGGCAAGCACGCGCAGCCCCTTTTTCGGTCCCTTGGGGACGTTGGCCGGATTCGCGCCGAGGAAGCTGGGTGTGTCCACGACGAGCTTGTCGCCCGCGAGCGTGAAGTTGAACGACAGGTGGTGGCCCTCGAAGCGCCAGCCCCAGGCCTTCTTCGCATCGGGTGCGCCGTAGATCGTCAGGTGGTACTTCTCCGGGTCGCGCATCAGGCCGAATGTCTCCAGCTCGCGCAGGACGGCTTCGAGCTCGATGATGTTGACGACTTTGCGGTGGCCCGCCGCCGACAGCGCGGTCTTCAGCAGCCCGTGCACCTGCTCCCGTCCTTTCGCGTCGAGTTCCTTGAACGACACGCCGTTGCGGCTGCGCGGCGTGTAGTGCCAGTCGAGGCGGTCGGGGTCGTTGAAAGGGCGTTGCGCGCTGGAGCGCACCCGATCGGGCAGCGTTGCGAGCAGGCGCTCGGCGGCCGCCCGCATGCTGGGGGCAGCCTTTTCCTGCGCAGCAGCGCCAAGGGCCGCAACGAGCAGGCAAGCGGCGAGCGGTATGCGCATTGCGGCAATACTAGCAATCCCCATTACTGTGCGCTGCCGTACATAAGCACTTGTTTATATTTATTTCTCTATACTTCCCGCACCATGACGGAAAAAGCTCAGCCCGCTGTTCGGAACCGGCTTCTGGCCGGCTTGCCGCGCAGAGACCTGGAGCGGCTGCTGCCGCAGATGGAACCGGTTGCGCTCAAGCTCGGAGAAGTGCTGTACGAACCCGGCGCCCGGATCAAGCATTGCTATTTCCCGAATGCGGGTGTCGTCTCCCTTCTCACCGTGATCGGGCCGAACAAGGCTGCCGAAGTCGGCATGATCGGCCGCGAAGGCCTGGTGGGGATGTCCGCGGCTGTCGGCCTCAACATCTCGCAGCTGCGGGCTGTGGTGCAGGGTGACGGGTCGGCGTTGCGCATCACGGCCGCCAGCCTGCAAAAGGAGTTCGCCGCGAGCGACTCGATGCACCGCGGGCTGTTCCGCTTCAGCCACTCGTTGATGGGCCAGGTCGCCCAGACTGCCGCCTGCAACCGCTTCCACAAGGCGGAGATGCGCCTGGCGCGCTGGCTGCTGGTGACCCGCGACCGCCTGCGCTCCGAGTCCTTCTACCTGACGCACCAGTTTCTTTCCCTGATGATCGGGGTGCGCCGGGTCGGAGTGACCGCCGCCGCGGGCAACCTGGCCCGCAGGAAGCTGATCAGCTACCGGCGCGGCAATGTGCGCATCCTGAATTCGAGGGGCCTGCAGGCCGCTTCGTGCAGTTGTTATGAGGTGACAAAGGATTTGCCCGGTAATTGAGCGTTGCGAGGGAGGGACGCCATGGCAGCCAACGGCAACAAACCTCAAGGCCTGCGAGTCAACGTTCGCAGGCCGGCCGAGTTGCGCGCCTGGGCCAAGTACTGGGGCTGCAGCCAGCGGGATATTCGTGAAGCCGTGAAGGTCTCCGGCATCATGGTGGTGGACGTACAGGATTGGCTGAGGCTCAATGTGGCCCGCTGAGTCCAGCTGACGCGCTGAAGGAACTGGCTCCCCGTTGACCATTCGCAGCTTCATCGCCACTGCCACGGTGGCGGCGTTCGGCGTCGCAGCCTGCAGCCCCGTCATCGCCTCCGAGGTCGGCTGGCGCTCGATGACCGTGCCTGCTGCGGCTGCCGGCGCGCAGATTCAGTTGGCTCTGTGGTACCCAGCCGAAGCTGGTGCGGCTGTCCGCAGCGTCCCCATGGGCCCGTTCGGCGTGCGTGCGGCGCTGCGTGCCCCGGCAGCGGCGAGTGTGCGCGGGCTCATCGTGCTGAGCCACGGCACCGGCGGCACCGAGCTCGGCCATGCCCGCCTGGCCGAAGCCCTGGCTGCGCGCGGCTACCTCGTCGCCGCGTTGCGCCATCCCGGCGACAACTGGCAGGATGATTCACTGCGCACACAAAGGGCGGAGCAGTATTTCGACGAGCGCCCGCGGCAGGTCAGCCGGGTCATCGACGCGCTGCTGGCCGATGCAGCCTGGAGCCCGCGCATCGCGCGCGACGCCCGTGGCCCGCGTGTGGGCGCCGTCGGCCACTCGGCGGGCGGCTACACGGTGATCGCGCTCGCCGGCGGGCAGCCGGCACCGCAGCGCATCGCGACGCATTGCCGCGAGCACGGCGCCGACGACCCGGTCTTCTGCGGGCTGTCGCGCGGCACGTCGGCTCCGGCGCCGCAGCCGGCCAGCGGGGCGCCGCTGATGGATGCCCGCGTGCGCGCCGTCGCGGCCCTGTCGCCATTGGGCGTGGTCTTCGACCCCGGGTCGTTGCGTCGCGTGACCACGCCAGTGGCGATCTGGGTGGCCGATCTTGACCGCTTCCTGGTGCCGCGCTTCCACGCTGAATTGCTCGCGCAGCAGCTGCCGTCGACCTCGTTGCGCCGGGTGCCGAACGCCTGGCACTACGCCTTCATGGATGCGCCCACAACGCCGATTCCCTCGCCCGACGGCGACCTCGCGGCAGACCCGCCGGGCTTCGACCGCAGCCGCTTCCTCGAGCAGCTCGGCCGGGATCTGAGCGACTATTTCGACGCCAATCTTTAGCCACCGCGAGCCATGCTGGCCGAGGCCGCGCACTTGGTGCGGCACCTCCGGGCGGGTGTGCATCTAGAGGATCAGGTGCTTGCGGTTGCTGCAGCCGATCTTGTG
>JANMUO010000181.1:0-7052 GCA_031391655.1 Betaproteobacteria bacterium
CGATTCGCTCGAAAAAGCCAGCTGGATGACCGGAAAGGCATCGGCTTCGACTTTGGCGATCACCGGCTCTTCAATCGCCTGCGGCAGCCGGTTGCGCACCCGGGACGTGCGGTCGCGCACCTCGGCGGCAGCGGAATCGGCGTCTTTTTCCAGCCGGAAGCGAACGCTGATCTGCCCCTGATCGGCGCGGCTGATCGAGGTGATGACATCGACGCCGTCGATGCCGGCGATGGAATCTTCCAGCGGTTTGGTCACCTGCGTCTCGATCACCTCGGCCGAAGCGCCGGCATAGCGCACGCTCACGGTCACGACCGGCTCATCGATCTTCGGGTATTCGCGCACCGTCAGGCGCGTGAAGCTGATGGCGCCGACAAGCAGGATCATCAGGCTCATCACCGTTGCGAAGACGGGGCGCCTGATGCAGATCTCGGGAAGCTGCACCGCTCAGCCCTTCTTGTCCGGCGCCGCCGCCGCGGGCTTGGCTTCTCCCGGCAGCACCGACACCGCCGATCCCGGCCCGATGCGCTGCGTGCCTTCGGTCACCACCAGGTCGCCCGCGGCCAGGCCCTTGGCGATCTCCACCTCGCCCACCTTGCGCAGACCGGTCTGCACCTTGCGCAGCTCGACCTTGCCGTCGGCCACGCGGAACACGAAACTGTCCTGGCCGCGCGGCACGATGGCCGTCTCGGGGATCCACACCGCCTTCTCGCGCACGCCGAGCTGCACCTGCACGCGCGCGAACATGCCGGGCCGCAGCTTCAATTGCGGATTGGCGACGCGCGCGCGCACCAGCAGCGTGCGCGTGCCTTCGTCCACCGCCGGCTCGAGGGCATAGACGCTGCCGGCGAAGTCCTGCTCGCCGTAGGCGTCCACCAGCACGCGCACGGCCTGGCCGGGCTTGAGCCTGCCGACGTAGCCTTCCGGCACGCGGAAATCCAGCTTCAGCTGGTCGATCTTCTCCAGCCGCACGACATCGGTGCCGGCGGCGACGTAGGCGCCCTCGCTCACGTGGCGAAGCCCCAACACGCCGGGGAAGGCGGCGCGGATCTCCGTCTTGGCGAGTTTCGCCTCGTCCTCGCGCTGCTTGGCGAGCGCGCGCTGGTGGTTGGCGCGCTGCTCGTCGAGCGCCTGCTGCGCGATGAAGCCCTTCTTGAACATGTCTTCGGCGCGCACCAGGCGCTGCTGGTCGAGCCCCGCCTGCGCCTTGCTCGAGGCGAGCACCGCGGCGAGCTCGCTCTGGTCCAGGCGCAGCAGCACCGCGCCGCGCTGCACGTTCTGGCCCTCGTTGAAGCGGAATTCGGCGATGCGCCCGGAGATTTCCGGCCGGATGGTGATCGCCTCGTCGGCGCGCAGCGTGCCCACGGCGCTCGCCTCGTCGATGGCGGGCGCGAGCTTGGCTGCCACGGCTTTGACCGGTGTCGGCGGCGGCGATTTCTGCTGGGATTGGGCGGCCGCGGGAGCCAGCGCGATCAGCCCTGCGAGGAGCAAACGCATGCGGTCGAGTTTACTCGATCCGCATCACCGCCATCATGCCCGCCTCCTGGTGTTCCAGTATGTGGCAGTGGATCATCCAGTCGCCTGGATTGTCGGCGACGAAGGCGAACTCGGCGCTCGCGCCCGGGGCCACCAGCGCCGTGTCGCGCCAGGGCTGGTGCGGCTCGCCGAGCGCGCGGAACGCCACCCCGTGCAGGTGGAAAGGGTGGTGCCAGGCGGTGTCGTTGCGGACCTCGAACACGTAGCTGCCGCCGCGCCGCAAGCGGAACATCGGCTCGTGGGCGTGGCCATGGGCCGATTGTGCGTTGATGGACCACAGCCCCTGCGGTTGGCGCGGGCGCATGGCCCCGCCGCCGAGGACCAGTGGCAGCCGCACGGCGCGCGCGAGGTCGGGCGCCGCGAGCGGATTGGGCGGCAGTTGCGGCGCGGGCAACATGCGCGCAGGCCCGCGCGCGCCGGCGTAGGCGAGCTCGAGCAGCCGGTAGCTGCGCTTGGGAAAGAAATCGTCGCTCACGAGGGTGCGCCGGCCTGGCTCGCCGGAGGCTTCCAGCAGGAGGTCGGCGCGCATGCCCGGCCCGAGCACGAGCCCGGGCGAGGCGATGTGCGGCGCCACGGGGTTCCCGTCCAGCGCGACCACCTGCGGCGTGTGGTCCGCGAAATTCAGGCGGAAGATGCGCGCATTGGCGGCGTTGATGAGGCGTAGCCGAACACGCTCGCCGGCTTCGAGGGCGAAGGACTCCGGCACACGGCCGTTCACCAGCACTGTGTTGCCCAGGCGCCCCGCGTGACTCGCGTCGAAGGGCGCATTGAAGTCGGGCGCCACCTGCGCCTCGCGATCCAGGCGCAGGTCGGAGAGCACCCACACCACGTCGCGATCGACAGCGGGAGGCAAGCGCTCTTCGACGATCAGTGCGCCGTACAGTCCGCGCCCCAGCTGGTCCGCGCTCGAGGCATGCGGGTGATACCAGAAGGTGCCCGCGTCCGGCAGGTCGAACTCGTAGAGGAACTCGCCGCCGGGCGGCACCGGTTTCTGCGTCAGGTGCGGCACGCCATCCATCGCGTTCGGCAGGCGGATGCCGTGCCAATGGATCGTGGTGTCCTGCGCGAGCCGATTGACGAGGCGCACGCGCAGCCGCTCGCCCTGCCTGGCGCGCAGCGTGGGCCCTGGAAAAGCGCCGTTGTAGGACCAGAGCCCGGTTTCCGGGTGCGGCGCGCCCACCACCGCATGGCGGGCCGGCGCGGCCTCGAGCCGCAGCTCACGCCCCTGCGCGCTCGCCCGCGGCAGGACACTGAGCGCCGCGCAGGCGCCGAGGAAACCCCGGCGCGAGAGGCGCATCAGCCCTGGCCGGCCTGCGCGCGCTTCTTCGCCACGCGCTGGCGGGTTTTCTCCACGTCCACCACGAAGCGCACGTGCGCGCCGGAGCCGCACTCGTCGATGCCGTCGCGCACGGCAAAGGCCGTGCGCACCTTGCGGCCGTCCACGCTGGTCACGGCGAACTCGATGGTCACGCGCATCCCGCGCGGCGTGGCGGCGAGATGATCGAGGGTGACGTGCGTGCCGACGGTGTCTTCGCCCGGATCGAGGTAACCGAGCAGGAAGTCACGGATCGCGTACTCGACGTCGGCCACCATGTGTGGGGTAGCGTACACAGCGTTCTCCGGACCCATGAAGCTGATGCAGCGGCCGGCATCCACGGTAACGACCTTCCTGCCGGCAATGCCGGGGACCAGTGTCGCTTTCATGCACAGGATTGTAGCGGCCAGGGCGGCGGGTAGGCCGTTCGGCTCGTTTGCGCAGGGCTTGGATTCGAGTAGCGCGAGTACGCTCTTGTGGGACATGGCCACCTTCAGCGATCGGGACAAGGGCGCGCCCACCCTGGCGGGGCGGCTGGCTCGCGCCCTGCGCATGGCCGCGGCGCTCGCGTCCTGCGGCCTCGCCGGCTGCGCGGCCCTGCTGCCGCAGGCGCGCGTGTCCACGCAGCAGGCTTGGGGCGACTTCGACGCGGCCAAAGCGGCCGTAGAGCGCATCGTGCCGCAACGCACTTCGCGCGCCGAACTGAAAGCCGCCGGCATGGAGCCCGGCAGCAACGCCGCCATCACCCTCCTAAGCCTGCCGGACGTGATGCAGCGCTTCGCCATCGGCGGCGCGCTGGAGTCCAACGAGCTCGATCCCGGCGTGCGGGGCTGTGTGGTCGCCGGCAAGGCCTGCACCGGCTACTCGATCCTGGTACGGCACAACGACCGCAACCGGGTGGGCAATTTCTGGCTGGATGCGCTCAATTTCCGCCGCGAGACCGACCTGACCGGCTGGAACTTCAACGCGCTGATCCTGTTCATCGGCGACACCGTGGTTTACGCGGTGCACGGCGGGCAGCCGCGCATCCACGAGAAGGAAGTCAACCGCAATCCGCTCGGCCCGCTGCAAAGCTTCGGCGACGCCGCGGGTGCGCTGCTGCGGCCCTAGCGACTGGGTTCGGGCTACCGTACCGTGGCGTACGTGCCGGTCCTCACCAAGGACGAGGCCGCGCGCATACTGGAGGGCAAGCCATGAACCCCGCGGCAGGACAAGGCGCCATCTCCAGTTTCGACGACCTGCTGCGCGCCGCGCGCGAGCAACCCGAGCCGCAGCGGTTGCTGTTCGTCTTCACCCGCGCGGAGCTGCCCGGCGACAGCACGCCCGGGGAGCGCGAGCGCTTCGCGGCCGGCGCGGGCGGCGCGCTCACGCCGCTGATGGCGGTCGACAAGTCGCCCGATGAAATCCGGGATTTCCAGGCGCTGGTGGAGGAATCCCGCCAGTTCGGCGAGGAATGGGCGGTGGTCTTCGTCGCCGCGCTGTCGGGCGGCGGGGATGCCGGGCAGGCGCTCGAGCGCATGATCGCCTCGATCAAGTCCGGTTCGCCCGGCGCGCTGATTCCGTTCGACCGGCAGGGGCAGGCGCTGCGTCTGCGCTGAACGCGCGGCTACTGCACCAGCGGCGTCCCGGCCGCCTCGAGCTCCACGCCCTGCACCACCGCCTGCCCCGCCAGCAACCGCAGGTATTGGCGCAACGCGGTCACGAAGGCCTGCTGGCGCAGCGCCATGGCCACCGCGCCGCGCACCGATTCGAAGGACTGCGCCACGCCGGGATCGCGCTCCAGTACTTCGACCACGTGCAGGCCGAAGCGGCTGTGCACCAGCCGCGGCAGCACGCCCACCTCAGCGTGGCCTAACAGCTCGCGCGCGAATTCCGGCGCGCAATCGGCGGCGGCGAGCCAGCCCAGGTCGCCGCCCTGTTCGCCGCTGGGGCAGTTGGACCACTTGCGCGCGGCCTCGGCGAACGTTTCGGAGGCCTGGCCGTCATGGCAGCGCACGTCGAGGAAGATGGGTTCGGCGCGCTTGCGCAAGGCCGCCACGTCCACGCCCGGCGTCACTGCGAACAGGATGTGGCGCACACGAACGCGCTCGCCCGTGCGGTAGGCGCTCTCGTGCGCGGCATGGTGGCGGCGGCAGGCATGCTCCGAAGGTTCGGGCAGCGCCATTTCCCGCTCGAGCAGCGCTTCGATGGCGCCGGTAGCCGCCTCGCTCCCCACGCCGTCGGCCGAAGGCGCGTCCGCGGCGTCCAGCAGGCCGGCCCGTTGCGCCGCCTGGCGCAGCAGCTCGGTGCAGGCACGCTGGCGCAGTTCTTCAGGCGGGAGGATTTCGCCCGCGGCGTGCAGTGCCACGCCATTGATGCTGGCGATGGTCATCGCTGCGGCGGCTGGTTGTGGCCCGCGGGCAGGTTCAACCGGCGGCTGCGCACCACCTGGTAGGGGCGCAACAGGTAGCCCACCGCGGCAAAACCGCTCCACACGTGCACCAGCCGGCTGAAAGGAAACAGCAGGAAGATGGTCATGCCGAGCACCACGTGGAACAGGAAAGGCCACGGCACGTGGGCCAGCGCTTCGGCGTCAACCGTGCGCAGGGTGAGAACGCGCTGCGCCCAGTCGGCCAGTACCAGCATCACGCTGCCATCCGAATGGGCCCACGAAAACGGCAGCGTGACCAGGCCCACCACCAGCTGCACCCACAGGATGACCAGCACCGCAATGTCCGTGGGGTGGCTGGTGGCGCGGATGCGCGCATCGAACACGCGGCGATGGATCAGCAAGGACAAGCCGATGAAGCACATCACCCCCGCGGCCCCGCCCGAGTAGATGGCCAGCATCTGCTTGACCGGCGCTTCCATGAAGTGACCGTAGAACCAGTGCGGCGTCAGCAAGCCCAGCAGGTGGCCGAAGAACAGGAACAGGATGCCCGCGTGGAACAGGTTGCTGCCCCAGCGCAGGCTGCCCGTGCGAAGCAGCTGCGAGGAGTCGCTTTTCCAGCTGTACTGGTTCTGGTCGAAACGGATCAGGCTGCCCACCAGGAACACCGTGAGGCAAATGTACGGATAAACGCCGAAGACAAATTCAAACAGCGTGCTCATGCGGGCGCTCCTTTTGCGGAGTTGTCCTTGCGTACGATGTGGATGGGTTGCGGCTGGTCGGGCCTGGACTGGCCTTTGGGAGAGCAACCGTCGAAAGCCGGCGGCTCGGACCAGGTGGCGTCGAGCGGCTCCTCGGGCGCCACGGCCACCGGCTGCGCCTTCTCGCCCGCCAGCTCGAGCAGCGCGCCAAGCACGCTGGCGTAAGCGCTCTGGCGCTCCCGCAGCGCGCTGAACAGGGCGTTGAAGATGTGCGTCATCTCGCCGAGGAAGGCGCGGGCCTCGCGCGGCGGCTGCGTGGACACGAATTCCAGAACTGCGGGCAGGTAATCGGGCAACTCGTCGGGCGCGAGATAGAGGCCGGCCTGGTCATAGGTCTGCGCCAGGTCGATCATCGCCGGGCCGCGCTCGCGCGAGTCGCCGTGCACGTGTTCGAACAGGTGCAGCGAGGTGGCGCGTCCGCGATCGAACAGGTGCACGTAGGCTTCCTCGGCTTCGAGGGGATCGGCGCGCAGGAGCGCCTCCATCAGCGCCTCCAGTTCCGCCAGGCGCACGGCGCCGAGCGCATGCTCGCCGCGCAGCGCCTCGCGCAGCGCAGGCAGGTGGGCACGCAGTTCGGCGTCGGGATACCCCAGCAGTCGCGCGAGCACCCGCAAGCTCAGGGCATGGTTCATACCTGCGCCTTGATCGGGATGGTGCGCTTGCGGGTGCCGCCGAACAGGCTCACCTCGTTGGAACCATCGGAGCAGCCGTTGCCGAACGAAAAGCCGCAGCCGCCGCGGATGTCGAAGGTGTTCTCGGCATACTCGCGGTGGGTGCTGGGAATCACGAAGCGGTCCTCGTAGTTGGCGATCGCCATCACGTGGTACATGTCCTCGACCTCGAGCTGGGTCATGCCCACCTGCCGCAGGGCAGCGAGGTTGGCCTTGCCGTCCACGTGCTTGGCCCGCTGGTAGGCGCGCATCGCCAGCATGCGCTCCAGCGCGCGCACCACCGGCGCGGTGTCGCCTGCGGTGAGCAGGTTGGCGAGGTACTTCACAGGGATGCGCAGCTGGCTCACGTCCGGGATCTCGCCGTTGCCCTGCAGGTGCCCGGCATTGGCGGCGGCGCTGATCGG
>JANMUO010000220.1:0-15477 GCA_031391655.1 Betaproteobacteria bacterium
AGGGCAGGTAACCGAAAGCGATCAGCGAGCGCGCGTCGCGGTCCCGGTACCACGCCGCGGCGCTCATTGGCTACAGCACCATTGGCCTGTCGGGCAGCTCGTTGCGGCCGCCCGGCCGCGGCGGGTAGTGCCGCGCAAGCAGCTGCGAAATCTCCTTGATGCCGTCGACAATGGCCTGTTCGTAGGCGCCGCGCGCGAGCGCCTGCTCCACGCCGCGGCAAATGCTTTCCCATTCGCCCGGCGTCACCCGGGCGTTGATGCCCCGATCGGCAACGATCTCCAGATCGCGATCGGCGACCAGGAGATAGATCAGCACGCCGTTGTTTTCCTCCGTGTCCCACACGCGCAGCTGCGAGAACACTTCGATGGCGCGCTCGCGTGCCGACTGTCCGCCGAACAGCGCCGGGCTGTCCAGCGCGCCTTCGGCGGCGAAACGGATCTCGCCGCGATGCGTGGCTTCGCTGTTCGCGATTGCCTGCTCGATCCCGGCCAGAGCTTTCTCAGGAAAGGCGCGCGGCGAGAAAAACAGGTGCCTCGCAATACGCTTCAGGTCCATCGCTACCAGCGCCCGGAGGCGCCGCCGCCTCCGAAGCCCCCGCCACCGCCGCGGAATCCACCACCGCCAAAGCCGCCGCCCCTCCCCAAGCCGCCGCCGCCGAATCCTCCGGGGAAGCCGCCGCGGAGCCCGCGGCCTGCGCCGCCGCCGACGAGCGTGAAGATGAATGCGAGGATGCCTGCTGCTGCCGCGATCGATACTGCGCCGACCAGAAACCACGCCACGGCCCCCACTACGCCGCCCGTGGTGATCGAACCCACAGTCTTGCCGAGCATGCTGCGCAGCAGGCCACCGCCCACCATGGCCATGATGAGCAGTACCGGCAGCGACTGCCCCAACCCGCCGCCCACTTGCGGCACGGGTTTCGCGGCGTCGGGCAAAGGCTCGCCGTCGATGACGCGGAGCATGCGGTCGACGCCGGCATTGATGCCGCCGTAGAAGTCGCCCTCGCGAAAGCGCGGCGTGATCACCTCGCGGATGACGCGGTTCGCGGTGGCGTCGTTCAGCGCGCCCTCCAGGCCGTAGCCGACCTCGATGCGAAGCGCGCGGTCGTCCTTTGCCACCACCAGGATGGCTCCGTCATCGACCTTCTTGCGGCCGATTTTCCACTGCTCGGCGACGCGCAGCGCATACTGCTCGATCGCCTCGGGCACGGTCGTCGGCACCATCAGCACCGCGACCTGGCTGCCTTTGCGGGCCTCGAACGACTGCAGCCTCTGCTCCAGCGCTGCTGTCTGTTCCTTGGTCAGCGTGCCGGTCAGGTCGGTGACCCGAGCCGTGAGTTGCGGGACGGCGACCTGCGCCCATGCCGGGAGCGCGAGCAGCAGGAGCAGCAGCGCCCGGATCATTTGCCCTTCTGGCCGAAGTCGACCTTGGGCGCCTTGGAGATCTCGCGCTCGTTCTCGACGCTGAAGTTGGGCTTGGTCTTGAAGCCAAAGGCCATCGCAGTGAGGTTGGACGGGAACTGCCGCACGGTCACGTTGTAGCTTTCCACCGCCTTGATATAGCGGTTGCGCGCCACCGCAATGCGGTTCTCGGTGCCCTCGAGCTGCGCCTGCAGATCGCGGAAGTTGGCGTCGGACTTGAGTTGCGGATAGTTCTCCGCCACCACGAGCAGCCGCGACAGCGCGCCCGATAATTCGCCCTGCGCCTGCTGAAAGCGCGCGAAGGCCTCCGGGTTGTTCACCAGCTCGGGCGTGGCCTGGATCGAGCCGACACGCGCCCGCGCCTCGGTGACGCGGGTGAACACCTCCAACTCCTGCCTGGCAAAGGCCTTCACCGTTTCCACCAGGTTGGGTACCAGATCCGCGCGGCGCTGGTACTGGTTGAGCACCTCGGACCACGCCGACTTCACCTGCTCGTCCGTGCTTTGCAGCGTGTTGTAGCCGCAGCCGGACAGCAGGAGCAGCGCCGCAGCGGCCAAAGCCAGACCAATTCTTGAGAATGTCATCGTGTCACTCCTTTAACAACGGTTTTCCTGCCCCTTTGCACTCACGTGGCCTCGCGCCGGATCATATAGCCCTTGACCACTGCGTAGATCACCGGAATGACGATCAAGGTCAGCACGGTCGACGAGATCATCCCGCCGATCATGGGCGCCGCGATCGGCCGCATCACTTCGGAGCCCGTGCCGCTCGACCACATGATCGGCAGCAGTCCGGCCATGATCGCCACGACCGTCATCATCTTCGGCCGGACCCGATCGACCGCGCCTTCCATGATGGCACCATGGAGATCGGAAAGCGTCAGGCCCATGCCGCGCTCCTGCCGCCTCGCCTTGGCGGCGTTCAGAGCGTGATCGAGGTAGATCAGCATCACGACTCCAGTCTCGGCGGCCACGCCGAGCAGCGCGATGAAACCGACCGCGACCGCGACGCTCACGTTGTAGCCGAGCAGGTAGATCAGCCAGATGCCGCCCACGAGCGAGAACGGCACCGAGAGCATGACGATCAACGCCTCGGAAATTCGCCTGAAATTGAAGTACAGCAGCAGGAAAATAATCAGGATCGTGAGCGGCACCACAACCTTGAGCTTTTCCTTGGCGCGTTCCATGTACTCGAACTGGCCGCTCCAGGTAGCGAAGTACCCGGGCGGAAATTTGACGCGGTCGCGCACCGCCTTCTGCGCATCGGCCACGTAGCCGCCGATGTCGCGGCCGCGGATGTCGACGTAGATGTAGGCCGCGAGCAGCGCGTTCTCGGTGCGGATGTTGGGCGGGCCCTTGACGAGCTTCACCTGCGCCACCTGTCCAAGCGGGACCATGGTGCCGCTCAGCGTCCTGAGCCCCCGGACATTGGGCGCCTGCGCGCCCGTACCCATCGCGGCAGGCGCGGCCGCGACGCCCGCGCCGGAGGGCCCCATGACAGGGATCAGCACCTGAGAGGCGATGGCATGGGGGTCGCTGCGGAAGTCGCGTGGATAGCGCACGACGACACCGTAGCGCTCGAGACCCTCGACAGTGGTGGTGACCATCTCGCCGCCCAGCGCCGTGCCGACCACTTCCAGCAGGTCGCCGACCGCCAGACCGTGGCGAGCGAGCGCCATGCGGTCGGGCTCGATCTCGATGTAGTAGCCGCCGGTCAGGCGCTCCGCGTACGCGCTGGTGGTACCGGGCACGGTCTTCACCACCGCCTCGATCTCGCGGGCGACGCGCTCAATGCCGGCGAGATCCTTGCCGAACACTTTGATGCCGATCGGCGTACGGATGCCGGTGGAGAGCATGTCGATTCGTGCCTTGATCGGCATGGTCCAGGCGTTGGCAATGCCAGGAAACTGCAGCGCCTGATCGAGCTCGGCGATCAGCTTGTCCATCGTCATGCCGGCGCGCCACTCGCTCTGCGGCTTAAGGTTGATCACCGTCTCGAACATTTCGGTGGGCGCCGGGTCGGTGGCGGTGTTGGCGCGGCCAGCTTTGCCGAACACCGACAAAACCTCCGGGAAGCCCTTGATGATCCTGTCCTGCGCCTGGAGAATCTCGGCCGCCTTGGTGACCGAAAGCGACGGCAGCGTTGCCGGCATGTAAAGCAGCGTGCCTTCGTTAAGCGTCGGCATGAACTCGGTGCCGAGCCGGGTCGCCGGAAAGACCGTCGCCGCCAGGACGACTGCCGCGGCAAGAAGGGTGAGCTTGCGCCAGCGCAGCGCCCAGGCGATCACTGGCCGGTAGAGCCAGATCAGGACGCGCACGATCGGATTGCTGTGCTCGGGCGGGACGCGGCCGCGGATGAAAAGCCACATCAGCGCCGGCACCAGCGTGATCGACAGCAGCGCCGCACCCGCCATGGCGAAGGTCTTGGTGTACGCGAGCGGGCTGAACATGCGCCCTTCCTGCGCCTCGAGCGTGAACACCGGCAGGAACGACACCGTGATGATCAGCAGGCTGTAGAACAGCGCCGGCCCCACCTCCTTGCAGGCGACGATGATGGCCTCCAGGCGCGGCGCACCGGGCGCAAGGCGCTCGAGGTGCTTGTGCGCGTTTTCGATCATCACGATCGCCGCGTCGACCATGACGCCAATGGCGATGGCGATGCCGCCCAGGCTCATGATGTTGGAGGTGAGCCCCATGATGCCCATGACGATGAACGCGATCAGCACGCCGATCGGCAGCATCACGATCGCCACCAGCGCGCTGCGGGCATGAAACAGGAACACGATGCACACGGCAGCGACGATCAGGCTCTCCTCGATCAGCGTCCAGTTGAGGTTCTTGATGGCGCGCTGGATGAGCTCGGAGCGGTCATAAACGGCCTGGATCGAGACACCCTCGGGCAGCCCCGCGGAGATCTCTGCAATCCTTGCCTTCAGGTTGCGGATCACGTCCTGCGCGTTCTGGCCGTAGCGCGCGACTGCGATGCCGGCGACCACCTCGCCCTGGCCGTCAAGCTCGGCGATGCCGCGGCGCTCGTCGGGCACACTCTCCACGCGCGCCACGTCGCGCACCAGCACCGGCGTGCCGCCTTCGGCCTTCACCACCAGTGTCTCGATGTCGGCAATGCCGCGCAGGTAGCCGCGCCCGCGCACGACGTACTCGGTCTCCGTCATCTCCACCACGCGGCCGCCGACATCGCGGTTGCTGTCGCGGATCGCCTGCATCACTTTCGCCAGCGGCACGCCGTAGGCCTGCAGCAATCGCGGATCCACGGTCACCTGGTACTGCTTCACGAAGCCGCCGACGCTGGCGACCTCCGCGACGCCCTGCGCCTTGGTGAGCTGATAGCGCACGAACCAGTCCTGGATCGAGCGCAGCTCCTCCAGGGTGCGATTCTTCGCGAGCACCGCATACTGGAACACCCAGCCGACGCCGGTCGCATCGGGACCCAGCGAGGCGGTCACGCCGCGCGGCAGCCGGCCGGAAACGTAATTGAGGTACTCAAGCACCCGCGAGCGCGCCCAGTAGATGTCGGTGCCGTCCTCGAAGATGATGTAGACGAAGGAAGCGCCGAACACGGACAGGCCGCGCACCACTTTCGATTTCGGCACTGCGAGCATCGCGGTGGTGAGGGGATAGGTGACCTGGTCCTCGACCACCTGCGGCGCCTGGCCGGGATACTCGGTGTAGATGATCACCTGCACGTCGGACAGGTCGGGAATGGCATCCACCGGCGTCTTGATGACCGAGTAGACGCCCCAGGCGACGACGAAGCACGTCCCGAGCAGCACGATGAAGACGTTGCGTGCCGACCATTCGATGACGCGGTTCAGCATCTCAGTGATTCTTGCTGTGCGCGTCCGCCGCGCCCGGCGCAATGCGCTCGATGATGAACTCGCCCACGCCCTGCTCGGAGAACTCGAACTCTACCGCCTGCCCCTTGGAGAGACGCGCGAGTTGCGTCCTGTCCTTGACCTTGAATTCCATGCTCATCGCGGGCCACTTGAGGCTCGCGATCGGGCCATGCTCGATTTCCACCATGCCGCCCTTCGCGTCCACGGCCTGCACGGTCCCCTGCCCTCGATGCAGATGCGATGCCGCAGGCTGCGCGGGCTCGCCGAACGTGGCGAGCGCCGCCTTCAGGTTGCTTTCGGCATCGATCAGGAAATTGGCCCGCACTACGACCTGCTCGCCCGTGGCGACGCCCTCAAGCACCTCGACATAGCCGTCGGCGCGCATGCCGAGCTTCACGTTGCGCGGCTCGAACAGCCCCTCGCCACGCTGCACGAGCGCCACCTGCCGCATGCCGCTGTCGAGTACCGCGGAGTCCGGGATCGCCAGCACCTTGCCGCGCGGATGGTTGACGGAAAGCTGCAGGCTGCCGTACATCGCAGGCTTGAGCAGCCCGCCGGGGTTCGCAAGTTCGATGCGCACCCGGCCGGTGCGGGTGTCCGCCTCGAGAGTCGGTGAGATGAAGACTACTTTTCCCGCGAACAGCTTGTCCGGGTAGGCGAGGATGCGCAGCTTCGCTTCCTGCCCGACCTTCACCAGGCCTAGATCACGTTCGAACACCTCGGCGACCAGCCACACGGAGGAGAGGTCGGCGATTTCGTACAGCGCCTCTCCGGGCATGAAGCGCATGCCCTGCACGCTCGGCTTCTGCAGCACCACGCCGCCCGCCGGCGACCGATAGGTGAGGAGCTGCCGGGCCTTGCCTTCCTGGCGCAGCGTTTCGAGCTCCGTGTCGGAGATTCCCCAGTTGCGCAGTCGGCGCAGTACTCCGTCAGCCAGGCGCTGCATCACCGCCTGCGCCTCGGTGCTGCTCGCACGCGTGTCCTCGATGGCGCGCAGGGCGATCAGGTATTCGTCCTGCGCGACGATCAACTCCGGACTGTAGACCTCCATCAGCGGCTGGCCGCGCGCCACGGCCTGGCCGGTGGTGTTGACGTGCAGCTTCTCGATCCAGCCCTCGAAGCGCGGCGTCACCTTGTAGAGCAGCCGCTCGTTCGCCTGGATGGTGCCCACTGCCTGGACTGAGCGCAGCAGTTGGCGCTCCGCGGCGGGCTCGGTCCTGACGCCGAGCAGTTGCACCTTGTCGAGACTGATCTTGACCGTGCCTGCCTTGGCCGGCGACTCCCCGCCTTCGAACACGGGGATGTAATCCATCCCCATCGGGTCCTTCTTCGGCACCGGCGACGTGTCCGGCAGGCCCATGGGATTGCGGTAGTACTGGACCTTGCGTTCGGTCTCTGTGGCGCTCGGCCCTGCAGCCGGCGACGCGTCCGGGGCGGCGCTACCGCGCGCACCGAGCCAATAACCCGCCGCGAGCGCCGCCGCGACGGCGATCACGGCGCCTGCGATCCATATCGTTCGTTCCATTGTCATCGTCCCTCAGCGCAGCGGCGCACCGGTCAGGAACTCCAGCTCGGCGAGCGCCTTGTTGTAGGCCGCGTTGCTCGCCGCGTAGCCGGTCTCGGCGTTGAATACCGTCATTCGGCTGTCGAGCAGGGTGAAAAAATCAACGCGGCCCACCCGGTAGGCAGAGAGCGATGCATCGGCCGTGAGCCTCGCCTGGGGAAGGAGCGCAGTCTCATAGAGGCGCACCGATTTCAGCGTCTGCTCGGCCGCGGCCACCTGCTGGCGCAGCATGGCGTCGATCTCGTTCAGGCGCGCCTCGTACATCGCCGCGGCCTGGTCGCGCATCGCCCCGGCCTCGGCGACGCGCGGCTCGCGCTTGGACCCCCGCCAGACCGGCAGGTTGAACGCCACGGTGAAGCTGATCAAGTCCTCGCGGCGCATGTCCTGGGTGTTGTCGCGCTGGCCGTAGGAAAACCGCAAATCAAAATCGGGGTAGTAGTCCTTTTGCGCCAGATCGAGCGCTTTTCCGCCGCGGTCCATCATGCGCTGTTGTGCGAGGAGCTGCGGGCGGTTCGCACGCGCGATTGCGCGCAGCTCGTCGAGCCGCAGGCTCACTTCCCGCACGCGCCCCGGTCCAGGGCTCACTGCGCGCGGCGCCGCGCTGCGGCCGGCGGCCCGGTTCAGTTCCGCCTCCAGCATCGGGCGCTCGCGGCCGAGCTTGATGAGCTCCTCCAGCATCTTCGACACCTGAGTCTGGGCCTTCAGCACGTCGGCCTGCGTGCTCTGCCCCACGCCATAGCGCGCCTCCGCGATCGACAGGAACTGCTCCAGCACCCGGCGGTTGCTCTCCGCCAGCCGCAGCGACTCATCGGTGAGCCCCAGGTCGTAATACGCGACTTTCACGTCGCGCCGCACCCGGTTGACCAGCTCCTGGAGATTGTTCTCGGCCGCTTCCGCCTCCTTCTCTGCAAGCTCGCGGCGCAGCGCGCGCTTGCCCGGATAGGGCAGGCGCTGCGTGAGACCGATCATCTTCATGGTCATGTCCTCGGTCCGCAGGCTCAATGAATCGACGGGTACGTTGAGCACCCCGACTTCGAGCATCGGGTCGTCGAGCGCACCGGCGGGGGCGATGCGGCTGCGCGCGGCGGCGGTCTCGCGCCGCACCGCTTGCACATCGGGATTGCGCTCCGCTGCCTCCGCGACCAGCACGGCGAGCTGCGGATCGGCGGCGTCCTGCCCTGCGGCGGGCAACGCCAAAAGCAACATGAGCGCCCCGGCCGGCAACCAACACCCAGCGTTCGCGCGATGCGATTTGTTCATCTTGTCACTCCAATCGATAAGACCGGTAAGCCCGACCGGCGCACGCCGCAACCGCGGCGACTACCGGCAACGTGAGATGCGACCCGCCCTGGCGGGAGCGCGGCCGATCAGATGAGCAGTGACTGGAACAGGATGCGCGGCGGGGGCGCCGAGGCCGCGAGCGGCCGCTCGCGGCGTAGAACGCGCTGCACGTGCGAAGGCACCGCAGGCGCGATGAACAGTACCCCTGCAGGCGCGAGCGCGGGGACGGCAGAGGACGGTTTGTCGAGGCTCTGCTGCTCCCCAAGGCAGTGAGGCAGGCAAAGGCCGGAATCGGGTGCGGTTTTCTCCGATTCATGACAAGGCGCATCGCCACTGCCTGCTGCCATCGCCACGGCACGAGCGGCATCGCGCGCGCCCATGTTGCAGGTGGCAAGCGCGAGCGCGGCCTGCGCGAGCAGGAACGCTCCGAGAATCAGGCGGGTGGTGCGCAACAGGGCGCGGCGCGAATGCATGGACGGATTCTAGCCCTGCGGCGTCCCATCGACGCGTACACGCCTCAGGCGCAGCGCGTTCATCACTACCGACACCGACGACAGGCTCATCGCCGCGGCGGCAATGATTGGGCTCAGCAACCAGCCAAACCACGGGTACAACACGCCCGCCGCCACCGGGATGCCCAGGGCGTTGTAGCCGAAGGCGAAGAACAGGTTCTGCTGGATATTGCGCATCGTCGCGCGCGAGAGGAGCGCCGCGCGCGCGATGCCGCGCAGGTCCCCCTTCACCAGGGTTACGCCGGCGCTTTCCATTGCGACGTCGGTGCCGGTGCCCATCGCAATTCCCACGTCCGCCTGCGCCAGCGCCGGCGCGTCGTTGATGCCGTCTCCCGCCATCGCCACCTTGCGGCCCGCTGCCTGCAGGCGTTTCACGTGCGCCGCCTTGTCCCCAGGAAGCACTTCGCCGATCGCTTCGTCGATGCCGAGCTGTCGCGCCACCACCTCTGCGGTGCGCTTCGAGTCGCCAGTGAGCATGACAATGCGGATTCCGAGTTTCTTCAGCGCCGCAATCGCTTCGGGCGTGCTTTCCTTGACCGGATCGGCCACCGCCGCCAGCCCCGCCGCCACACCGTCCACAGCGAAGAACACCACAGTCTTCGCCTGGACGCGCAGCGCGTCTGCCCGTTCCTGCCAGCGCCCCGGGTCGGCACCCTCGCCAACGAGGAAGTCGCGGTTTCCCACCAGCACCCGGTGGGCACCGACCGTTGCCCGCACACCCAGGCCGTTGACCGCTTCGAAGGAGGTTGCAGGCTGCACGGCCACGCCGCGCGCTTTCGCGCCTTCAACGACCGCCCGTGCGATCGGGTGCTCGGAGAGTTGTTCCACGCTGGCAACCAGAGCCAGCGCCTCCTTCTCCTCCACGCCTTCGGCGATGAAGTCGGTCAGCGCGGGCTTGCCCTGCGTGAGCGTACCCGTCTTATCCGCAACCAGTACGTCGATTCTCCGCATGCGCTCGATCGCTTCGGCGTTGCGGAAGAGTATCCCCCGGCGCGCGCCCTGCCCCATGGCGACGGTCATGGAGATCGGCGTGGCGAGCCCCAGCGCGCAGGGGCAGGCGATTATGAGCACCGCCACCGCATTCAGCAGCGCGTAAGCGAGCTTCGGCTCGGGGCCGAATACCCACCAGGCGAGCGCAGTGAGCACGGCGATGGCCACCACGGCCTGCACGAAATAGACTGCGATCAGGTCGGCGAAGCGCTGGATCGGCGCGCGCGTGCGCTGCGCCTCGCCTACCATGTGCACGATGCGCGCGAGCAACGTATCCGAACCGACGCGCTCGGCATGCATCACGAGCGAACCACTGCCGTTCACCGTGGCCCCGGTGACGCGGTCGCCCGCGCGCTTGGCAACCGGGGTCGGTTCGCCGGTCACCATCGATTCGTCCACGTAGCTCGAGCCGTCGATAACGGAGCCGTCCACCGGAACCTTCTCGCCGGGCTTGATGCGCAACCGGTCGCCCGCGTGCACGCTATCCAGCGGTACCTGCTCCTCCGTCCCGTCATCGCGCAGCCGCCAGGCGAGATTGGGCGCAAGGCGCAGCAACTCCTGGATCGCCTGGCTGGTCTGGCCCATGGCGCGCAGTTGCAGCACGTCGCCCAGGAGCACCAGGGTGACGATCACTGCCGCGGCCTCAAAATAGGTGCCGACCGCGCCGTCGTGCTCGCGGAATTCGGCAGGGAACAGATGCGGCACCAGCACCGCCGCAAGACTGAACAGGTAAGCGAGCGCTACCCCGAGGCCGATCAGCGTGTACATATTCAGCGCCCAATGCGCGAGCGAATTCCAGAACTTCCTCAAGATCGGCCAGCCGACCCAGAGGACGACCGGGCTGCCGAGCAACAGTTCGACCCAGCCGCGCAGGCGTGGCGCCAGACCGAAAGCCTCATGAACCCCAAGCATCGGCGCCATCGCGAGGACCACCAGCGGTACCGAGAGCGCGACGCCGAACCACAGGCGGCGCGTGAGGTCGTGCAGTTCGCTGTCGTCGGTCGCGCCCGTCCCGGCGATGGGCACCAGCGCCATGCCGCAGAGTGGGCAGTCGCCGGGTGCGTCGCGCAGGATTTCCGGGTGCATCGGGCAGGTGTAGCGGGCGCCGGCGGCCGCGGGAGCGGCCACCGGCTTCACGATCGCATGCGCGTGGGCGGGGTGCGCCGCGTGGCCGCTGCCTGCGGATTCCTGCTTGCCGAGGTAGCGCTCTGGTTCTGCACTGAATGCCTGCAGGCAGTGTTTCGAGCAGAACAGGTACGTCTTGCCCTTGAAGGCGAAGCTGCCTGCCTCCTTGCCCGACTGCACTTGCATGCCGCAGACCGGATCGATCGCCAATGCGTGAGTTCCCGTCGTCACTTCTTGCCCATGCCCTGCATGCCGCCACCCTGCATCATCATGTGGTGCTCGTCCATCATCTGCCCCATCATTTCCTGCATGAGTTTCATATGCTCGTCGATCCATTCGCGCATCTGCTGCGGTGACATTCCACCGCCCGGCTTGGCCTTCTGCATCTGCGTCATCATGCCTTGCATCATCGTCATGTGCTCCTGCATCATTTTCTGACGCTCGGCGCCCGAGGCTGCCTGCGCCGCGGCAAGTTTCTTCTTTGCCTCCTGCGCGCGCTGGACCATCTGCTTCTGCGCTTCATCCGGAGCCGCAGTTGCCAGCAACGGCATTGCGATCGCGAGGCCTGTAACTACAGCTATGAGTATCCTTTTCATTTCAAGTCTCCTTGTCAACGTTGAGAAACAGTTTCGCTCGAGCCGACCTTCGGAATGAAAGCCGGCACCTGCGCCATGTAGCTCCGGTATTCCTCGCCGAACTGGGCAAGCATCTCGACCTGCTCCCGCTTGGCGAGGCGGGCGTACATGAACACCAGGATCGGGAACATCGACAGCGTCACCAGCGTGGGCCACTGCAGAAGAAACCCCGTCATGATGAGGACGAAGCCGACGTACTGAGGATGGCGGATGCGTGCGTAGGCGCCGGTCGTTGCCAGCCGGCGCGCGCGCTGTGCCTCGTAGAGCACTTTCCATGCCGAAGCCAGCACCCAGAAGCCGGCCACGATCAGGATGTTGCTCGCGACGTGGAACGGCCCCCAATGCGGGTTGGACTTCCACCCGAACATGACTTCGAGCAGGTGCCCGGCATCGTGCGACAGGAAGTCGATGCCCGGAAAACGGCTGGAGAGCCAACCCGACAGCAAGTAGATCGTCAGCGGAAAGCCGTACATCTCGGTGAACAAGGCGACCAGGAACGCCGAGAAGGCCCCGAACGAGCGCCAGTCGCGCCTGCTCTGCGGCTTGGCGAAACTGAAGGCGAAGATGATGAAGACAAGCGAATTGATGATCACCAGCGACCACAATCCGTAGGCCTGCATTTGGCTGGAATCGTTCATGAGCCGGGCCTTTCGGTTTTGTCCCGCTTGTCGTCGCCGCCGTGCCCTCCGTGTCCGCCGTGCCCGTGGAACAGGTGCAGCAACAGGCAGGCGAGGAGCAGCGCAAAAGGCAGGAACTGCACCACGTGGGCGCGGTGCTCGGTGAGCAGGAAACAACCAGCGATCAGGACGAAACCCAGGAACACCCAGCGACCCGTTCCGCCGCCTCCGGATTTCATGGTTGTCTCCTTAGAGGAAGGATTCACAGTTTTCCCGACTTCAATGCCAGCACTGCCCAGGCAGTTCCGAGGGCGCCGGCGATTGCGAAGCCCGCAATGCCGAGCAGCGGCAGCTCCTCCCAATGCGGCCCCGCGTGCGTGGAGAGCAGGATCGCGGAGCCGATAACGATGGAGGCGATGATCAGCGCGAACGCCAGCCGGTTGCTCGCGTGCAGCAGATGGCGCTCGAGCGAGCCGCCGCTCTGGTGCCGGATGTCGAACAACGGCTCGCCGCGCTCGAGCCGTCCCATCAGGCGGCGCAGTGTTACCGGCGCTTCGCCGGCCACCTCGCGCAGCGTGGAGGCCATGCGGTAGGCCTGCGCGATGCGCCCCACGCCCATCTCCGGCAGGAACGCATGCTTCAGCAGCCGCCCGCTGTAGGCCTGGAAGGCGGCAAGCGAGCTGAACTGCGGATCGAGCTTGCGCACGAGGCTTTCCAGCTCGGCGAAGGCGCGCACGAGCATCGCCGTCTCGCGCAGCAGCCGGATATGGTGCTTGCGGCCGAGGGAGATGAACTCCTGCAGGATTGCGCCGAAAGACTGCTTGCCCAGCCCCGACGCGCGGTGGTAGCGCTCGAGCGAAGCCGCGAGATCGCTGGTGAACGCCGCCCGGTCGAGTTCCGCCGTGGCGCCGCCCATGCCGAGGTAGGCGCTCGCGACCCAGCCCGCGTCGCGCGCCATGATGGCGAGAAAAAGCTGGCGCAGGCTCTCCTGCACGCGCGGCGAAAGCTCTCCGATGGCGCCAAAATCGTGGAAGCAGATGCGCCCGTCCGGAAGCAGGAAGATATTTCCCGGATGCGGATCGGCATGGAACACGCCGTGTTCGAAAACATGGGTAAGAAACAGGCGCATGAGCTCCGACGCGATATCCAGATGCCCGGCGAGATCGGCGGCCTGGTCCATGCGATGGCCCGGGCTGTGCTCCATGGTCAGCACGCGCCGCGTGGTCGCCTCGCGGAAGATCTTCGGCACGAAGACGAGCGGCTCCTCGCGGTTCGCCTCGGCGAAGCGCTCGGCATTGCGCGCCTCCTGCTCGAAATCGAGCTCGCCGCGCAGCGTGGTGGCGAACTCGTCGACCAGTTCCACCAGATTGAATGTCCTCAGCGACGGCATCGCGGCGGGAAGCACTTTAGCGAGCCTGCGCAGCACGGCAATGTCGCCTTCGACCGTACTCGCGATCCCCGGCCGCTGCACCTTGACGATGACCAGGGAGCCGTCGGGTAGCGTGGCGCAATGAACCTGGGCGATCGAGGCGGCCGCCATCGGCTGGTCGTCGAAGCTCGCAAAGAGGTCCGCGACGGCGCGGCCGGTGTCTTCCTCGATGATGCGCCGCGCAGTTTCCGCCGGAAACGAACCCGCGCGGTCCTGCAGGCCGCGAAGCTCGGATACCAGTTCCGCCGGGAACAAGTCCTCGCGCTGCGACAGCATCTGTCCGAACTTCACGAACGTCGGGCCCAATTCCTCCAGCGCATCACGCAGCCGGCGTGCGTCGCTGGCTGGCGGACCCGTGCCGTCTGTCGCATCGCCCGCAAAGCCGAGCCGCTCGGCGTAGCGGCCCCAGCCTTTGGCGATGGCAACGCGCGCGATCGCCGCGAGCCGGGCCAACTCGCCCGGGCCAGCCTGGTCGCCGCGGAAGCCGGGTTCGTTCATCGTCAGGCTGCCGGCCGCAGCCGGTCAGCGATCCATCCGAACACGGCGCCGAGAACGAAGGCCCACACCACAAAAACGAAGAGCGCAAAGGCGAACGAACCGAAGTCGAAAGCTACCGGGCCACTTTGCAGCTTGCGGAAGTCCAAGCCGTGAAACAGCGCGTTCATGAATGTCATTGCCGCATCCGGTGCCGCGCGGAAAGCGACAGCGCACGCTGCGTAAGCGACGCCGACCGTTATGGCTAGCGCCACGCCCGTTGGGATGGCGCGCCCTCTAACTGCTCGAGTTGCTTCCATGACGTAATCCTTTCGTTCGTACCAAGGGGAACGGACATGCCGCGGCCGCGGCGTTGCTCGCCGGCGGGCGGGAAGACGACCGGGATCTCAGCGCAGAATGCGCGCCGAGCGAGCGTAATACGGAAGCGGTGGCGGTGACGGAGTGTTCCACGCCGGATGAGAACGCGGAGTCAATCCGGGTCGTGCGGTGAGTGCGCGCGGCAAGGCAGTAGTCATCTCCGGAGGGAAGTTCATGTCCGCGGCCGCCGCCGGAAATCCCGGTGCAATGGTCCAGGCTTGCATTTCCGCACAGCAGGGTGTGCTGTCATGCGACGCGTGCGAAGCATCGTCCGAATGCGCGACGTCATGAGCAGTTGCTGACGTGTCAAGCTGAGGCGTACCGATGTGACGCTCGTGCGCCGCGCAGACCGGTTGCAGAACCAGAAAGTACAGCGCAAGGAACGCTAATCCCGCAGACCGCAGTTTCGACGCACGTCGCATTTGCAATGTTCTCTTCACGATTTTCATCACTTTCTAGCCGGACTATGCCCCGGCCAGCCAGTCGACGATTGACCTAAATCAAGACTCCCTCATGAACCTTTGCCTGCAAGCCCATGTGCACCAGCGTGAGGCGTTCTACCGCACCGGCTCTATCTTCGTCGCGGTGTAGGTGCCGCCGATCTTCTCGGCCAGAAACTTCACCTTGTCGCCCGCTTTCAATTGATCGAGCACCCCGGGGTCCTTCACCTGGAACACCATGGTCATCGCCGGCATGTCAAGATTCTGGAGCGGCCCGTGCTTGATGGTGACTTTCTTCGCGTCCTTGTCCACTTTGCGGATCTCGCCATCGGAGAGACCTCCTGGGTGATGCTTGTCTTCGGCAAGCGCATTCGACACCGCAAAGGCGGCGACGAGCATGAGTGCAGCAATCCGTTTCATCGTTTCTGCTCCTTTTGGTAAGTCCTGCATTGAGTCAATGCTTGGCGCCCTGGTGGTGAGCACCGCCAGCGGCGTATCCGCGCAATTGGTCGTAACGGGCAATCTGCTCTTCGGTCAGCAGCACGCGCATGCGCCGATGCGTTTCCAGGTGCGACAAGCGGTACTCGCCTTCGAGCGCCGCGGCGGCGCGCACTGCTCGGCCCAGCACCTCCTCATTCACGTTCCCGCTCGCGAACAGCGCGTCCAGAGCGCGTTCTGCCTCGACCCGCTTCGCGCCGATTGCGCGCGCTTCGGCCTTGTGCGCGGCCAGGAGCGCTTTCGTTCTCGTGCGCTGTTC
>JANMUO010000331.1:0-5463 GCA_031391655.1 Betaproteobacteria bacterium
AGCTGGTCGACCGCTTGGCGCAGTTGCGCGGCGCCGACAAGCTGCTCGAGGCCCAGCGGCTGGACCAACGCACCCGCTTCGACCTCGAGATGATCGTCGAGCTCGGGTATTGCGCCGGCATCGAGAACTACTCGCGGCATCTGTCACGGCGCGCGCCGGGCCAGGCGCCGCCCACGCTGTTCGACTACTTGCCGCAGGACGCGCTGCTGGTGGTGGACGAGAGCCACGTGACGATCCCGCAGCTCGGCGGCATGTACAAAGGCGACCGCTCGCGCAAGGAGAACCTGGTCGAGTACGGCTTCCGCCTGCCCTCGGCGCTGGATAACCGGCCGCTGCGCTTCGACGAGTTCGAGAAGGTGGTGCGGCAGACGGTCTTCGTCTCGGCCACCCCCGCCGACTATGAGCGCCGTCAGTCGGCGCAGATCGTGGAGCAGGTGGTGCGCCCGACCGGGCTGGTGGACCCGGCGGTGGAGGTGCGCCCGGCGGTGACGCAGGTGGACGACCTGATGTCGGAGATCCACGACCGCGTGGGCAAGCGCGAGCGCGTGCTGGTCACCACGCTCACCAAGCGCATGGCCGAGGAGCTGACCGAGTACCTCGCCGAGCACGGCATCAAGGTGCGCTACCTGCACTCCGAAGTGGATACCGTGGAGCGCGTGGAGATAATCCGCGACCTGCGCCTGGGCGAGATCGACGTGCTGGTGGGCATCAACCTCTTGCGCGAGGGCCTGGACCTGCCCGAAGTGTCGCTGGTGGCGATCCTCGATGCCGACAAGGAAGGGTTCCTGCGCTCGGAGCGCTCCCTCATCCAGACCATCGGCCGCGCGGCGCGCCACATCAACGGCGGCGCGATCCTGTACGCCGACGTGATGACCGAGTCGATGAAGCGCGCCATCGGAGAAACCGAGCGCCGGCGCAACAAGCAGCTCGCCTACAACATCGAGCACAAGATCACCCCGATCGGCGTGACCAAGCGCATCCAGGACATGATCGAAGGGGTGTACGACGCGGGCGAGGCCGCCGAGGAGCGCCGGGCGGCGCAGGACGAGGCGCGCTACGAGGCGATGAGCGAGAAGCAGCTCGCGCGCGAAATCCGCGCGCTGGAAAAGCAGATGCTCGAGCACGCGAGGAACCTGGAGTTCGAAAAGGCCGCCAAGGCGCGCGACCAGTTGGCCGAACTGAAAAAGCGCGCGTTCGGCGTCGAGCTGCACAGCGAATGACGCTCAGCCGGCGGCAGGTGGGGCGAGGAAATTTGCCGCGAAAATCTCACCTGGCACCGGTCTGCTGAACAGGTAGCCCTGCATCTCGTCGCAGTTCAGCAGGCGCAGCAGGCGCGATTGCTCCTCGGTCTCGACGCCTTCCGCCACCAGCTTGAGCTTCAGCGAATGCCCCAGCTTGATGATGGTGGATACCAAGGCCACGCCGTCCGACCCGGAATTCATGTCCACCACGAACGAGCGGTCGATCTTCAGCGTGTCCACCGGCAGCTTGGACAGGTAGCTGAGCGAAGAGTAGCCGGTGCCGAAGTCGTCGTTGGCGATGCTCACGCCCATGGCGCGGATCGCCTGCAGGTTGGCGATGCTGTGCTTGACGTCCTCCATGATCAGGCTTTCGGTGATCTCCAGTTCCAGGCCGGCTGACGCATCCGGATCGATGCCGACGGCCTTCTCGATTTCTGCGACGAAGCCGCGATTGCGCAGTTGCAGGGGCGAGACGTTCACCGCGATGCGCACGGCGGCCAGGCCGGCGGCGCGCCAGCGCAGGTAGTCTTCGATGGCCTTGTGCAGCGCCCAGCGCCCGACGTCGTAGATCAATCCGGTTTCTTCCAGCACCGGGATGAAGCGGCCAGGCGGCACCAGGCCCGTGCGGGGATCATTCCAGCGGATGAGCGCTTCGGCGCCGGTGAGCTTGCCGCTCTTGAGGCTCACCTTGGGCTGGTAGTGGAGGACGAATTCTCCATTGTCCAGCGCCTGGCGCAACTGGGTCTCCAGGGTCAGATTGCCGGCCGCCAGTTCGGTCATTTTCTGCTTGTAGAACACGGCGCGCTCGCCGCTGGCCTTTGCCCTGTTGAGCGCGGCCTCGGCGTTGCGCAGCAGGGTGTCGGCGTCGGTACCGTCGTTGGGAAATATCGCGATGCCGACCTTGGTGGCGATGCGCAGCTCCGTCCCGTTCACGCGGAACGCATGCTCCTGGAAGAGCTGGATCTGCTTGTCGAGCAGGCGCGCCACGTCGCCGTCGCGCTTCAGTTCCGGCAACACGACGGCGAAGTGATCCGTGCCCACCCGCGCCAGCAGGTTGGCATCCCCCACGCTGCGCGTCAGCCACTGCGCGATCTGCTGCAGCAAAGCGTCGCCGGCCGGCCGGCCCAGGCTGTCGTTGATGTTCCTGAAGCGTTCCAGGTCGAGGAAAAACAAGGCCAGCTTGTGCCCGCCGCTGACAGCGCTGCGCATGTACTGCGCGACGCGCTCGAGGAACAGGCTGCGGTTGGCGAGTCCGGTGAGCACGTCGTAGTAGGCGAGGTAGTCGAGCTTGTCCTGTTTTCCGATGTGGTCGAGGGCGAATGAAATGTCGCCGGCGAGTTCGACCAGCAGCTTCATTTCCTCCTCGTCGAAGAAACGCGGCGTTTCCGCATTGAGGGTGAACACTCCCACGGCTTCGCCGGCGACGACCAGCGGCAGTACCGCAACGGACCGCACGCCCCCCGCAATCGCCGCCTGCTTCAGCAGCACCTCCGGGTCGTTTGCCGTATCGTTCGCGATCACCGGCTGCCGTGTGGCGAGTGCTCGCGCAACCAAGCCGCGGCCGGCCGGGAAATTCCTGTTCACCTCCTGTTCCAGGTCCCGGAAGAACTGCGGGTCGCCGCCGTGCGATGCCACCATCCGCAACTGCTGCGCGCCGCTCTCGAGGAGGCCGATCCAGCACTTGGCGAACTGTCCGGCCTCGATGGCGATCCGGCACGCCTCCCGGAACAGCTCGTCGCGGTCGCGCACGCGCACGATGAGCGTATTGATGCCGCTCAGCACCGCGTACACGCGGTTGAGGCGTTTGATCTTTCCGTCTGCTTCCTTGCGCGCCGTGATGTCGCGAATGAACCCGGTGAACATCGGCGTCGGTGTCCCGCCGATCGCCGTGACGGCCAGTTCGATGGGAAACTCGGTGCCGTCGGCGCGAATCGCCTGGAGCTCCTGCCGTTTGCCGAGGATGGTGCCTACGCCCGTCGCGAGGTAACGGGCGATGCCTCCGCGATGCGCGTCCTGCAGTCGAAGCGGCACGATCATCTCCACCATTTGCCGGCCGAGCGCCTGCGCACGCGTGAAGCCGAAGGTGGCTTCCGCGGCCGGGTTGAACTCGACGATCGCGCCCTCATGGTCGATGGTGATGACGCTATCCAGCGACGATTCGAGGATCGCGCCCTTGAGGCTTTCGCTGCGCTGCAGTCTGTCAGCCGCCTGTTTCTGCGCCGTCACGTCCTGCAGGGTGTTGAACCAGCGCAAGCCGCCTGTCGCATCACTTTCGTCGGTGACCGGCTCCATGACTTGCCGCAGGTGGATCCAGCGGCCGTCGCCGGTGTGCAAGCGGTATTCCAGTTCCACGCGCGTTTTGTTGACTGCCGCTTCGATCGCCGTGCCGCGAAACAGTGCACGGTCCTCCGGATGCAGCAGCTTCAGCCAGGCACGGGTGGTGCGGGGCAGCCGGGCCAGTTCGACACCGACCAGTCGCGGCAGGGTTTCGGACCACTGCTCGAAGGACCCGTCCGGGCCGGTGACGACGTGCGCGAGCTTTGCCATGAGCTGCGCGCGGTGCAGGCCCGCCTCGCTCTGCGCAAGAATGGTGAGGAGGGCGGACTGCTTGGCGGCCTCGAGGTGACGCAGCTTCTCCTGGGCGCGAGGCAACAGGAATGCCTTGCCGTCGCGGTCCGCCACCGTATCCACTTCGCCGCCCGTCAGTTCCTCCAGGCGTTGCCCGGCCCGGTGCAGTGCCTCGATGAGCGTGGAAACTTCCTCGGACACGTCCCCGTGCGGGAGTGCGTCTCCGGGCTTCATGTGACGTGTGGATGCAGTCCCAATGCCTGCAGCACGGGCTGCGTCTGGCTAAGAGTGCCGACGATTCTTCGGGGGGCGGGGGTTGGCGAAAGCTTGACCAGCGTCGGCGTCATGAGGATGCCGTCTGCCAGCGCACGCTTGGGGTCCCGGAACACGTTCACGACTTCGATCGCGTGGCGGTTCGCCAAGTATGCCTCGCACAGCGCGGTGAGGTTGGCGACCGCCTGCGCGGAGTTCTGCGCATTGCCGGCGACATAGAGGCGGAACTTGTATTTGGACTTGGCGGGACGGCTCATGGCGCGCTCGTTTTGCGGCCCGGAACTGCCGCATCGGCGCCGCGCAGCTCGCCCATGCGGGTGAGGCCACGGGACTCCTCTCCCTTGCGGATCTCCGTGGTGCGCGCGAGCAGGGCCTTCTCGACCTGCTTCGCCTCGAGCTCCACCTGCAGCGATTTCACCCGCACCAGGAGCTCGGCCTCCTCGGCGTCCAGCCTGACGCGCTTCAGCTTGCCGGCCACTTCGGTGACCTCGGTCGCGACGCGCTCGGCGCCTTCCTTCTCCCAGCGCATCGTGCCCATCAGGACTTCGCCGCCCGCGGTATAGGTGTCGGTCAGGGTTACGCCCTCATCGCTGAGGACCAGCTCCCGGACCTGGTTCGAATGTGCCGTTCCGCGGGACTTGATGATGGACAGGCCCCGATTGCGCTCCCCGGCCTGCATCAGGTAACTGAGCTGGATCCAGGTGTCCGCGAGCGATGAAAACTGCTGCGACGTGCTGCCGTCCGACTGGGGGCCCATTGCATCCACGAGGCTTGTGCAGACGAGGGTGATGCCGCTCGCCTTTGACCAGTCGGTCAGCCGCTCCGCCACGCTATGCGCGTTCGTGTCGGTGCCGGACTTGGACCAGGTGGACATCGGATCGATGACCAGGCAACGGGCGCCATGCTCGGTCGCAAGCGTCTTGATGCGCACAAGGTAGGTCTCCGCGCTGCCGGTAATGCTGCGGGTCGAGACCATGCGCAGGTGCCCGGTCTTCACGTGGCGATCCAGCCGGATACCCACCGACGCCAGGTCGCGGATCACCTCGTTTGAATCCGAATCGAAACTCACGAAAAGGGTGCGCTCGCCGCGGCCGCATGCCGCCTCTGCGAACGTGCCCGCCAGGGTTGTCTTGGCGGTGCCAGGGAATCCGGTGATCAGCACGCTGGCGCCGCGGTAGTAGCCGCCGCCCAGCATGGTATCGAGCCGCTTTATGCCGCTTGAAACACGCTCGTTGCTCGCCTTGGCGTGCATACGGCTATAGGTGCGCGTAGCGTCGACCTCGAGGCCGCTTGCGCCGATCAGGAACGGCGATTCATTCTCATCGAAGCTGGAGCCGCGATACTTCTGCACGCGCAAATTGCGTTGCGACACGCCATCCAC
>JANMUO010000373.1:0-2919 GCA_031391655.1 Betaproteobacteria bacterium
AATGTGCTGCTCGGCACCACGCTCGCCGGTAAGACCACGCTGATGCAGCTGATGGCCGGGCTGGTGCCGCCGAGTTCCGGGCAAGTCTGGTTCGGCGGCCGCGACGTCACGGGCGTCCCGGTGCAGAAGCGCAACGTGTCGATGGTTTTCCAGCAGTTCATCAACTATCCGAACCTCTCGGTGTACGAGAACATCGCCTCGCCCTTGCGCGTGGCGCGCACGCCGGATGCGCAGGTCATCAGCCGGGTCGGGCGCATCGCCGACCTGCTGCAGCTCGCGCCATTCCTGCAGCGCAGGCCGGCCGAGCTCTCCGGCGGGCAGCAGCAGCGCACCGCGCTGGCGCGCGCGCTGGTGAAGGACGCCGACCTCGTGCTGCTCGACGAGCCGCTGGCCAACCTGGACTACAAGTTGCGCGAAGGCCTGCGCGAGGAGCTGCCGCGGCTGTTCGCCGATCGTGCCTGCACGGTGGTGTACGCCACCAGCGAGCCGGCGGAGGCGCTGCTGCTGGGCGGCCATACCGCGACGGTGCACGAGGGCCGCGTGACCCAGTACGGGCCAAACGGCGCGGTGTACCGCGAGCCGGTGGACCTGACCACGGCGCGCGTGTTCTCCGATCCGCCGATCAATACCGCGCAGGTGGTCAAGAGTGGCCAGCGGGTGCGACTGTCGGAGGAGGTGAGCTGGGCGGCCGAGGGCAGGCTGCGCGAGCTGCCCGACGGACCCTACCGCATCGGGCTGCGCCCGCACTACGTGCTGCCGGCGCCGGGCAAGGGCGGCGGCGTGCAGGTCGAGTGCAAGGTGCT
Organism: Betaproteobacteria bacterium; assembly: GCA_031391655.1. Lineage (GTDB taxonomy): Bacteria > Pseudomonadota > Gammaproteobacteria > Burkholderiales > SG8-39 > JAABQT01. The sequence goes on from JANMUO010000373.1 coordinate 804, forward strand.
GATCGCCGAGATCAGCGGCTCGGAAAGCGTGGTGCACTTCGAGCTCGGCGGCATGACCTGGGTGTCGCAGTCGCACGGCGTGCGCATCTTCAAGGTCGGCGAGGCGGCGCGCTTCGAGCTGGACGTGGCGCGCTGCCTGTACTTCGCGCCGGACGGCGCGCGGGTCGCGGGCTGAGGAACATGGCGCGCATCCGCCTGGAGCAGTTGCGCCACAGCTACCTCGCCAGCCCGGCGCGCGACGCCGACTGGGCGCTGAAGAAGGTGGACCTGCAATGGGACGACGGCGGCGCGTACGCGCTGCTCGGGCCCTCCGGCTGCGGCAAGACCACGCTCCTCAACCTCGTCTCCGGCCTGCTGCGGCCGACCGCGGGACGCATCCGCTTCGGCGAGGAGGACGTCACGGACAAGGCGCCGGACCTGCGCAACATTGCGCAGGTGTTCCAGTTCCCGGTGGTCTACGACACGATGAGCGTCTACGACAACCTTGCCTTTCCGCTGCGCAACCGCGGCATGCCAGAAGCCCAGGTGGATGCCCGCGTGCGCGAGATCGCGGCGCTGCTCGACCTGGAGGCAATGCTGCCGCAACGCGCGGCGGGACTGACGGCCGACGGCAAGCAGAAGATCTCGCTCGGCCGCGGGCTGGTGCGCCCGGACGTGAACGTGATCATGTTCGACGAGCCGCTCACGGTAATCGACCCGCACCTGAAGTGGCGGTTGCGCTCGAAACTCAAGGAGTTGCACCAGCGCATCGGCATGACCATGATCTACGTGACCCACGACCAGACGGAGGCCATGACCTTCGCCGACCGGGTGGTGGTGATGCACGAAGGCGCCGTGGTGCAGGTGGGCACGCCGGTGGAGTTGTTCGAGCGGCCGCGACACACCTTCGTCGGTCATTTCATCGGCTCGCCGGGCATGAACGTCCTGCCCTGCGAGGTGGTGCAGGGCGTCGCGCGCTTCGCCGGCATGGCCATACCGACCGCCAACGACGCCGGCGGGGCGGCCGACGGCAAGCGCGCCGAGATCGGCGTGCGGCCGGAGTTCGTGCGCTTTGCAAGCGAGGGCATTCCGGTGCGCGTGGTGCGCGTGAGCGACGCCGGGCGCCACCAGGTCGTGGAGACGCGCCATGGCGACACCGTGATCCGCGTGCTGCTCGACGAGCGCGACGCGGTGCCTGAGCAAAACGCCTACCTCGCCTTCGACCCCGCCTTCACCCGCCTGTACGTGGATGGCTGGCTCGCCGGGGAGGCGGCCGCGTGAGACCAAGCCGATGAGCGCGAAAACGGTCAACCACAAGGCCTGGTGGCTGGTGTTGCCGGTGGTGCTGCTGGTCGGCTTCAACGCCGTGCTGCCGCTGATGACAGTGGTGAACTACTCGGTGCAGGAAACCTTCGGCAACAACCGCTTTTTCTTCGAAGGCGTGAAATGGTTCGACCAGGTAATGCACTCGGCGCGCTTCCACGACTCGCTCAAGCGCCAGATGCTGTTCACTGCGATCATCCTCGCCATCGAGGTGCCGCTCGGCGTAGCGGTGGCGCTGGCCATGCCGCGCAAGGGCGTGTGGGCGTCGGTGTGCCTGGTGCTGATGTCGATGCCATTGCTGATTCCCTGGAACGTGGTCGGCGCCATGTGGAACATCTTCGCGCTGCCCGACATCGGCCTGCTGGGCTGGTCGCTGAACAAGCTCGGCTTCGACTACAACTTCACGCGCCAGCCGCTCGCTGCCTGGGCCACGCTGATCGCGATGGACGTCTGGCACTGGACTTCGCTGGTGGCGCTGCTCGCCTACGCGGGCCTCTCCGCGATCCCGGACGCCTACTACCAGGCGGCGAAGATCGACGGCGCCTCGGCCTGGGCGGTGTTCCGCCACGTGCAGCTGCCCAAGCTGAAGCATGTCCTCACCATTGCGGAGCTGCTGCGCTTCATGGACAGCTTCATGATCTATACCGAGCCCTTCGTGCTCACCGGCGGCGGGCCGGGCAACTCGACCACGCTGCTGTCGATCGACCTGGTGAAGATCGCGCTCGGCCAGTTCGACCTCGGTCCCGCGGGAGCGATGTCGCTGATCTACTTCCTCATCATCCTGCTGTTGTCGTGGATGTTCTACCGCGTGATG
>JANMUO010000323.1:0-7828 GCA_031391655.1 Betaproteobacteria bacterium
CGCGTTGTAGGCGATGCAGCGGTAGCGCCGCGAGAAATGCGAGATCTGCGGCTCCCAGCTGCGGAGGTCGCCGGCGAATTCGTGCACGAACACCACCGGCACGCCGCTGCCGCATTCCTCGTAGTGGATTTTTACGCCGTCGCCGGTTTTGATCTGGGGCATCTTGCTAGACTTCCGGGAAATGGACCTGAAGCTTAAAGGAAAGCGGGCGCTGGTGACCGGCGGTTCGAAAGGCATCGGCCGCGCCTGCGCCGAGGTGCTCGCCGCCGAGGGCTGCACCGTTCTTGTGGCGGCGCGCAATCCCCAGTCCGGGCCCAATGCCAAGGCCATCGACCTGTCGCTGCGCGGCGCGGCGGAGGCGTTGGCCGCCTGGGCGGGCGACCTGGACATCTTGGTCAACAATGCCGGCGCGATCCCCGGCGGCGACCTGCTGCGCGTGGACGAGGACACCTGGCGCCGAGCCTGGGACCTGAAGATGTTCGGCTACATCAACCTGACGCGCCAGGTGTACGGGCGCATGAAGGCGAAGAAGGCCGGGGTCATCGTCAACATCCTGGGCAACGCTGGCGAAAAGCTCGACGCGAGCTACATCGCCGGCAGCACCGCCAATGCCGGGTTGATGGCGTTCACGCGCACCCTGGGGGGCGCTTCCCACGCGGATGGCGTCCGTGTCGTGGGCATCAATCCGGGTCCAGTGGCCACCGACCGCCTGAAAAGCCTGTTCCGCCAGCGCGCCGAGACCAAGTTCGGCGACCCTGAGCGCTACACCGAGCTCTTCGCCGGCATGTCCTTCGGGCGCCCGTCTTCGCCCGAGGAGATCGCCTGGGCGGTGGCATTCCTCGCCTCGGAACGTTCGTCCTATACCACCGGCTGCATCCTGTCGATCGACGGCGGCCTCGCCGCCCGATCCACGTGACCCCCTGAACGAGGCCCCATGAAAGCCGTGCTCTGCAAGCAGTTCGGCCCCCCCGAATCGCTGGTGCTCGAAGACCTGCCCTCGCCCAAGCCGGGCGCGGGCGAGGTCGTCGTCAGCATCAAGGCGGCGAGCGTCAACTTTCCCGACGTCCTGATCATCCAGAACAAGTACCAGTTCAAGCCGCCGCTGCCGTTCTCCCCCGGCAGCGAGCTCGCCGGCGTGGTGAAGGAAGTCGGCCCGGGCGTGACGAACGTGAAGGCGGGCGACAAGGTGATCGCCTTCGTCACCTTCGGCGCCTTCGCCGAGGAAGTGAAGACCGAAGCGGTGCGGCTGCTGCCGCTGCCCGAAGGGATGAGCTTCGAGGAGGGCGCCTCGTTCATCCTCACCTACGGCACCACCGACCATGCGCTGCGCGATCGCGCGCAGATGAAATCCGGCGAAACCCTGCTGGTGCTCGGCGCCGCCGGCGGCGTGGGCGTGGCGGCGATCGAGATCGGGAAAGCGATGGGCGCGCGCGTCATCGCCTGCGCCTCGAGCGACGACAAACTCGCCGTGTGCCGGCAGCACGGCGCGGACGAAGTCATCAACTACGCCACCGAGGACCTGCGCGAGCGCATCAAGGCACTCACCGGCGGCAAGGGCGTGGACGTGATCTACGACGCGGTCGGCGGCGCCTACAGCGAGCCAGCGTTCCGCTCCATCGCCTGGCGCGGCAGGCACCTGGTGATCGGTTTCGCCGCGGGCGAGATCCCCAAGTTGCCGCTCAATCTCGCGCTGCTGAAGGGCGCCTCGGTGGTCGGCGTGTTCTGGGGCGATTTCACGCGACGCGAACCGGAGGTCTTTGCCCAAAGCGCGCGCCAGCTCGCCAAGTGGTTCGCGGCGGGCAAGCTGAAGCCCCACGTGTCCACGACGTTTCCGCTCGCCAAGGCGGGGGAAGCGATGAACCTGCTCGCCTCGCGCAAGGCCAAAGGCAAGGTCGTCATCCGCATCGGTGCTTAGCGGATTCGCCGAGGCGCTTGCCGGGCTTGCCAGCCCCTGGGCGCTCGCCTTCTGCCTCGCGGTGGTGTTCTGCGGTTACGCGCTGCGCGGCGCCACCGGCTTCGGGGCGGGCGTGGTGGTGATCCCGCTTCTGCTCTTCGTCCTGCCCCTCACGGTGGTGATCCCTGTGGTGACGACGCTGGGCATCCTCGCTTCCTTCGGCCAATCGCTGCAGGAATTCCGCCACGTCGACTGGCGGGTGCTGCGCGGCCTCGCACTGCCGTCGGCGATCGGTGTCGGCATCGGCTTGTGGCTGTTCGCCGCCATCGACCAGGTGCTGCTGCTCAAGGCCTTCGGGGCTTTCATCATCGTCTACGGGTTGTGGACCTTCCTGCCGCGGCGAGCGGGCCCGCGCATGCCGCCGCGCGCGATTGCCGCAGGGGCCGGCGTGTGCGGAGGCGTGGTGGCCACGGTGTTTGGCGGCCTGGCCGGTCCGTTCTACGCCATCTACCTGCGCGCGCTCGAGCTGGACAAGCGGCGCTTTCGCGCCAGCATGTCCTCGGTGCTGCTGTGCCTGGGGCTGGTGCGCGCCGGCGGCTACGGCGGCCTGGGCTTCTATGACCGGCGCGTCCTGGCGGCGCTGCTGCTGTTTGCGCCAGTGATGGGGCTGGCCATGTTCGCCGGCGACCGCTGGCACGCGAGTCTCGACGAAGCGCGATTCGAGAAGGTGGTCGCCGCCCTGCTGGTGCTGAGCGGCGCCGCGTTGCTCCTCAAGTAGACGGCGGCGCGCCGTCCCCCGGGCCCAGCGGGCGCTGCATCAGCACGCTGTCCACCCAGCGGCCGAACTTGAATCCGGTCGAGCGCAGCGTGCCGACCCTGAGGAATCCCAGCCGCGCATGCAGTGCGATCGAACCGATGTTGGCGCTGTCGCCGATCACCGCGATCACCTGGCGGTAGCCCAGCGCTTCGCTCAGGCGCACCAGTTCGCCGAGGATCCGGCTGCCGATGCCTTTTCCCAGGTGGCCGTCGCGGATGTAGATGGAGTCCTCCAGTGCGTAGCGGTAGGCCGAGCGGGCGCGATACGGCGCGCAGTAGCCGTAGCCGAGGACTTCGCCTCGCTCCACCGCCGCCAGGTAAGGCAGGCCGCGGCTCGTGATGTCCCGGTGGCGCTGGCGCATCTCCTCAAGGTCGGGCGGTATCTCCTCGAAGGTGGCGAGCCCGTGCAGCACGTGGTGTGAATAGATGCTCTGAATCGCAGGCAGATCGCCCTGCGCGGCGGTGCGGACTTCCACTTCAGTGCGCGTAGCCCGGTTCCTCGCGATCGAGGATGCGCTTCAGCGCGGCGAAGTGCGAGCTGGCGTACTTGGGTGTGTCGGCGAGGATCATGCGGTAGGTCTCGCGCACCACATCCGGTCGCACCTTGCGGAACGGCAGCCCCGTGGCGCGCGCGAACACCTGCAGGCGGCAGGCGCGCTCGAGGTAGTACATCAGGTCGTAGGCCTCGGCCACGCTCGGCCCCACCACGATCACGCCATGGTTGGCCAGGAACAGCACGCGCCTGGACCCCAGCACCCGCGCCAGCCGGTCGCCCTCGGCGTCATCCACCACCAGGCCGTTGTAGGTGTCGTCGTAGGCGATGTCGTCGGCGAAGCGCAGCGCGTTCTGCTCCACCATCTCGAGGCGCCCGGGCTCGGTGAGCGTGAGCGCGGTCGCGTAGGGCATGTGGGTATGCAGCACGCACACCGCTTTCGGGTTTGCCAGGTGGATCCGCGAGTGGATGTAGAAGGCGGTCTTCTCGGCCTCTCCCTCGCCTTCCAGCACATTGCCCTTCTCGTCCAGCGCGAGCAGGTTGGAGGCCGTGACCTCGCTCCAGTGCAGCCCGTGGGCGTTGAGCAGGAACCGCTTGCCGTCCGGCAGCATCAGCGTGAAGTGGTTGCACACGCCCTCATGCAGGTCCATGCGCACTGCGAGGCGGAATGCGGCAGCGAGGTCGGTGCGCGCCTGGCGGTCGGCGGCGGCGGTGACGCCCGGGGTTTCGAGTTTTCCCATGGCGGCAATTATAGGCTCGCCACAGCGCCCGCCGCTACTTCCGGTCGTCCTCGTCCTCGAGGATGGCAATCACTCGCGTCGTTTTCGGGCCGGTGAACTGCTCCATCTTCACCTGCACGGGATAGAGGCTCGCCAGCCTGGCGCGCGCCTCGGTCTGGCTCGCAAATGTCAGCGGCGAACCATCCGGGCCCGTCACGTCGTGCCAGGACCGCGGATCGTTGGCGTCATCCTGCACCTGCATCTTGAACATGTGGGTTTCCTAGACCTGCTGGCGCAGGCGCTCCTTGCGTTTCATGTCGAGGTACTCGTCCCGCTCCATCTCGTGCAACTGGCGCGGATAACGCTCGGCAGCGGCGAACCAGTCGTTCAGGCGCTTTTCAAACCGCGCCTGCGGCGGCGTGGCAAGGGCGCCGAGGAAAGCTTCGATCGCGAGGTAGTAGCGCATGGTGTTGCGTTCCACCACGCCCCGCGACCCGCCGATGTGCCGGGGCTTGCCGTTCGCCTGCATCCCGGCGACGGTGAAGCCGACCTTGCTCCGGCCTATCGTGTGCAAATAGGCTTGCAGCGCCACCCGCCCCATGGCGCCGAAGCCGTAGGAATACGACAGGTGGATGAACGTCCTGCCTTCTTCCACCGCGACTGCCTGCATCACGATCCGGTAGTCCCGCGTGCTGAGCGGCCCTTGGTCTGCGTCCAACCGCACCTGCAGGTAGTCCGGGGTCTGCGCAGCGACACGAAAGTCGAATTTCACCCGGTAGGCCCCCTCCAGCGGCTGGTCATGCTTCGCGCCGATACTGACGTTGAGCACGCTCGCCTGCCCTTTCATGGCGGCGCGGCAGTACTTGGTATTGATGTGCAGGGCCAGGATCTCGCACCAGTCGCCCGGGCTGTGCAGCGCGCCCGCCACCGTAGCGAAGGGATGGTCGATGAGCGCATAGGCATTGCCCGTCAACCCATCCGCCGATTCGGCGGAGTCCAGGTGCAGAGGCCTGCCGAACTGGTTGCTGCCAAGCTGGATGCGCATCGCTTCGAACTTCGCGCGCAGGCCAGCCGCCGGATCGACTTCGGCATGGCCGGCGCTGGTGAGAGTTGCGGCCAACAAGCAGGCGGACATGCAGTGCGCAATGGAAAAGGAATTTTTCAACGAGCGCAGGCTACCTTCTTGATCTGCGTTCTTCTTCCTCGCGTTCCTGCGCAGCAGCAATAGGCGAACGCGGCCCACCTTTCTTTGCGGCCGGTGCGGGCACAGTGACTTGCGGCGTTGCCGGTGGAGCGTCTTTCGTCGGATCGACCGGTACCGGCTTGGCGATCTGCGGTGGCGGGGCAATCTGCGGCGGTGTTATAGGTTGTCCGCGCTGCTCCGCCTTGCCGCCTCGTTCGCCTCTTCCGCGTTGATCCGTCGCTTTGGCTGGTGCGCCCTGGGCAGCCGCCGCAGCAGGCGTCGCCGGCGGCTTGCGCTCCGCGGATCTTTCGCGTCCACCCGCGTCTTTACCATTGCGCCCAACCTTCGGAGGCGCCGCAGTCGGCGCCGCGACTTGTGCTGGAGCAACTACGTTGACCACCGGCGCCGGCGCCTGCGCTGCGGGTTTCAAATCCTTGCGTGCGGCGTCGTCGAGCGGCCTGCCTTGCCTCGCCGCCAGCTGCGGCTGTTGCGCCGCGAACCCTGCGCGAGCCGCAGGCACCGCCGTGCGGGCGACCACAGGTCTCTCGAACCCGCGGGAAGGCGGCCTTTCCCGCTGGGCGGAAGCGCCACGCACGCTCCTCGCTGTGGGAGCTACGGGTGCAACACCCGCCACCGGCCGACCTGCTATTGCGTCCCGGGAGACCCTTACCGCCGCCCTGGACACTGGCTGCGATTGCGCGAACACGGTGGTCGGCACAGCGACCACGGCGCCCGGCACGTGCCGGTTGGCGTGGACGACATTGGTCACATTGACGTTGTTGTAGTAGTTGTTGATGACGGTGGTGTTGACGACTGTATTACTGCGGTTGATATTCTCGAAATAGCCGCGGCTCACCGCATAGGACGGCCGATACACCTCGCGCGGCGCAAGCGGGTACCACGCAACTCCGCCGACATTGCCGCTGGAAATCGAAAGCTGGAAGTTACTGCCACCCACGAACGCGACCATTGCCGGGGCGTAGTAGGCCCGGCTGCGCACCGGGCCCGGCACCCAACCCCAGGTTCCGCCCAGATTGGCCCAACGGCCGTAATGGGATACCGCGTAGCCCCAGGGCGCGTCATCCACCCAAGTCCAACCCCAGGGGTCGATCCATGCCCAATGCCCATCGCGATAGGGCGCCCAGCCATCGGCCACGCGATCCGGGACCCACACATTGCCGTAGGTCGCATCATTGCGCCATTTGCCGTTGGCATCGAGGTCTTCGTAGCCGACCACGTCTTGCGAGACATAGCGGGCGGAGGGCGACCTGTCGAAGCGGCGGTCGCGAGCGCTCGACCAGCGATCGAATTCGTCCAGGCGCCGCGTGTCCACCTGCTCGATCTCGAGGTCCGTCCCCGTGAAACTGTACTGCTGCGGGGAATCGATGGCATAGGCCGCGTCATCGCCGTAGGCTTCGCCGCGGCCTTTGCGCATGGTGATCATGGTTGCATCGCCGTCGGGATCCACGTCGATCCGGTAGGCGCCGGGCTGCCGCAGGGTAAAGGCGAGATTCGGGGTGGCGACCTCCAACACCTGATCGGGCGCAAGACGGCGCACGCGCACGTTCAATGTGCCTTCGGTCAATTGCAGTTGGGCAATGCGGTCGTCGAGGTTGAGAATCGCAATGCCGGTATCGGCGCTCATGCGGATCGTCGCCCCGCCAAGCTGGATTTCGGCGCGTGCACCCGCATCCGTCCACAGGCGATCACCGGTGGTCAGCGGCCGATTGATCGACGCTTCACTCCAATCGTTCTCGCCGGCGGGGGAAAAACCGACCTCGCCGGTCATGAAGCCGAGACGCGCGACGCGCGAGGGCGGATCCGCGTACGCCCAGCTGGTGCAGGCCAGCATTGCGGCGCCGGCCACACAGGCGAGTACCCGGAGATGGAGAGATAGGATCTGCATGACGAAGTCTTGCAAGATAGTCACTGCGCTGCCATGCGGTCAGTGCGATCGCGTACAAAGCTCCCCGGTTTGTACGCTAGCGCACTGATCTGATCGGGGTAACCCCACAGGCTACGCACATGACAAATGCGCTCAAGCCACTGTTTTCCCTGGTACGTGCAGCCTTGGCCCTGGTCGGACTACTCGTAGTGCTGACCCCTGTCCTGCCCACGTCCCGGGAAACGCTGATCAAACAGGTCGCGGCCGGACCGATCGTAGCCGTTGGCCTGCCGGCAGCACCGGTCGAGCCGGCCGGGCCCCCGGAATACTTGCAGGAGCGCGAGCAGCGCGCCCTGGCGGAATTCATCTCGCGGCGCTATCGCGTGGCCGAGGCGGCAAGCGCGGGCTTCGTGTCGAAGGCCTATCGCTCGGGCCGCGAGCATGCCGTCGACCCCTTGTTGATCCTCGCCGTGATGGCGATCGAGTCGCGCTACAACCCGGTGGCTGAAAGTTCCAAAGGCGCCAAGGGGTTGATGCAGATCATCCCCAGGTACCACCAGGAAAAGTTTGTCGAGCACGGCGGTGAGTACGCCGTGCTCGACCCGGATGTGAACATCCAGGTGGGCGCGCAGATCCTGCGCGAGTACATGCGTCGATCCGACGCGATGGAAACGGCACTGCAGAGGTACAACGGCGCCCTGGATGAACCCACCGCCCGTTACGCGGGCAAGGTGATTGCGGAGAAGCTGATTCTGCGGCGGTTCCTGGCAGAGGCGCTCGGCGAGGCCTGAACGGGGCGCGAAGTTGCGGCTTGTTCCCTACCGCACAGACCCCGTGC
>JANMUO010000239.1:0-25206 GCA_031391655.1 Betaproteobacteria bacterium
ATCCATGCGCTGGCCGGCGATACCGACGGCCGACCCGTCGCCCGCAACGACCTTCGGTCACCTGGATGCGACGGTGGTGCTGTCGCGCGACATCGCCGCTCTGGGCATCTACCCGGCGGTGGATCCGCTTGACTCGACTTCGCGCCAGGTGGACCCGAACACCATCGGCGAGGACCACTACAACACCACGCGCGCCGTGCAGGCGACCTTGCAGCGCTACAAGGAACTGCGCGACATCATCGCCATCCTTGGCATGGACGAACTCGCGCCGGAGGACAAGCTGGCGGTGTCCCGCGCCCGCAAGATCCAGCGTTTCCTGTCCCAGCCCTTCACGGTGGCGCAGAACTTCACCGGCACGCCGGGCAAGTACGTTTCGCTCAAGGACACCATCAAGGGCTTCAAGATGATCGTCGCGGGCGAATGCGATCACCTGCCCGAGCAGGCGTTCTACATGGTCGGGGCGATCGAAGAAGCGATCGAGAAAGCCAAGACGCTACAGTAATGGCCGCCGCCACCATCCACGTCGACGTCGTCAGCGCCGAAGCTTCGATCTACTCGGGCGAGGCGGAATTCGTCGTGCTGCCCGGCGAAGCGGGCGAGCTCGGCATCTATCCGCGCCACACGCCACTGATCACGCGCATCAAGCCGGGCACGGTCGAGATCACGCCCGCCGGCGGCGGCGAGAAGCAGCTGATCTTCGTCGCCGGCGGCATTCTCGAAGTGCAGCCCAAGCTCATCACCGTGCTCGCCGACACGGCCATTCGCGGCAAGGATCTCGACGAGGCGAAGGCGACTGAAGCACTGAAGAGGGCGGAAGAGGCGATGGCGAAGTCGCAGGACAAGGCCGAGATTGCCACCCTGCAGGGCGAGTTCGCCATGATGGCAGCGCAGCTCGCAGCCATCCGCAAGCTGCGCAGGAAGTAGCGAAGCCGACGTTCAGGCCGCTAGCGGCCGGCCGGGAATCGCGGTGCGCATGCGGTAGATGGAAGTCGACGCCGTGATGTAGAGGCTCCGGCAGTCGGTATCACCCCAGCAGAAATTCGCCGTGTACTCGGGTACCCGAATCACCCCCAGGCACGTCGCGTCCGGCGCAAAAACATGGATTCCGCCCGGGCCGCAGCAGTACAGATTGCCCTGCGCGTCGAACTTCATGCCGTCGGGAGCGCCGGCGCCCTCGCCGGTGGTCTGGGCCCAAATGCGCGAATTGGCGAGCGTGCCATCCGGTTTCACGTCGAACACGCGGATGTGCTGCCGATCGGTGTCGTTGACGAAGAGCTGCCGCTCGTCCGCGGAAAAGCACAGCCCATTCGGCTGGGCGAAGTCCTCCGCCAGCAGGGTGACCTGCTTTGTTTCCGGCTCGACCCGATACACCCCGCGAAAGGCGAGCACCACCGGCCGCGGCCTGCCGTAGTACTCGTTGCGGCCGTAGGTCGGATCGCTGAAGTAGATCGCGCCGTCGGATTTGACGGCAAGATCGTTGGGGCTGTTCAGCTCCTTGCCATCGTGGTGGCTGGCGAGCACCGTGATCGACCCGTCGGACTCGGTGCGCGTGAGGCGGCTTGACGAATGCTCGCAGGCGAGGAGCCGCCCTTTCGCGTCCCAGGCAAGGCCGTTGGTCTGGTGGCAGGGCTTGCGAAAAGTCGTCACGCCGCCCCGCGCGCTCCATTTGCGCAGGTGGTCGCCCGGCATGTCGCTGAACAGCAGGCTCTGCTCGCGCGCATGCCAGAGCGGGCCCTCGGTAAACAGGAAGCCGGTGGCGAGCTTTTCGAACGCCATTTCGCTTCCCACGACCGACTTGAACCGGGGATCGCGGACTTCAGCGCTCACGGGCTCAGCCCTTCTTCATCTGGCTGACGCGGGTTGGCCCGACGTACCAGTCGTCGGCCGTGACGTCCTCGAACACGACCCAGATCACCTCCTTCGGCAGCTTGGCTTCCTCGGAAATGGCGTCGACGACGCGGCGTGCGATCCTGTCTTTGCGCTCCTTGGGATGACCTTCCAGGATGCGGATGTTGACGAACGGCATGGCGTTTCCTCCTTAGATGTGTGGACTACAGTGCGAGCAGCGTACTGCGTAAAGCCGCGTCTTCGCGCAACTGGGAAGCGGGGCCCGAGAAGCGCACGGCGCCCTTCTCGAGTACGTAAACGCGGTCTGCCAGCGCGAGGGAGAACTCGACGCCCTGCTCGGCAAGCAGGATGGTAAGCCCGTTGCGCTTGAGCAGGAGCACCTGCTGCAGCAGGTGCTCGACGACCAGCGGCGCAAGGCCCTCCGAGGGCTCATCGAGCAGGAGCAGTTCGGGATTGCCCATCAGGGTGCGGGCGATGGTGAGCATCTGCTGCTCGCCGCCGGAAAGATTGCCGCCGGCGCGCTCGGCGAGGTCGCGCAGCTTCGGGAACAGGCCGTACACAGCCTCCACCGTCCAGGCACCGGGCCGGTTCGCCGCGCGCTGCGCCACGTCCAGGTTCTCCCAGACCGAGAGCTCCGAGAAGATGCGGCGATCCTCGGGGACGTATCCGACGCCCGCGCGCGCCGCCCGGTTGGGGGGCCAACCGGTCACTTCGCGCCCCTGCCAGCGGACCACGCCGGCGGAAGGCGGTGTGAGCCCCATGATGGCGCGCAGCGTCGTGCTCTTGCCGACGCCATTGCGTCCGAGCAGGCAGACGCATTCACCGCGTTGGATTTCCAGCGACACGCCAAAGAGCACGCGCGACAGGCCGTAGGCTGCGTGCAGGTCCTTTACCTCGAGCAAGGGAGCGCTCACGCGTGCTCCCCAAGGTAGATCCGCCGCACATCGGCATCCCGGCGCACCTCCTCCGGCGGTCCCTCGGCGATGAGCTTGCCCTGGTGCAGGACGCCGATGCGCTGCGCGATCTGGAACACGACATCCATGTCATGCTCCGTGAACAGCAGCGACAGGCCGCGCTCCGCCACGATGCGCTCGATCAGCGCGATCGCGTCGCGCGTCTCCGTTGCCGACATGCCCGCGGTGGGCTCATCGAGCAGCAGCAGCCGGGGTTCGCTCGCCAGCGCGATGCCAAGCTCGATCTGCTTCTGCGCGCCGTAGGACAATTCGGCGCTTGTCTCGCCAGCGTGTGGCCCAAGGCCGATGGAATCCAGCAGCGCCGTCGTCTCGTCGCGAAACAGGTCACCCGAGCGGCCCCACAGCCTCCGGCCGAACCCCTTGTGCGCAATGATCGCCGCCTGCACGTTCTGGAACACCGAGAGCTTCGGAAAGATGTTGATGCGCTGGAACGAGCGGCCGATGCCCAAGCGCACGATGTCGTGGGGCGCGGCACCGGTGATCGCGCGCGCGTCGAACGTCACCGTGCCTTCGTCGGGCCGCAAATGGCCGGTCACGAGGTTGAACAGCGTGGACTTGCCGGCGCCGTTCGGGCCGATGATGGCGACAATCTGGCGCGGCGCCACATTGATGCTGACGCCGTCCACGGCGGTGAAGCCGCCGAAGGATTTGCTCAGGTCGCGGACTTCAAGCACGGCGGCGCCTGCGCAGACGCGCCAGCCCGGTTTCGATCGCTCCGACGATCCCGCCGGGGAAGGCGAACAGCAGGAAGATGAGGATCGTGCCGAGGATGAACGGCCAGAACTGGGTGTAGGCGGTGATCTGCTGGTGCAGCCAGAGCAGCGCCGCCGTGCCCACGGCGGGGCCCCAGAAACTGCCCATGCCGCCGAGGAGGGTCATGATGAGCACCTCGGCGGATTTCGACCAGTAGGCGAAGTCGGGGAACACGCCGCGGTTGAAGATGCCGAACAGCGCGCCGGCGACGCCCGCGAAGGCGCCGGCGAGCACGAAGGCCGCAAGCTCGTACCGGCGCACGTGGATGCCGATGAACTCGGCCCGTTCCGGGTTCTCGCGGATCACGGTCAGCATGCGCCCGAAGGGCGAGTACACGATCATCCGCAGCAGGGCGAAGCACACTGCCACCACGACCAGGGCGACGAGGTAGTACTTCTCGCCGACGCGCAGCCCCGCCAGCAGCGGCAACGCGTTCATCCAGTCCATGTCCGGGTAGGGCACGCTCGGCAAGCCCTGCTCCCCGCCGGTCACGTCGTTCCACTTCAGGCAGACCGCCCAGACGATCTGCGCAAACGCGAGCGTGAGCATGGCGAAGTAGATTCGCGTCAGGCGAACGCAGAAGAATCCGAAGAAAGCCGCGAAGGCGCCTGCCAGCACCGGGGCCGCGGCCAGGCCGACGAGGAACGGCAGGCCGTGGTTCTTGGTCAGGATCGCGCAGGCGTAGGCGCCGATGCCGAAGTACGCGGCGTGCCCGAACGAGACCAGCCCGGTCGAGCCGATCAACAGATTGAGGCTGGTAGCGAAGAGCGCCAGGATCACGATGTCGGTGGCGAGGAAAGTGTAGTAGCGCGAGCCGAACCACGGGATCCACACGAGCAGCAGGAACACGATCAGCACCCAGGGAATGCGCCGCGTGGTCACTTGAGGGGACGTCCGAGCAGGCCCCAGGGCCGCAGGATCAGCACGGCAGCCATGAGCGCAAAAGCGGCAAAGATCGAGAAACCCGGGAAAACCAGGATGCCGAAGGCGAGCACCTGGCCGAAGATGAGCGCGCCGAGGAAGGTCCCCCACAGAGAACCGAGGCCGCCGATCACCACGACGATGAAAGCCTCGACGATGATCTCGACGTCCATGCCGGGGACGATGGCGCGCACCGGCGTCACCAGCGCGCCGCCCAGGCCCGCGAAGAAGGATCCCACGGCGAACATCCCGGCATAGAGCCAGTTCGTATTCGCGCCCAGCGCGGAGAGCATTTCCCGGTCGAGCGCGGCGGCGCGGATCATGCGACCCGCGCTGGTGCGGCTGAGCACGAGCCAGAACGCGAAGGCAATCAGCGGCCCGATGGCCATGATGAAGAGGCTGTAGTAGGGAATCTGCACGCCGAAGAGGTGCAGTGCGCCCTCCAGGCTGGGCGGGCGCGGCACGGAAAGCTGCTGCGTGCCCCACGTGAACTTGGCGAGGTCGCCGAGAACGAGGACCACCGCATAGGTGAAGAGCAGCTGGTACAGCTCTTCGCGCCGGTAGAGATGGCGCAGCAACAGCCGCTCGATGAGGGCGCCCAGCAGCGCCACGGCGAGCGCTGCGACCAGGACCGCGAGCCAGAAGCTTTCCGTGCGCGGGCCCAGCCATTGCACCATCTGCCAGGCGACGTAGGCCCCCAGCATGTAGAACGACCCGTGCGCGAAGTTGAGCACGCGCAGGACGCCAAAGATGAGCGACAGGCCCGAGGCGATGAGGAACAGGAACATTGCCGTCGTGAGCCCGCTCACGAACTGGCCGAACAGGAAGGTCGGTTCCGTCACTGGGCGCCCGGCCGCAGCCGACCGCCAATGCGCGCTGCCGCAGCGGCAAGCGCCTTGACCCACACGGCCACGCGGCCGCTGCGGTAGCGGCTCTTGGGCATCGCGATGCTGAGCGCCGCCACCACGTGCCGGGCCGGATCCTGCACTGGCACGGCGATGCAGCACATGTCGGCGGCGAGTTCCTCTTCGTCCGTGCCGTAGCCCTGGCTGCGCGTCGCCTCGACCGCCTTCAGCACCTCGGCCCTGCGCGTCAGGCTGCGCGGGGTGCGGCGCTCCAGCGGCCTGCGCAGAAACGCATTGAGCGCCTCCCGGTCGAGCGAGGCGAGAAGCACCTTGCCCAGGGCAGTGCAGTGCGCCGGATCGCGCCGCCCCGCACCCAGCGACACGCTGACCGGCTGCAGGCCGCCGGCAGAGGCGACCTCCAGCACTTCGCCGTTGCGATAGATGCCTAGGTGGATCGTCTCGCCCATGGCGTCGCGCAGGGCCTCGAGTTCCGGACGCGCGACCTGCGCCAGTCCCGCGCCGCCGGCGTAGGCGCTGCCGAGCGCGTGCAACTGCGGACCGAGCACGAAACTGCGCTGCGCCGCGTGCTGGTCCACGTAACCGCGCGCCGCGAGCGTGCGCAGCAGGCGATGGGTGGTGCTGACGTGAAAACCGACGGCGCGCGCAACCTCGGAGGCGCCCACCGGGCGCCCGGCGTCGGCGAGGTACTCGAGGATGTCGAGCACCTTCGCGACGCTCTTGATGCCACCCGCGCCCGCCGGCTGAACTGCCGAGCGGGTCACGCGGGGCCTGTCAGTCCATGAACGGCAGCGGATCCACGTACTGGATCTGGGTCATGATGGCAAAGGGGTACTTTGACTCCTTCAGCATCTTTCCCCAGAACTGGCCGCGGTTGGCGTTGTGGTCCTTGGCGCGGATCGTTTGCTTTCCGATCGGGGAGTCCCACGAAACCCCAAGCAATGCCGCCGCGACTTTATCGGCGTCGGTGCTGTTGGCCTTCTGGATCGCCGCGACCAGGGACTGCATCGCCATATAGCCGACCAGCGGCCAGGACGAGGGGACTTCCTCCTTCGTGTAGGCCTTGATGCGCGCGATGTAGTCCTTGTGCGACTTCGGGCCGGCGTCCCAGTTGAACACGTCGTACGAGTTGGCCCAGATGCCGAAGGGATAGTCCTGGCCCATCGCTTTTGCCGACTCGACCGACCCCGCCTCGCCCGCGGCGACGAAGTTGTACTTGACCGCGTCGAACAGCCCCACCGGCTTGGCCTGCTTGGCGTAGGTGACGAAGCCGCCGCCCCAGAGCGACGAGAAAATGGCGTCGGGCTTCCTTCCCATCTGTGCGTTGATGAAGGGCGTGTACTCCTGCTCGCCGAGCTTGGGCCACTGCTGGTCGACGATCGTGATGTCGGGCCGCAGCTTCTTCAGGTGCTCGACGAACGACTTGGTCACGTCCTGACCGTAGGCGTAGTCGTAGCTGATCGTGGCGGCGGTCTTCACGTGTGTCCATTTCGCCATCACTTCGGCAGCGCTGCGACCTTCGGTGGTCGTGGTCGCGGCAGTACGGAAGACGTAGGGATGCAGGTTCGCGGGCGACGTCAGCTGGTCGGTCTTCGTGATCGGCGCAATGAAGACGATCTTGTTTTCCTTGGCGATCGGGGACACCGCCGGTCCCTCGGCAGAGGTCAGTGTGCCGACGAGGAAGTCGACGTTTTCCTTGAGGATCAGCTCGCGCGAGACGCGCACTGCCTCGTCCGCATTGCCCTTGGTGTCGCGCACCACGAGTTGCAGCTTCTTCCCGGCCACGCCGCCTTTGGCATTGACTTCGTCCACGAGCATCTGCGCGCCCTTGACGGTCGGCTCGCCGAAAAGCGCGCCAGGCCCGGAAAGGATCATGGGGAAACCGACTTTGATGGTGCCCTGCGCGGCCGCGCCGAAGGGCAGCGCCAGGGCGAGGGATGCGGCAGCGGCGGTGAGCGCCGCAGTGAAGCGTCGAGACATGGCTTTCTCCTTTGTTGGTGGCGGTGCCCGGGCGTGTTCCCGCCCTTTTGCACGATGCGCAATAGCTTCTTGTGGTTTGCAAAGAAATTTTCTGTGCCGGCCCTGCCCGTGTCAAGGCGGATCATGCTTTTCTTCATGGCGCAACGCAGCACACAGGCTTCATGTCAGCGCCTTGTGCGCAAGCGCACATACGCAGGCACACCTTCGATGGCATCGTCCCAGCTACCGTGGGATCTCGACGTCCAACTTGCCGGCTGGTGGTTGCAAGCCTGCTCGTGGCGGTTCTTTCGAGTTGCGGCAGCGGAGAGGGCGAGTCAACCCCCCCGCCAGGGACAGGGACGAACCGCACCGTCACCTTGACTTGGGCGCCCAACCACGAAACGGGGGTCAACAGCGCGGGCGGCGGCTACCGGGTCGCGATCAGCGGTCAGCCGACGATCAATGTGCCATTCACCTCCGGGCTTACGGCACCAACATCCGCCACTGCGACATTGCACACGGGGACTTACAGCGTGACCGTGAGCGCCTTCGCGGCGCTCGATGCGCAAGGCGGCAGCACCGGCAGCCTCAGCGAGCCCTCGCCGCCATTCGCCGTGATCGTGCCCTTTGCCGCACTCGCCGGTGCTGCCTTGACGCTTTACGCCCAGGCTGCCGCTGCACCATTTGCCCCATCCTCTCCGGCCGGCGCGGCCGGGTCGCCGTACGTGCCGGGCGAGGTGCTCGTGAAGTTCAAACCCGCGGCCAGCATGCAGGGGCGCATGGCGAGCATGGCGTTCCGGGGACACTCCGTCGTGGCAAACCTGGACCTCCCCGGCTGGGCGCAGGTCAGGGTTGGCGCCGGCCAGACGATGGAGACGGCGCTCACCGCCTACCGGAACGACCCAAACGTCGAATCCGTCCAGCCCAACTACATCTATCGCGCCACCGCGGCGCCCAACGACACCCAATACGGTCAGCTCTGGGCGTTCAGGAATTCCGGACAGACCGTCACCACCGGCACCTATGCGCCCAACGCAGGCTCGGCGGGCGCCGACACGAACATCGAGCCTGCCTGGGGTCGCATCACCGACTGCAGCAGCGTCGTGGTGGCGCTTCTTGATTCCGGCGTCAACTACTCGCACGAAGACCTTGCCGCCAATATGTGGAATGGGGGATCGAGTTTTCCGAACCACGGCCATGACTTTGCCGACAACGACAACGACCCGATGGACCCAAGCGGCCACGGCACGCATCTCGCCGGCATCATCGGCGCCGTGGGCAACAACGGCACGGGCACTACCGGCGTGTGCCAGAAGGCCAGCATCATGGCGGTGCGCGTGCTGGATACCGCGGGCAACGTGACGACGGCGACCGCCTTGCAAGGCATCAGCTTCGCCGTGACTAATGGCGCCAGGGTGATCAACATGAGTTTCGTCGGCGGCGGGTCCTTCGACCCGTTGTTCAGCGACGCCATCACCAACGCACAGAACAGCGACGTCGTGGTGGTGGCGGTGGCAGGCAACGAGACCGGCGACAATGACGCCGCAGGCGCGGCCCGCTATCCCTGCAACTTCACCCAGCCGAACCTGGTCTGCGTCGCCGCGCTCGACCAGAACTACGCGCTGGCGAACTTCTCGAATTGGGGCGCAAGCAGCGTGGATATCGGGGCCCCGGGCACCAATATCCTGAGCGCCTGGGCCGGTGCGGGGTTGGGCAACGCCAGCTACAACACCTTCAGTGGCACTTCCATGGCCTCGCCCCAGGTTGCGGGACTGGCCGCGATGCTGCGTGCTTTCAACCCGCAGTACACCTTTCTCGATACCGTCAACGCCATCAAGAACGGCGGCAGATCCGTCCCCGCCCTTGCTGGCAGAACCACAACAGGCAAGGGAGTCGATGTCATGTCGTCTCTGGCGTACATCAACCCGCCTACGGGCCTGACGGCCACCGTGCGATAGGAAAGGACGAACCATGCAGAATGAACCGCAGATCGAGCATCCAGCGCCTGAGGACGCCAAGCCACCGATGCAGACCTGGCGCATCCTGTTTCTGGACAGCGCTGAGAACGTCGGGCAGTTGAAGGAAGCGTGCAAGGACGTGGGGTACGTGGTGGTTGGCGCGCTCACGATCAAGGAGGCATGGGCGTTTCTCGACGGCAAGGACCATGTCGATGTGATCGTATGTGCCGCGCACCTTGAAGAGGAATCGATGTTCGAATTCCTGAAGCGCGTGCGCGACAGCAAGGTGCATGGGGAGGCGAAGTTTCTCATCCTGTCGCTTGCGCCAGGCACGTTGGGCTCGCAGCTGAACGCTTCCACAGCGAGAGCCGGATTTGCGCTCGGCGCCGACACCTACGTGAGCATGCCGGTGTTCGACCCGCAAGACCTGGTCGCGCGGATCAGGAAGCTGCAACCGGCCGTCCCGGTGCTCCAGCAATCGGTCTCCAGCGAGGAGAAACGTCGGTCGGAGTAGCAAGAAAAAGGACCCGATTCGGGTCCTTTTTCATTTGCTGCAAGGCCTACAGAACGGTCAGCGTCGCGACGGCCGCGGCTGCGCTATTGCCATGGTCGGTCTGCAAGGCGCCGGCGGGCAGCTTGTTGACGTAGGTGCCTGCGACCGCCGCGGTCACATTCGCCGTCACCGTACAGGAGCTGTTGGCCGGGATCAGGCCTTCGGCCGTCAAGCCCACCTTCGACGTGTCGACAATGAACCACCCCGACAAGGGCGCGGGCGTTTCGATGCAAGTGGTGCTGACGCTGCCGGGGACCACCACCATGCCGCTGGGCAAATTGTCGATCAACGGCCCGCTCAGGTTGGCGGGTGTGCCGTTGGCGTTGCTCAAGGTAATGGTAAGAGTCGAGACCCCGCCCGCTTGGATGGTGCCCGGGCTGAAGGTCTTGCCGAGTGTGGGCGGGATGGAAGTGCCCGGTACGTTGCATACGGGGACGGTGATGATGTTGCTATCCAGCGTCACTGCACCGTTTCGCGCCAGGGCTCTACCGGACAGCTTTGCGCCGGTTTGGAGGGCGATGCTCGTGAGCGCGACAATATTGCCCACGAACGAAGTGGTGGTACCGATAGTCGCAGAGCTGGTGACCTGCCAAAAGACGTTGCATGGGTTGGCGCCATTGGTCAGCAGCACGGACGCGTTGCTCGCCGTAATGAGCGTGCTCCCTGCCTTGAACACCCAGACCGAATTGGCGACGCCCCCGGCGTCGAGCGTGAGCGCTCCCGTCAACTGAAGCCCGGACGTAGAACAATAGACGCCCGGCACGAGCGTCCTGCCGCCGAGATTCTGACCAGTCACGTCGGAGGTGCACGGCTGGCTTGCCAGATCAAGATACAGAGTGGTGGTGTCACTCTGAGCCTGGAGCGACTCCGCATCGGCCGCATGTGTCACCCCGGTCACGATGCCGGGAGGAAAACCGGTGATCGCCGTGCCTGGGTTGACACCCAGGTTTCCGGTGATGACGCTCGAACCGGTATTGGTCACTGTCGAGCCGCCCAGTACCGCGAAGCTCTGCTCCGTGCCCACGTTTGGCGCGGCCGCGGCCGAAAACGTGTTGCTTTGGCCGGCGCTCTGCTCCTCGGCAGCACCTCCGCATCCCGCCAGAAAAACTGTTGCAAGAACGGTTGGTAGAAACTTTGCATGCCACATCTTGGCGACTTTCATAGCACTCTCCTTTATTGCGCATCTCCCCATAGCCCTTTCGGGAGATCCCAAGATGAGCGCACGGTGTGACGGTGCAACGCGCAGCAGAGGGCCGTTCGGACCATCGGCGCACGCAGGTGCGCAATACGGCAGGTCGAAACTATGTCCGATGAAACACATCGCGGTTTTGCTGTTGGCAAGCATGCTGGCTTCCTGCGGAGGCGGTGGCGGCGGTGACAGCGGTAGTAGCACCACCACCACAACTCCCACTACCACCCCCACCAGCACCAGCGCTAGCACCACACCGACCTTGGGCCGCTTTGAGGAATCAAATGTGGCGGTAAGCTTGAGCTCCGGTTGGACGCAGAGTGACACCGGTTCGTTTGCGTGGAGCGGCGGAGCCGCCGTGCAATCCGAAGTGCCGGGGGCGCAAGCTGCATTCACCTTCACCGGGACCTCGGTCACGTGGATTGGCACCCGTGACGTCAATAGCGGAATCGCCCTCGTCAAGGTAGACGGGGGTCCAGGCGTCGAAGTGGACCTGTTCGCGCGCCCGGTAGTCATCCACACGCCCATCATCACGCTGAATGGCCTGAGCCCCGGCAGCCACACGCTGACGATCGAGGTGACAGGCCGGCAGAACCCGGAGGCCCTGGCTAGCGTCGTTCAGGTGGATGCCTTCGACGTGCAAGCGCCGGTGGTCTCGCAGTTGCAGGAGACTGACCCGGACGTGATCTTCACCGCCGGTTGGGCCCAGGCGGACGCCAATTTGGCATGGAGTGGCGGCGGGGTCTTCACGGTCGGCGAGCCGGTGAAGGGGGGCGCGAAGGTCACTGAGACGCCGGACGAGAAAGTCACGTTGACGTTCCGCGGGACATCGATCAACTGGAGCGGCTATCGCGGCCCCGATGCGGGCATCGCCCGTGTATCCCTTGATGGCGTTGTCAGCGAGGTCGACACGTACTCTCCGGCGAACAGGATCCAGGCCATCGTGTTCACGGCCACGGGACTGGCCGACGCGAACCATACGCTGACGATCGAGGCGACAGGTCGCAGTAACGCCGCGTCGACGGGCGCCAAGATTGTGGTGGACGCCTTCGACGTTACGACGCCGGGAAGGCGCTACCAGGAGAGGGATGCGTTGGTCACCTACAACGGCGCCTGGACGCATGGCAACGTGAACAGAACCTGGAGCGAGGGGGCCGCTTCCACATCCGCTGCGACGGGCGCGAGCGTCACGTTCACCTTCACCGGGACCTCGGTCAGCTGGATCGGCTGCCGCAAGCTCTCCACCGGGCTCGCCGATGTGTACCTGGATGGCGTTTTTGTGGAACGGATCAATACGTATCTAGAGGCCCCGATTGAGGGATACCAGCACACGGTGTTCAGGGCGGATGGGCTGGCCAATGGCACGCATACGCTGAGAATCGTGGGAGTGAGCGATGGTGCCTTCATTGTGGTGGATGCCTTTGATGTCCGCCCGTAGGGCAGGCGACGCAAGACGGGCCTGCCGAAGCAGGCGAGCGGGGAGGGCGGCTAGAGGAGGAAGCTAGCCCCGCGTCCCGCGCTCGCCGCCGCGGTCCTTGGATTCGAAGGCGAACACCACGTAGCGCTGCGGACCACCGGCGCGCAGCGCTTCGAACGGATAGCAGGTCACCAGCGTCAGGCGGTTCGGTCCTTCCTGTTTGGCGACCCACACGTCGCGCTTGTCGAGCACCAAGGCGTCGCGTACCTGGTAGAAGACGCGCGTACCGTCTGCCCGCTCGACCAGGAGTTCGTCCCCAGGCTTCACGTTCTTCAGGAACGCAAGGTGCGTGTCGCGGTGCCCGCCGACCACGCTGTTGCCCGAATCGCCCGGCACCGGAGTACCAGACAGGTGACCGGGGCCGAAGGCAATCGCGCTGCCGTTTGCGCCCGCGAGCACATAGCGGTCGATGCCGAGGCCGGGCGCGGACAGCCGCGCCACCGGCCAGGTGTCAGCCCAGGGCCAAGGCTTTACTTCGGTTTCACCCTTGAGCGTGCGTGCCCACGCATGCGCGATCAGCTCCTGAGCCAGCCAGGCCTTGGCCTGGATCCACGCGCCGTGGCCGAACTGCAGGACTCCGATGAGCAGCAGCGCCAGCGCCAGGGACTTCCATGGCCAGGAACCAGGATTTTTTGGCGCTGCCGCCGGCCACGCGCATTCGGCGCCCCAGCCGAGATCGGGTTTCATGTCGACTTCCGGCGACGCGGCGCGAAAAGCATCGCCAGCGCGAACAGCATCATCAAGGCACCAGACAGCATGGCGTAGCGGCTATCGGTTGCACCCTGCGGCAGTTCGCCGAAAACCTTGTCGTATTCCCAGCCCTCGGGCAGGTTGGTCGGCACGGCAGCGAGCTTGAGTTGTGCGTCCGATGGACGGACCGGCGTCTTGTCCACCGCCACGAAGCTCGTGTACTTGGTGACCAGGCGATGCGCCGTCGCGAGTTCGACGACCTGCGTGCGGACTTCCTCCTCCTTCGCGCCCTCCCGGATCGAGTCGATCAACGCTTCCACCTTGCCGCGCGCCCAGAGCGAGCCCATGCCGGCGCCGCTGCCGTTCAGCGCGAGCGGCACGCGCGCCTCCCAGGCGCGCTCGTCGCGCATGCCGCTGACGCGCACTTCGCCATCGAGCCGCTCGAGCGCCGCAGCGATCACCACGGGCTCGCCTGCGTACAGGTCCGGAATGCGCGCCGGCCAGGCTTGCGCGCGTATGCCCTCGGGCCACTGCACTTGCAGGCCTTTTAGGACCGGCGACTCCAGTTTCGCGAACAGCGCCGCCATCTTCGCCTGCACTTCCTCGATGCGGCCGATGTAGGTGAACGTGCCGCGGCCCAGTTCTGCCGCCTTTGACATGAAGTGGCTGTTTGGCGCGGAGCCGATGCCGACTGTGAACAGGCGCGTATCCCCTAGACCCTCGCGGATCAGTCTGAACAGTGCTTCTTCGTTGCCGACTGCACCGTCGGTAAGGAACACCACCTGTCGCACGCGCCCGCCGCCGTCCGAACCGTCGAGCGCCAGCCGCAGCGCAGCGGCCATCTCGGTGCCACCGCGCGCCTGCAGGGACTGCACCCAGTCGATCGCCCGGCGCACATTGTGGGGATTCACCGGCTGGGCATCGGCGAACAGCAACTGGGTTGTCGAATTGAATTCGATGACGTTGAAGCGATCTCCAGGCGCCAGTCGCGCGAGCGCCATCTCGAGGGCATCCCTTGCCTGGCGGATCGAGGCGCCCGCCATCGAGCCGGAGGTATCCAGCACGAACACGACTTCGCGCGAGAGGCGCGTCCCGGGGACCGCCGCCGGCGGCAACACCATCAGCAGGCCGTAGTGCCGGCCGTCCTTTTGTTCGGTGAACCACGCCACCTGGGGCACGGTCCCGGTCTGCGGCGTCCAGGTCAGCTCGAAGTCCCTGTTGGCTGGGACGGCACCCGCGGCCAGTTCGATCTCGCGCTTGCTTTCAGAGACAGTCCGGACGTCTAGCTGGTGATAGGGGCTTGCCACCTGCGCGATGGGTACGCCGGCGTCGAGATCCACGCGAATCGATACCGGGTTGATCGGCCCCGCCTCGGGCCGCAGGACGGGCGGACTGATGCGCGCTGCGTCCGACACCCGGAGGTTGCCGGGGAGGTAGCGAGGCCCGACTACCATGGGGAAGCGCAGCGAATAGCGGCCGTTGTCGTAGCGCAGGGTCTGCTGGTACTCGAGTTCCACGGCAACGAGTTCTTGGGGGCCGATGTTCGCGACGCGAGTGGTGAACATGTTTGGCCGCTCCTGGTCCATCAGGGCAGTGCGCAGGCCGCTGGCGCGCGCCTGGTCGTAGGCCTTGCGTGCCGCACTGCGCTCGCGGACTTCGCCTTCGATCAGCCGCTCCCCGATCCGCAACTGCAGCCGGTCCACCGCAGCGTTCTCCGGCAGCGGAAACACGTAAACCCCTTCAACCCAGTCGGCGGAGGCGTTGTGGAAGGTTTGCACTACGCGCGCCCGGGCCACCATGCCCGAGACGCGGAAGGTGACATCGGTGGACAGCAGCGGGGCGCTCGGCGCTTCCGTGCCATCCAGCGTGCGCAACAGCAGTGTCCCCGGTTGGGAACCTTCGGCCGGTGCCGCCTCGGCGCGGCTGGCCAGCAGGAGGACCGCGGCGATGAGCACGGCGGCAGTGGTGAACGCAATCGACAGGGCGATCCCGACAAAGGCGACCAGGTCGGCGACGACGATGCGGGCAGTGGCGGCGGGATTGGGAGTGGTCATGGCAGCATTGAAGGCGGCGGCGGAGGCCCCGCGCCGGCGCCGCGCTGCAAGGGTGGCGAAGAATTCTGGCAATCCTGTGGCAGGCGCTGTTGGGCTATAGTCGCCGGCCATGTCCCGCCGCATCGCCATCGTCGAGGACGATCCGGCCATCCGCGCCAACTACAGCGAAGCGCTGCGCAAGCACGGCTTCGAGGTCGGCGCCTACGCGGGCCGCACCGAGGCAATGGCCGCGATGCGCGCACGCCTGCCGGACCTTGCGATCATCGATATAGGGCTGGGCAGCGACGCAGACGCGGGCTTCGCGCTGTGCCGCGAGCTGCGCGCACTGTCCGCCGCCCTGCCGATCATCTTCCTCACCGCGCGCGACAGCGATTTCGACGTCGTGTCCGGATTGCGGCTCGGGGCGGACGACTACCTGACCAAGGATGTGAGCCTGCCGCACCTCATGGCGCGCATCAGCGCCTTGTTCCGGCGCGCGGAGCTCTCGCGCGAGCCGCAGGGAATCGAGGAGACCATCGAGCGCGGCGCGCTGAGCGTGGACCTGAAGCGCTTTGCCGTCAGCTGGGCCGGCAAGCCGGTGCCGCTCACGCTCACCGAATTCTGGATGGTGCACGCGCTGGCGAGGCACCCGGGGCACGTGAAGGACCGCGACCAGCTGATGCGTGAAGCCAATCTCGTCGTGGATGACGGAACGGTGACTTCGCACGTCAAGCGCGTGCGGCGCAAGTTCCAGGGCGTGGACGCGGCCTTCGACCAGATCGAGACGGCCTACGGCATGGGCTACCGTTGGAAGGAGTGAAGCGGCGCTTTGCCTTCGGCTTGCGCGCCAAGCTGGCGTTGGTTGCTTTGGTGCTGCTTGCGCTGCCCTGGGCCGGCATACGCTACGTGAACGAACTGGAGCAGGTGCTGCTCGAGGGCCAGCAGCGCGCGCTGATCGGCACGGCGCGGGCAATCGCCACGGCGCTGCACGAACGCCCGCAGTTGCTGGTGGCGCTGCCGGAGCGCGACGACGCCCTGCGGCGCGAGGCGGAACTTGAGCTCCAGCGCATCCTGGAGAGCGAAGGGCGCCTTCTCGACCCTGCTGCCGCGCCGGTACCGCTGGCGCGCGAAGCGGCGCTTGCCGCTCGCGCCGCGCAACAGGACATCGCCGCGATCCTGCGAGGCGTGCAGCGCACCGAGTCGCGCATCTGGGTGGTGAACCGGCGCTACCAGGTGCTGGCGCTGGCGGGCAGCCTGCGGCGCCCTGAACCGCCGGTCGAAGACGTAGGATTGCTGCGCGGGGCCTGGCAAGGCCTTGCCGGGTGGCTCATCCAGCGTCCGCGGGAGGATTTCTCGGAGGCGGTGCCCGACGACCTGCTGGCCACGGGGCGCGACATCGCCGCTGCGCTGCAGGGAACACCGGGCAGCCGCACTCGCCGCACCGTCGACGGGCGCGCCGTGGTGGTGTCTGCGGCGCATCCAGTCTGGAATGCCAACGAGGTCGCGGGAGCGGTGGTGGTGGAGGAGACCACCAATCCGATCGCCTCGCTGCGCAGCGAGGCGCTGGAGCGGCTGCTGGCGCTCACGCTGACCATCTTCCTCGGCGCTGCGGCGCTGCTCATCGCGTACGCGTCCTGGCTTTCACACCGCATCCGGCGCCTGCGCGACGAAGCGGAGAGCGCGCTCGATGCGCGCGGGCGCATTGCGCGCCTTGCTGCCGGATCGGAGTCGGGGGACGAAATCGGCGACCTGTCGCGCAGTTTCTCGGCCATGCTGGCGAAGCTCGCGCAGCACCATGCCTACCTGGAAAGCATGGCGGGACGCCTGTCGCATGAGCTGCGCACGCCGATCGCCGTGGTGCGCTCCTCGCTGGAGAACCTGAAGCTCGCGGCGAATGCAGAGGAAGCGCGCACGTACATCGAGCGCGCCGAGCACGGGCTCGCGCGGCTGAACACGATCCTGCAGCGGATGAGCGAGGCCAGCCGACTGGAGCAGAGCCTGCGCGCTTCGGAGCGCGAGCGATTCGATCTGGAGGCGCTGGTGCGAGGGTGCGTGGAGGGCTACCGCATGGCCTATGCGCAGGCACCATTCGCGCTGCACCTGCCGGGCCGCGCGATGCAGGTCGCGGGTGCGGCGGACCTGGCGGCGCAGCTCCTCGACAAGCTGGTGGAGAACGCAGTCGAATTCTCGCTGCCCGGGGAGCCGGTACGCATCGCGCTCGAGGAGGCCGAAGGCGCTGCGCTGCTCTCAGTGGAGAACCGGGGCCCGCTGCTGCCGGAGGAGATGCGCGGGCGCCTGTTCGAGTCGATGGTGTCGGTGCGCGGCGAACGGGCCGGCGGCGGGCCGCACCTGGGACTGGGCCTGTATGTTGCGCGCCTGATCGCGGAGTTCCACGGCGGGTCGATCGAGGCGGCCAACCGGCCTTCGAACGACGGCGTGGTGCTGCGCGTGCGACTGCCCCTGGCGCGCTAGAATCGCGCCCTCCATGAAGCCGCTAGCCGAGTTGCCCGGCGCAGAGCGTTTGCGCGGCCTGCTGTTCGATATCGACGACACCCTGACCACCGAAGGCCGCCTGACGGGCGAAGCCTACGGCGCGCTCGAGCGCTTGCGGCAGGCGGGGCGCCTGGCGATCGCAGTCACCGGGCGCCCGGCGGGCTGGTGTGATCACATCGCGCGCATGTGGCCGGTGGACGCGGTGGTCGGCGAGAACGGCGCGTTCTATTTCCAGTACGAAGGCGGCAGGCTGCGCAAGCGCTTCCACGACGCGGACGCGGCGCGCGCGGAGAATCGCTCCCGCCTCGAGGCGATCGCGCAGCGCATCCTCGCGGCGGTGCCGGGCTGCGCACTGGCCTCGGACCAGGCCTACCGGGAAACCGACCTCGCGATCGACTTCTGCGAGGACGTGGCACCGTTGCCGCTTGACGCAGCCGAGCGCATCGCCGCCCTGATGCGCGACGCGGGGCTCACTGCCAGGATCAGCTCGATCCACGTCAATGGCTGGTTCGGCGGCTACGACAAGCTCGCCATGACGCGGGTCCTGTTCGCGGAGCGATTCGGCACCGACCTGGACGCGGCGAATGCGCAGTACGCCTATGCCGGTGATTCACCGAACGATGCGCCGATGTTCGCGTTCTTCGAGAACTCGATCGGCGTGGCCAATGTCGCCCGCT
This sequence comes from Betaproteobacteria bacterium, assembly GCA_031391655.1. Taxonomy (GTDB): domain Bacteria; phylum Pseudomonadota; class Gammaproteobacteria; order Burkholderiales; family SG8-39; genus JAABQT01. Next base: position 18,389 of record JANMUO010000239.1, read on the forward strand.
TTGCCGGCCGGCTGACGGCTGCGCCGAAGTACGTGACGCGAGGGGAGGCCGGCGCCGGGTTTGCCGAGCTCGTGTCGCGCCTGCTGGGCGCTCGCTGATGGAATGGTGGTGGGCCTACCTCGCCATCGGCGTGGCGGTGGGATTTTTCGCGGGTCTGCTTGGCATCGGCGGCGGCATGGTCATGGTGCCGATGCTGGTGTTCGTGTTCACCGCCAAGGGTTTCCCGGCCGAGCACATGATGCACCTCGCGCTCGCCACGTCGTTGTCGACGATCGCCTTCACGTCGATCTCGAGCGTGCGCGCGCACCATCGCCACGGCGGCGTGGACTGGCCGATCGCGCGCGCGATGGCGCCGGGCATCCTCGCCGGCGCGCTGGCCGCCGCGCTGGTTGCCGGTTTCATCCCGACTCGGCCGCTGGCCATCTTCTTCACCGGGTTCATGTTCTACGCCGCGGCGCAGATGTTCGTCGAGATCAAGCCGAGGTCCGCGCGAGAGCTGCCGGGCAAGGGCGGGCTGTTCGCCGCCGGCGCCGGCATCGGCGCCATCTCCAGCGTCCTTGCGGCGGGCGGCGCGTTCCTCTCGATTCCGTTCCTTGCGTGGTGCAACCTGCCGCTCAAGCGCGCCATCGGCACGGCGGCGGCGAACGGATTTCCCATCGCTGTCGCGGGCTCGGTCGGCTACGTGCTGCAGGGAATGCGCGTGCCGGACCTGCCCCCATGGAGCCTGGGCTACGTGTACCTGCCCGCCCTGTTGCTCGTCGTCGCCGCGAGCATGCCGGTGGCGCCCTTGGGAGCTCGGCTGGCCCACCGCCTGCCGGTGAAGCGCTTGCGCGTGGTGTTCGCGCTGATGCTGTTCGCGCTGGGGCTGCGCATGTTGGCAAACTTGTGGTGAGAAGGGAGACCTGACATGGCTGGTCCGCTATCGCATATCCGGGTGCTCGATCTGTCGCGCGTGCTGGCCGGCCCCTGGGCCGGGCAGAACCTCGCCGACCTGGGCGCGGAAGTAATCAAGGTCGAGCGCCCCAAGGTGGGCGACGACTCGCGGGCCTTCGGCCCGCCTTGGGTGAAAGACAAGGCGGGAAAGGAGACGAAGGATTCCGCCTACTTCACCTCGGCTAACCGCGGCAAGAAATCGATCACGGTGAACATCTCCAGCCCGGCCGGGCAGGCAATCGTGAAGGAACTCGCGCTGGCCTGCGACGTGCTGATCGAGAACTACAAGTACGGCGACCTGGCGCGCTACGGGTTGGGCTACGACGACCTCAAGTCCGCCAACCCGCGGCTGATCTATTGTTCCGTGACCGGATTCGGCCAGACCGGGCCCTGGCGCGAGCGCCCGGGCTACGACTTCATGATCCAGGGCATGGGCGGCATGATGAGCGTTACCGGCGAGCCCGGCGGCGAACCGATGCGCGCTGGTGTCCCGGTGGCCGACATCATCACCGGCATGTACGCCTCGATCGCGATCTGCGCGGCGCTGACGCATCGCGCGGAGTCCGGCAAGGGCCAACACCTGGATCTCGCGTTGCTCGATGCGCAGATCGCGCTGCTCGCCTACCAGAACACCAACTACTTCGCGACCGGCAAGCCGCCGTCGCGCAACGGCAACCTGCACCCCAACATCGTGCCCTACCAGCCGTTCCGCACCGCCGATGGCGAGGTCATCATCGCCTGCGGCAACGACAACCTGTATTGCAAGTTCTGCGAAGCGGCCGGTTGCGCGGAGCTGGCGGGAGATGCGCGCTTTGCCACCAACGGCAAGCGCGTGGAGAACCGCGTGGAACTGACGCGCCTGCTGCAGGAGATCTTTTCGAGGCGCTCGACGGCGCAGTGGCTGGAACTGCTGGAGTCCGCCGGCGTTCCCAATGGGCCTATCAACAACGTGGCGCAGGTGTTCGAAGAGCCCCAGGTGCGCGCGCGCGGAGTGCGCGTGGAACTGGAGCACCCCGTGGCGGGGAAGCTGCCGACCGTGGCGAGCCCGATGCGTTTCTCAGGCACGCCCGTGGAGCACAAGTTGGCGCCGCCGACGCTCGGCGCGCATACCGACGAAATCCTGCGCGAGCGCCTCGGCAAGAGCGCCGCGCAGATCGCGGCGCTGCGTGCCGAGGGAGCGATCTAGCCGCCTAGTTGTCGACCTTGGCGCCGGCGTCCTTGACTACCTTGGACCATTTCACGATCTCGGTGCGGACGAGCTTGGTCATGTCCTCCTGCGACATGCCGCCGGCTTCCGCGCCTTGGCTTGCCCAGAGGTCCTTCAGCTGCTGGGTTTCCATCGCCGCCACTACTTCCTTCCACATGCGGTCCTTGATCGGCTGCGGCGTGCCCTTGATCGCCCAGATGCCATACCAGGTGCGTACCTCGTAGCCCTGCAGTCCCGCTTCACCCATCGTCGGCACGTTCGGCAGCACCGGATTGCGTTTCGGGCTGGTGACCGCGAGCGGGATCAGCTTGCCTGCCTTGATCTGCGTGGACGAAGTCCCCATGCCGTCAAACGCGAGGTCCACGGTTCCGGACAGCAGGCCCAGCATCAGCGGACCGGCACCCTGGTAGGGGATGTGGACCATGAACGTCTTGGTCATGGTCTTGAACAGCTCAACCGACAAATGGTGCGTGGTGCCGCTGCCTGCCGACCCGTAGTTCAGGCGCCCCGGGTTGGCCCTGGCGTAGGCGATCAGGTCATTGAGCGATTTGATCGTGTCGGCATGCCTGGGGTGCACCACCACTACGTTTGGCACGAAGGCTGCCACCGTGATTGGCTCGAAATCCTTCTCCAGACCGTAGGGCAACCGGGTGTAAAGGCTTTCGGCGATGGTGTGATGCACTGCGCCGAAGAACCAGTTGTAGCCGTCCGGCGCGCGTTTGGCCGCGTTGCCCGCGCCAAAGGTGCCTCCCGCGCCGCCCTGGTTTTCGATGATCGCCTGCTGGCCCAGGGTTTGCGACAGGCGCGCCGCGATTGGCCGCGCAAAGGTGTCGGTGCCGCCGCCGGCGGGGAACGGGTTGAGGAAGGTGACCGGCTTGGTCGGCCAGGACTGTGCCGATGCCGCCGTGCCGATGACCAACAGCGCCGCGCCGAGCGCGACAGGGATGCGTTTCATTGCTCCTCCTATGGCTGTGTCGATGTGATTTTTTTGGGCAAGTTTACACGTCTCAGCGTCGCGTGAACCGGGCTTCCTCGGCCGCCATCCACGCTCGGCGAAAACCGGGTCGCTCATGCCGCGGCGCGCTTGTCTGCCGCGTGGACAGACGCGAGGTACTGCATGGCGGCCTGCACGCCGGCCATCTTGGCCGGCACACCTGCGAGCTGCAAGCCCATCTCGACGCCCGCGAGCGTGCCCATCAGCGTGAGGTCGTTGAAATCGCCGAGGTGGCCGATGCGGAATACCTTGCCGGCGAGCTTGCCCAGGCCGGTGCCGAGCGACATATCGAAGTGCTCGAGGATGATCTTGCGCACGCGGTCGGCGTCGTGCCCGGCGGGCAGCAGGACCGCGGTGAGCGCTCCGCTGTACTCCGCGGGATTGGTCGCCAGCACTTCCAGTCCCCAGGCGCGCACCGCGCGGCGTGTGGCTTCAGCGTGCCGCTGGTGGCGGGCGAAGACGTTGTCGAGTCCCTCCTCGTCGAGCAACATCGTCAAGGCCTCGCGCAAGCCGTACAGGAGGTTGGTGGCGGGCGTGTAGGGGAAGTAACCCGTCTTGCCATTGGCAATCATCTCTTCCCAGTTCCAGTAGGCGCGCGGCAGCTTCGCCGACCTGGAAGCCGCAAGCGCCTTGTCAGAGATCGCATTGAACGACAGTCCCGGCGGCAGCATCAGGCCCTTCTGCGAGCCGGCGACGGTCACGTCCACGCCCCATTCGTCGTGCCGGTAATCCAGCGAGGCAAGCGAGGAGATCGTATCCACCATGAACAGCGCAGGATGCTTCGCGGCGTCGATGGCCTTGCGGACTTCGCCGATGCGCGAGGTGACGCCGGTGGAAGTCTCGTTATGCACGACGCACACCGCCTTGATGCGATGCCCGGTGTCTTCGCGCAGGCGTTTCTCGATCGCCGCCGGGTCAGCCCCGGTGCGCCAGTCGCTGGCAAGGAACTCGGGATGCAGGCCAAGCTTGAGCGCCATCTTCTGCCACAGGCTGGCGAAGTGGCCGGTTTCGAACATCAGCACCTGGTCGCCGGCGGAAAGCGTGTTGACCAGTGCCGCCTCCCACGCCCCGGTGCCGGAGGCGGGGTAGATCACCACTTCCCCCTTGGTCTTGAATACCCGCTTCATCCCTTCGAGCACTGCCTTGCCGAGGGGAGCGAAATCCGGGCCCCGGTGGTCCATGGTCGGGGAATCGATCGCGCGCAGGACGCGGTCCGGGACATTGGTGGGCCCTGGAATCTGCAGGAAATGCCTGCCAGCGGTTCGGGTCATGCTTTTCTCCTAAGTTTGCATGCAATTCTAGTCAATTTGTTACTCAATGGGCTAGGAGTTGCAATTTGATGTGATTTTTTGTATTCTGCATACAATATGGAAGAAGCGCAAGGCGTAACCCCCATTTCCCGCCGCCCCCTGCACGAAGAGGCGGCGGACCGCTTACGAGACCTCATCGTCCAGGGACGCCTCGTTCCCGGCGCTCGCCTGAACGAGCGGCTCCTTACCGCCCAGCTGGGCTTGTCGCGCACGCCGCTACGGGAAGCCTTCAAGGTACTCGCGACTGAGGGCTTGGTGGAACTATTGCCGAACCGCGGCGCCATCGTCTCGCAGGTGGACCCGGTGAGGCTGGCGGAAACCCTGGCGGTGATGGGCGCGCTAGAGGCGCTGGCCGGCGAACTCGCTTGCATCAGCGCGAGCGACGGACAGATCAACGAAATCCGCTCGCTGCACTTCGAGATGCTGGCCAACCACGCGCGCGGCGACCTGGCCGGCTATTTCAAGTTCAACCAGGCGATCCACCTGAAGATCGTGAAATACTCCGGCAACAACGTGCTCTACAACGCTTACCGGCAATTGAACGCGAACGTGCGCCGCGCGCGCTACATGGCAAACCTGTCGCGCGAGCGCTGGGACGCGGCGGTGCGCGAGCACGGCGAAATCCTCGATGCGCTCTCCGCGCGCGACGTGGCCGGCATCAAGGCGCTGCTGGCGGACCACCTGGCGCACAAACTCGCGAGCGTGCTGGCCGAATTGCGGGCGACGCCGGCGCGACAGGCGGCGTGAGCGCGCCGCCGTTCCCGCTCGCGGAGCGGCTGCGCAAGGAAGTCGAAGGCGAGATCCTCTTCGACGCCGCCTCCCGCGGGCGCTACGCCACCGACGCGTCGATCTACCAGGTGATGCCGGTGGGCGTGGTGCTGCCGCGCACCAAGGAAGCGGCGCGCGCTGCGCTGGCGATTGCGGTCGAGGCGGGCGTACCGGTGCTCCCGCGCGGTGCGGGCAGCTCGCAATGCGGCCAGGCGGTCGGCGCGGCGCTGGTGATCGACGGCTCGAAATACCTCGATCGCGTGCTCGAAATCGACGCCGCGCAGCGCAGCGCGGTGGTGCAGCCCGGCTTGGTGCTCGATCAACTGAACGCGCAGCTGCGGCCGCACGGGTTGTGGTTCCCGGTGGACGTTTCCACCAGCGCGCAGGCGACGCTGGGCGGTATGGCGGGCAACAACTCCTGCGGCTCGCGCTCGATTGCCTACGGCAACATGGTGCACAACGTGCTCGCCATCGACGCAGTGACCAGCGATGGGCAAGCGCGCCGCTTTGGCCCGATGACCGACGATTCGGAGCTGACGCGCATGCTGCACGCACTCTACGAGCGCGAGAAAGACGAGATCGCGGCTCGCTTCCCGAAGGTGCTGCGCCGCGTCGCGGGCTACAACCTCGATCACCTGGGACCGCCGCACCAGAACTCTGCGCACCTGCTGGTGGGCTCCGAAGGAACGCTCGCCTGGTTCGAGCGCCTCCACCTCAAGCTCAGCCCGCTCCCCGCGCACCGCGTGCTCGGCGTCTGCCACTTTCCGAAGTTCTACACGGCGATGGACCTCACGCAGCACATCGTCAAGCTTGGCCCGTCGGCGGTGGAACTGGTGGACCGGACGATGATCGGTCTAGCACGCGACATCGCCGCCTTCCGCGCCACGGTGGACGCGGTGATCAGCGGGGATCCGGACGCGATCCTGCTCGTGGAATTTTCAGGCGATGACCATCCGGCACAGATGGCGAAGCTGAAGCAACTGGTGCAGCTGATGGGCGATCTCGGCCTGCCGGGCAGCGTGGTCGAGGTGACCGAGGCGAAGTTGCAAAAGGACATCTGGGAAGTGCGCAAGGCGGGCCTGAACATCATGATGTCCATGAAGGGCGACGGGAAGCCCGTGTCCTTCATCGAAGACTGCGCGGTGCCGCTCGAGCACCTCGCCGAGTACACGGACCGGCTCACGCAGGTGTTCGCCAGGCATGGCACGCGCGGCACCTGGTACGCGCATGCCTCGGTCGGCACGCTGCACGTGCGGCCGATCCTCGACATGCGCGCAGGCGACGCCACGAAGATGCGCGCCATCGCGGAGGAAGCCAGCGCCATGGTCAAGCAGTACAAGGGCGCCTACTCGGGCGAGCACGGCGACGGCCTGGTGCGCTCGGAGTGGATCGCGCCGTTTTTCGGGCCGCGGCTCACGGCCTGCCTCGGGGAGATCAAGTCCTGGCTGGACCCCAAGGGCCTGATGAACCCGGGCAAGATCGTCAATCCAGCGAAGATGGACGACACAACGCTGTTCCGCTTCCCGCCGGGCTACGCGGTGAAGACGCCGGTGGCAATGCTCGACTGGTCGGAATGGGGCGGCGTCGACAAGGCCGTCGAGATGTG
>JANMUO010000253.1:0-6712 GCA_031391655.1 Betaproteobacteria bacterium
TGCCGTGGCCTCCGGCGTCCAGCGCGTGGACGTTCAGCTCGACCAACGGGAAAGGAATTCGCGCCAGTGCGCGCCTTTCAGCTTTTCCAGCGTGCCGCGCAGGCGCGCGCACTCGAGACCATGCTGCTCGGCGGTAAGCGCGCCGCGCAGCAGCTGAAAGCGCAGGTACAGCAGGTAGGTGTTGGCGGTGTCTGCTTCGCAATAATCGCGGATCTCGGCGATCCTGCCGGCCTGATAGGCACTCCAGACCTGCGCGCCGCCCACGCCGATCTTGCCAGGCAGGCCGGCGAGCTGCGCCACGTCGTCCAGCGGCGCGTTGTTCCTCGGCTGGTACATCGCCAGCACGTCCATGAGGTCGAGGTGCCTTGTGTGGTAGCGGCTGACGTAGTTGTTGTAGCGGAAATCGCGGTCATCCTCGCCCTGGTCCCAGAACTTGGCCGCCGTAACCCCGTGGATCAGGCCGCGATAGTTCAGCACCGGCAGATCGAAGCCGCCGCCGTTCCACGAAGTCAGCTGCGGCACGTACTTCTCGATCCCATCATGGAAGCGCTGTATCGCCTCCTTCTCCGTGCTGTCGGGCTCGCCGAGGGAAAACACCTTGATCGATTCGCCCTCGCGTAGCACGCAGGAAATCACCGCCACGCGGTGCAGCTGGGGCGGCAGGAAATCGCTGCCGGTCTGCGTGCGCCGCTTCTGGAAGGCGATCTCGGCCACTTCGCCGTCTGGCAGGTCCGACGGCAGGTCGTACAAGCGGCGGATTCCGACGCAGTCGGGGACGGTCTCGAGGTCGAACGCGAGGACGGTGTTCAATCCGGAAACACCCCGGTGGACAGGTAGCGGTCGCCGCGGTCGCAGATGATGGTGACGATCACGGCGTTCTTCAGTTCCCTGGAAACGCGCAGCGCCACGGCGACCGCGCCGCCCGAGGATATGCCGGCGAAGATCCCCTCCTCGCTCGCCAGGCGCCGGGTCATGTCCTCCGCCGCCCCCTGGCTCACGTACTCCAGGCGATCCACGCGCGCCTTGTCGTAGATCTTCGGCAGGTAGGCTTCGGGCCATTTGCGGATGCCCGGAATCTGCGAGCCCTCCTCGGGCTGGCAGCCCACCACCTGGATCTTCGGGTTCTTCTCCTTGAAGTAGCGCGAGCAGCCCATGATGGTGCCGGTGGTGCCCATCGAGGACACAAAGTGCGTGATCGTCCCGCCGGTGTCTCGCCAGATCTCCGGCCCGGTGCTCTCGTAGTGCGACAGCGGGTTGTCCGGGTTGGCGAACTGGTCGAGCATGATGCCCTTGCCCTCACGCACCATCTTCTCGGCCAGGTCCCTCGCCGCTTCCATGCCGCCTTTCTGCGGCGTGAGGATGATCTCGGCGCCGAAGGCGCGCATGGTCTGGCGCCGCTCGACCGAAAGGTGTTCGGGCATGATCAGGATCATGCGAAAGCCCCGGATCGCGGCCGCCATGGCGAGCGCGATGCCGGTATTGCCCGACGTGGGCTCGACCAGTACGTCGCCGCGCTTGATCGTGCCGCGCTCCTCGGCGCGCCGGATCATGGACATCGCGGGGCGGTCCTTTACCGAGCCGGCCGGGTTGTTGCCCTCCAGCTTGGCGAGGATCACGTTGCCGTTGCGCCGGTTGTCCTCGCCGGGCAGGCGCTGCAGCCGCGCGAGCGGCGTGTCGCCGATGAAGTCTTCCAGCGTGCGCGTCACTGCTGCGCCAGCTCGTTGGCGTAGGCCGCCACGCCCTGCTGCACGGTCAGGAACTCGCGTCCATAGCCCGCGTCCCGCAGCGAGGCGATGTCAGCTTCGGTGTAGCTCTGGTATCTGGCGGCCAGCTGGGGAGGGAACGGGATGTATTCGATGAGCCCCTGCGCTGCCAGTTCCGCCGGCGAAGCCTGCATGCCGCGCGCGGTGTTGATGACCGCAGCGGCGACGTCGTTGAAGGCCTGCGCGCGGCCCGTGCCGCAGTTCCAGATGCCGGAGAGCTCGCCGTCCTCCAGGAAATGCAGGTTGACCGATACGACGTCGTCCACGTGGATGAAATCGCGCAGCTGCTCGCCCTCGGCATAGCCGCCGGAGCCCACGAACAGCTTCACCCTGCCCTCCGCCCTGAACTGGTGGAAGGCGTGGAACGCGACGGAGGCCATGCGCCCCTTGTGCGATTCGTTGGGCCCGTAGACGTTGAAGTAGCGCAGGCCCACGATCTGCGCCGTGCGCCCTTCCAGGCGCCTGCGCACCAGCTGGTCGAAGAGGAACTTGGAGTAGCCGTACACGTTGAGTGGCGATTCGCATTCGCGCGCCACGGAAAACCCGTTCTTGCCGGCGCCGTACACTGCTGCCGAGGAGGCGTAGAGGAACGGCACCTCCTCCTCCTGGCACCAGTCGAGCAGCGACTTGGAATAGCCGTAGTTGTTCTCCATCACGTAGCGGCCGTCCGTCGCCATGGTGTCGGAGCACGCGCCCTGGTGCAGCACGGCGTCCAGCGCCCCGTCGAACTGGCCCGCCTCCAGGCGCGCGAGGAACTCGCGCTTGTCGAGGTAGTCGTCGATCTCGCAGGCGACGAGGTTGCGGAACTTGTCCGCGTTCTCCAGGTTGTCCACCGCGAGGATCTCGGTGATCCCCTGGCGGTTGAGCGCCGCCACCAGTTTCGAGCCGATGAAGCCGGCGGCGCCGGTAACAACGTGCATCCCTATCCCTTTCCAAAGAGTTCGGCGCGCGAGACCGTTGCCGTGCCCAGCTTGCCCACCACGATGCCCGCCGCGCGATTGGCGCTGCGCACTGCGTTCTCCAGGCTGGCGCCCGCACCCAGCACGACGGCGAGCGCCGAAATCACCGTGTCGCCCGCCCCCGTGACGTCGAACACCTCGCGCGCCTGGGCCTTGATGGTGAGCGGTCGTCGCTGCGTGTAGAGCGTCATGCCTTCTTCGCCGCGCGTCAGCAACAGCGCCTCCAGCCCGAGCCTGGCGCGCAGCGCCTGCGCGCGCCGTCCGAGGTCCTGCTCGTCCGTCCAGCGGCCGACGACTTCGCGCAACTCAGCGACGTTGGGGGTGATGATGCTTGCGCCCTTGTAGCGCGCGTAGTCGTCACCCTTGGGGTCGACCAGGACGCGCCGGCCGGCGCGGCGGGCGCTGCGGATCATCTCGGCGATGTGCGCCAGGCCCCCCTTGCCATAGTCGGACAGGATAACGACATTGCACTCGGCCAGCGCCTGCTTGAATTCCTTCAGCTTGGACGCCAGCACCTCGCGCGAGGGAGGCTTCTCGAAGTCGATCCGCAGCAGCTGCTGGCGCCTGCCGATGACGCGCAGCTTCTGCGTGGTGTCCAGCTTGGCGTCGCGGTGCAGGCTGGCCTCGATGCCCTTCTGCTTGAGCAGCGCCGCCAGCTTGCGTCCCGGCTCGTCGCGCCCGACCACCGACAGGAGCCGCGTGCGGGCCCCCAGCGCTTTGCAGTTCCACGCGACGTTGGCCGCGCCGCCGAGGCGGTGATCTTCGCGCTTGACCAGCACCACCGGAACCGGCGCCTCGGGCGAGATGCGCACCACGTCGCCGAACCAGTAGCGGTCGAGCATCACGTCGCCCACCACCAGCACGCGCGCCTTCGAGAGGTCCGGGATCTTCACGTCTTGCGCCCGATCGGGAAGTACTCGAAGCCCTGCGCCTTGACCATGGCGGGATCGTACAGGTTGCGGCCGTCGAAGATCAGCGGCGCGGCGAGCTTCGACTTCACGGCAGCGAAATCCGGGCTGCGGAACTCGCGCCACTCGGTGACGATGGCCAGCGCGTCGGCGCCCTCGAGCGCATCCAGCGCGGACTCCGCGATGCGCACGCCGCCGTATTTGGCGAAGAGCTTGCGCGCCTCGGCGCCCGCCACCGGGTCGTAGGCGCTCACGGTGGCGCCATCCGCCAGCAGGTCGGCGATCAGCGTGCGGCTCGACGCCTCGCGCATGTCGTCGGTGTTGGCCTTGAACGCCAGGCCCCAGAGCGCGATGCGCTTGCCGGCAAGGTCGGCGCCAAAGCGCGCCTTGATCTTCGAGCCCAGCACATGCTTCTGTGCCTCGTTCACCTGCTCGACCGCCGCGAGCAGCGCCAGCGGTAGGCCGGCCTCGTCGCTGGTGCGCAGCAGCGCCTTGACGTCCTTGGGGAAACACGAGCCGCCGAAGCCCGCCCCCGCGTACAGGAAATCGAAGCCGATGCGCGGATCCGAGCCGATGCCCTTGCGCACCTCTTCGATGTCCGCGCCAAGGCGCTCGGCGAGGTTGGCCAGCTCGTTCATGAAGGAGATGCGCGTCGCGAGCATCGCATTGGCCGCGTATTTGGTGAGTTCCGCAGAACGCACGCTCATGAACAGGATGCGCTCGTGATTGCGCTGGAACGGCGCGAAAAGGCCGCGCAGCAGCTCGCCCGCCCGTGCATCGTCCGCGCCGATGACGATGCGGTCTGGCCGCGTGAAATCCTCGATCGCTGCACCTTCCTTCAGGAACTCGGGATTCGACACCACGCTGAACGGGTGGTGCGCGCCGCGTCGCAGCAGTTCCTCGGCAATCGCCGCGCGCACCTTGTCCGCCGTGCCAACCGGCACCGTGGACTTGTCGACGATCACCCGGTAGCCGTCCATGTGGCGCCCGATGGCGCGCGCCGCGGCGAGGACATGCTGCAGGTCGGCCGAGCCGTCCTCGCCAGGCGGCGTCCCCACCGCGATGAGCTGCAGTTCCGCGTGCGCCACGCTCGCGGCAACGTCCGTCGTAAATTCGAGCCTGCCCGCCGCACGGTTGCGCTGCACGATCGCCTCGAGGCCCGGCTCGTAGATCGGAATGCCCCCTGCATTGAGCTGTGCGACCTTGGCCGCATCCACGTCGAGGCACAACACCTGGTTGCCCGCGTCGGCGAAGCATGCGCCCGCGACCAGTCCCACGTATCCGGTTCCGATGACAGTGACTTTCATGGCGCCAGGTCGAACTCCTCCGTACGGCGTGGTGGATAGCTCTCCCAGCCGCCGCAGCCGGGGCAATGCCAGTAGAACTGGCGCGCCTTGAAACCGCAGTTCTCGCAGCGGTAGCGGGCCAGCCTGCGGGTGTGGCTATGCACCAGGTTGCGGATCAGTTCGAGGTCGCGCCGCCGCTCGGGATGCGTGTCGGCGACGATCTGCGCCTCGAGCAGCCGGTCCAGGCCGAGCAGCGTCGGATTGCGCCGCAGTTCGTCGCGCACCAGCTTGTAGGCCGCATCGGCGCCCTTGGCCTCCAGCGTGTACTGGAACACCGTGTCGAGCAGGTCGAGCGACGGATAGCGCTCCAGGTAGCCGATGAGCAGCGTGAGCCCCTCCTCGAGCCGCCCCGCCTCGCGATGCGCATCGAGCAGCCGCTGCGCGGCGAGCGCCAGGTAGGCGGGATTCTGCGTCTCCACGCGCTTCCAGTGCTCGATCGCCTGCTCGAGGTGGCCCGCGGTGCGCTCCAGGTCGCCGAGCAGCACGCTCGCGCGTACCGACTTGCGGTTCGCCTCCAGCGCCGACTCGAGGTGCTTGCGCGCCGCATCCGGGTGCGAGTGCATCGCCTCGGTGGCCGCGAGCTCGCACTGGAATTGCGAGATCTCCTTGGCGAGCGATTCGCCGGAATCGGCTTCCAGGCGGCGCGCCATGTCGATCGCCTTTTGCCACTCCTTCTCCAGCTGGAAAATCTCCAGCAGGAAGCGCCGCGCCTCGCGCGCATGCGGGCCCTGCTCAAGCCTCGCGAACAGCTCCTCCGCGCGGTCGAGGATCCCGGCCTTGAGGTAATCCTGCGCCAGCTCGAACAGCGCGACGGTCTTTTGCTCGGCGGCGAGGTCGGGCCGCTCGATCAGGTTCTGGTGCATGCGGATCGCGCGGTCGTACTCGCCGCGCCGGCGGAACAGGCTGCCCAGGGCGAAGTGCAGCTCGACCGTCTCGGGGTCCACCTTGACCACCTCGATGAACGATTCGATCGCCTTGTCGGGCTGCTCGTTGAGCAGGAAATTCAGGCCCTTGAAGTACGAGCGCGGCAACGCGCGCGACTGGTAAACCAGGTGCCGGATGTCGATGCGCGCGGCGAGCCACCCCAGGCCGAAGAACAGCGGGAAACCGAGCAGCCACCAGTACTCGAACTCCATCAACCCTCCGCCGCCGGGGGCGGGACCTGCCGGGCGGGGTCCGCATCCGGCGCGGGCGACCTGGCGCGCTGCTCGCGCCGCAGCCGCAGCACCTCGCGCCGCTGCCGCAGCACCGTACCCAGCGAGGCGACCAGGCCGAGCGCCGCGCCCGACGCAAAGAACGCGAGCAGCAGCAGCACCAGCGGCGCCTGCCACACCAGGTCGAAGTAGAAACGCAGGGCGACCGGCTCAGTGTTCTTAGCCGCAAACGCCAGCAGCAGGATGAACAGCAGCAGCCAGGCCGTCCGGGTGACGATGCGCATGGCGCGGACCGGGGCCCCGCGCCGGCCTTAGCGCGTGGCCTGCGCCTTCGCGGCCGCCTCGAGCTCCGAGTCCACCCGCTCGCGCAGCTCCTTGCCGGCCTTGAAGTGCGGCACGTACTTCTCCGGCACGTGCACTTTCTCGCCGGACTTGGGATTGCGCCCCACGCGCGGCGGCCGGTAATTGAGGCCGAAGCTGCCGAAGCCGCGGATCTCGATGCGATGGCCGCTGAGCAGGCTCTGCGTCATCGCGTCAAGGATCATCTTCACCGCGTATTCGGCGTCCTTGGCCACCAGCTGC
>JANMUO010000320.1:0-24119 GCA_031391655.1 Betaproteobacteria bacterium
CAAGGTCACCTTCGGCAGCAGCCTTGTCGACAATATAAACAAATTATTCACCCTGGTGGATGCGCCGCGCGTTTTCGCCAACTCGTTCTTCATCGCCATCACCGGCACGATCCTGACGCTGATCGTCACCTCTCTGGCCGGCTATGGGTTCGAGATTTTCCGCTCCAAGGCCCGCGACCGGGTGTTTGGCGCGCTTTTGCTGCTGCTCTCGGTGCCCTTTGCCGCGCTGATGGTGCCCTTGTTCGTGATGATCTCACGGGCCGGGCTGGCCAATACCTATGTGGCAATCCTGCTGCCCGGCATAGCACCTCGAACAGCGTCGAAGGCGTGACCATGCCCTTCACGTGCTCTTCCGTGCGCTTGGCGAACTCCCACATGGCCGGCACGCGCTTGAGGATGTGCTCGCTGGCGCGCCGCGCCGTGGCGTACATGCGCCCCGAGAGCAGCCGCGCGAGATAGTTCGTGAGCGCGCCCACCGGCCGCGAGATCGACATCTCGTTGTCGTTCAGGACCACCAGGAGGTCTGTGTCCATGGCGCCCGCGTTGTTCATGGCCTCGAAGGCCATGCCCGCCGACATGGCCCCGTCGCCGATCACGGCGATGCACTTGCGGCTCTCGCCCTTGGCTTTCGCGGCCACCGCCATGCCGAGCGCCGCCGAGATCGAGGTCGAGGAGTGCGCGGTGCCGAAGGTGTCGTAGCGCGACTCCGCGCGCCGCGGGAAACCCGAGATGCCGTCCTGCATGCGCAGCCGCGCCATCGACTCGCGCCGGCCGGTGAGGATCTTGTGCGGGTAGGTCTGGTGGCCGACGTCCCAGACGATGCGGTCCTCCGGCGTATCGAACACCGCGTGCAGTGCGATGGTCAGCTCGACCGTGCCGAGGTTGGACGACAGGTGGCCGCCGGTCCTGGACACCGAGTCGAGCACGTAGGCGCGCAACTCCTCGACGAGCTGGGGCAATTGCTTGCGCTCGAGCTTCCTCAGCGCGGACGGGTCGTCGATGGTCTTGAGCAATTCGAACACTGCTAGAACTTCCTGAGAACGATGAAATCCGCCAGTTCGCGCAGGCGCCGCGCCCCCTCGCCGAGCGGCTCCAGCGCCTGCAGCGCATTGTGCCTGAGTTCCTGCGCCAGTTCGCGCGCGCGCGCGACGCCCATCGCCGATACGTAGGTCGGCTTGCCGTGGTGCGCGTCCTTGCCCGCCGTCTTGCCCAGGGTCGCGGTGCTCGTGTCGTGGTCCAGCACATCGTCCACCACCTGGAAGGCGAGGCCCACCGTCTTGGCGTACTGGTCCAGGCGCGTGCGCAAGGGCGCATCGAGCGCGCCGCCGCAGGCGGCCCCCAGCAGCACCGCGGCGCGGATCAGCGCGCCGGTCTTGTGGATGTGCATGGCTTCGAGCTCGGGCACCGTGAGCGGCTTGCCCACCGACTCCAGGTCGATCTGCTGGCCGCCGGCCATGCCGCGCGAGCCCGCGGCCGCCGCGAGCAGCTTCACCATCTCGAGCTGCACCCGCGCGTCGTCGGCGAGCGCGTGTTCGGCGAGCAACTGGAAGGCGAGTGACTGCAGCGCGTCGCCCACCAGCAACGCCGTGGCTTCGTCGTACTCGACGTGGACCGTGGGCTTGCCGCGGCGCAGGACGTCGTCGTCCATGCACGGCAGGTCATCGTGTACCAGCGAGTAGGCGTGGATCAGCTCGACCGCGGCGGCGACCACCTCGAGCCGCTCGGGCCTCGCGCCGGCGAGCTCGCCCGCGGCGAAGGTGAGCAGCGGCCGCACGCGCTTGCCGCCCTCCAGGCTGGCGTAGCGCATCGCCTCGTGCAGGCGCGCCGGCGCGACCTGGGCACTCGGCAGCACGCGCGACAGCGCGCCTTCCATTCGCGCCTGGATGCCGCCCATCCAGTCCGCGAAGGCGGGATCAGGCCTCGTCACCGGGACCGGCGGCCGTGGAAAGCTTCTTCAGCACCTCGCCTTCGAGCACTTTCACCTGGTGCTGCGCGGCCTCCAGCCTTTCCTGGCATAAGCGCGCGAGCTCCAGGCCGCGCTTGTGCGAGGTGAGCGCCTGTTCGAGCGACAGGCTGCCGCCCTCCATCTGCGAAACGAGCTTTTCCAGCTCGGCGAGCGCCTTCTCGAAGCTGGGCTCCTGCGGGGGCTTGGCCATGGGGAAACCTTAGCCGAGGGGCCCTCGGGCGGTCAAACCTTCCCTAGGGTATTATTCGCCCCATTTTTTCACCCCCAACAAGCTCAATGTCCGACCTGCCAAGTTCCCGCCAGTTGAAGCCCGCCACCTGCCAGTTGCCGGTGTCCTGGTACTTCGACCCGGAGATCTTCGCGGCGGAGAAGAAACTGCTGTTCGATGCCGGCGCCAATTATGCCGGCCATGAGCTGTGGGTGCCCCAGGCGGGCGACTATCGCACGCTCGAATGGACCGACCACGCCAAGGTGCTCGTGCGCAACGAAGGCGGTGTGGAATTGCTGTCCAACGTCTGCCGCCACCGCCAGTCGATCATGCTCGAGGGCCGCGGCAACGTGCAGAACATCGTCTGCCCGCTGCACCGCTGGACCTACGACCTGAAGGGCGAGCTGCTGGGCGCCCCGCACTTCGCCGAGAACCCCTGCGTCAAACTGCACTCGACGCCGCTCACCAACTGGCGGGGCCTGCTGTTCGCGGGGCCGGCCGACCCGCGCCAGTCGCTTGCCAGCATGAAGACGCTGGCCGACTGGGATTTTTCCGGCTACGTGCTCGACCGCGTGATGGTGGAAGAGTACAACTTCAACTGGAAGACCTTCATCGAGACCTATCTCGAGGTCTACCACGTCGATTTCTTCCACCCCGGGCTGGGCAATTTCACCGACTGCAACAATTTCACCGTGGACTACGGCGCGGACTGGTCGGTGCAGATCGTGGCGGCGAAGGCCGGCCTGGAAAAACCCGGCACGCCGGTGTACCGCAAGTGGCAGGAGGCCTGCCTCGCGCAGCTCGACGGCCGCACGCCCAGGCAGGGCGCGTTGTGGATGAGCTACTTCCCGGGGCTGATGCTGGAGTGGTACCCCAATGTGCTGGTGGTGAGCCGCCTCATCCCGCGCTCCCCGACGCACACCACCAACGTGGTGGAGTTCTACTATCCCGAGGAAATCGTGCTCTTCGAGCGCGAGTTCATCGAAGCGCAGCAGGCCGCGTACGCCGAGACCGCGATCGAAGACGACGAGATCTGCCTGCGCATGGACCGCGGCCGCCGCGCGCTGTGGCTGGAAGGCCGCGACGATGCCGGCCCCTACCAGTCGCCGATGGAATACACCATGGTGCACTTCCACGAATGGGTCCAGAAGGGCCTCGGGCGCTGAACACGCTCGTCGCCACCGGCGAGCTGGCCCTCCACCCCGAGTGGCGGGTGTTCGACTGCAGGCACGATCTCGGCAAGCCGGACCTCGGCGAGCAGCAGTACCGCGGGTCCCACATTCCCGGCGCGGCCTTCGCGCACCTCGACAGGAACCTTTCGGCGCCGAAGACCGGCAGGAACGGCCGCCATCCCCTGCCCGACCCGCAGGTGTTCATCGGCTGGCTTGGGAAACAGGGCCTCAAGCCCACCGACCAGGTGGTGGCCTATGACGGTGGCCCGGGCGCGATGGCGGCGCGGCTGTGGTGGATGCTGCGCTGGGTGGGGCACGATGCGGTGGCGGTGCTCGACGGCGGCTACGCCAAGTGGGTGAAGGAAGAAAGGCCCACTACGGCCGAGATGCCGGCGTTTCCCGCCACGACCTATGCGGGCAGGGTGCGCGCGGAGCTGGCCGTGGACGTGGCCTATGTGCAAGAGCACCTCGAGGCGATTTCGCTCGTGGACGGGCGTGCGCCCGCGCGCTGGCGCGGCGAGACCGAGCCCATCGACCCGGTGGCCGGGCGCATCCCGGGCTCGCTCAACCGCTTCAGCAACGACAACCTGACCGCCGACGGCACCTTCAAGCGGCCGGAGGTGCTGAAGCACGAATTCCTCTCGGTGCTGGGAACGCGCAAGCTGGAGGCCATCGTCAACTCCTGCGGCTCGGGCGTCGCCGCCTGCCACAACCTGCTGGCCATGGAAGTGGCGGGGCTGAAAGGCGCGCGGCTCTACGCCGGCTCCTGGAGCGAGTGGATCGCGGACCCGCAGAGGCCGCGTGAGCGCGGCTGACGCCCTCCTCGTCGTTCATTTCGCGATCGTCGTTTTCATCGTCGGCGGGCTGATCCTGACCTGGATCGGCGCGGCGCTCGGTTGGGGTTGGGTACGCAACCGCTGGTTCCGTTACCTGCACCTCTGCGCGATCGTGTTCGTGGCGCTGGAAGCGCTCGTCGGCATGACCTGCCCGCTCACCGTGTGGGAGGACGCGCTGCGCGGCGGCGGGAGCGCAGAGTCGTTCGTAGGGCGCTGGGTGCGGCGCCTGCTCTACTACCAGGCGCCGGAGTGGGTGTTCACCGCGATCTACGCGGCTTGGGCGGCGGCGACGCTGGTGACGCTTTGGCTGGTACCGCCGCGCGGACGGCCCCGGGTTGGCGGACCGTCCTAGTCGACTGTCTGCTGATTGCCGATCGCCTGAAAGTAGTAGTCGAGCATCGCGGTGAGCGGCCTGGGATTTCCCTTTAGCCGGCTGCGAAGTGCGGCGCCCTCCCAGCAGTCGACGAGCAGGTTGGCCACATGCAGGGTATTGGACTCTGCCGGGATGTCGCCTCGCTTTCGCGCCTCCTCCAGGCAGCCCGCGATCCGCTTGGCGATTGCGGAAAAGCAGCTCTCGACCTTCCGACGAAACACTTCACTGACGCCCGAGAGCTCCTGCCCAAGCCCGCCCAACAGGCAGCCCAGGTAACCTTCCCGGCGGTAGTTCTGCTGCACCGTTTCAAAGAATCGGCGCACGCGTTCCAGCGGGGGACGGTTACCGTCTCCGAGGCAAGCGTCGAGTCCCGCATGCACGTGGACCATGTACTGGTCGATGACCTGCAGCGCGAACTGCTCCTTGTCCTCGAAGTGATGGTAGAAGGAACCCTTCGGGGTGCCCGTGGCGTCGAGCAACGCCTGGATGCCCAGGTCATGGTAGCCGTGCTCCAGGAGCATCGCCATGCCGGCGTCCAGTAGTCGCTGCTTGGTCGCGTGTGCTGGTTGCATTGTGATCCGGTAAAGAGTGTCGTGAAGTAAGCCGCCTGATGGCAGCTTACCTCACGATCGAACGGGTGCGCGAGTGGGCGCTTGCAGCCGGCAGCGCCCGCGTCGCGCTCGCTACGACAAGCCTTCCACTTTCCCGATCATGTGCCGGATGACGTTGCTATGCTCGTGCTGCGGGCTGAACATGACGATCTCCGCGTCGGCCTCGACCTTCACGTTGTGTCCGGGCGGCCAGTAGAAAAGGTCGTTCGCCTTGACCGTTTCCTGCACCCCGATCGCATCGGTCGTGGTGAGCTGGCCACGCAGGACGAAACCCCAGTGCGGGCACTGGCAGAGGTCGCCGTGCAATCCCTGAAACAGCGGTGTCGTATCGACGCCCGCCGACAGGGTGAAATATTCGCCGCTGATTGCGCCCATTCCGGTCATGCTCCCGAAATCCGTCCGCTGACGGATGACGGCGCCCGGGATTTCCATCCGAACTTCGACATTGTCTTTCGCCACTCGCATGTTCGTTCCCCTCATTTGACCGGCTTGGCAGTGTTTAGACCGAATGGTCTAGTGGCGATTGTACGCAGGTTGCGGGCGGAGTCAAGGCGGCAATTGATCACGCAGCCGCCGGACGGCCTCCGCCTCCCCGCGCACCCGCAGGAACACCCCCTCCCCCCCGGCGCGCTCCTCCAGCACCTCGCAGGCGGCAAAAATCTCCCCGCGCATCTTCTGCGCCGCCCAGGGCAGGAACAGCTCCGCTTCGACCAGGTTCTGCCGGAAGTGCGTGACGATCGCCTCATGGAGCTTTGCCACGTCGCCCTCGCGGCGCGCGCTGATCACGAGGCAGCCGGGGTACTTCGCGAGCAGCGCCGATTCGTCGCCGCCGCGGTCGATCTTGTTGAACACCAGGAGACGCGGCACGTCCTTCGCGCCGATTTCCTCGAGCACTTCCTCGGTCACCGCCAATTGCCGCTCGAAGCCCGGGGCGCTCGCGTCGACAACGTGAGCGACGAGCGACGCCTCAAGCGCCTCGTCGAGGGTGGACTTGAACGAAGCGACCAGGCCGTGCGGCAGGTTCTTGATGAATCCCACCGTGTCGCTCACCAGCACGCGCGGGACGGCCTCGGGGTGGAGGGCGCGCACGGTAGTGTCGAGCGTCGCGAAGAGTTTGTCGGCGACCAGGACTTCGCTGCCGGTGAGCGCGCGCATCAGCGTGGACTTGCCGGCATTGGTGTAGCCGACCAGCGCCACGCGCGCCAGGCCCTGGCGCTCCTGCCGCCGGGCGCGCTGCGTGTTGCGCCCGAGAACCATGGCATCGAGCTCTTTTTGCAGCTCGGCGATGCGGTCGCGGATCTTGCGCCGATCCAGTTCGCCATGCGACTCCCCGCCGCTCCTGCCGCCGGTGCCGCTGCGCGCCCGGTCTTTCGGCCCGGCGAGCTTGGCGGCTTCGCGCATGCGCGGTGCCATGTAGCCCAGGCGCGCGATCTCGACTTGCGCGCGCGCCGCTCGCGAGCTCGCGTGCCGGTGGAAGATTTCCAGGATCACCATGGCGCGGTCCATCACCTCGACACCGGCCTCCTTCTCCAGGTTGTGCGCCTGCGAAGGCGAGATGTCGTGGTCGACGAGGATCAGGTCGGCGCGGTCGAGGAGCACCTGGTCGTGTAGTTCCTTGCGCTTGCCGGCTCCGAGGTACCCCGCTGCGTCGAAGCCCGCGCGCTTCTGCGTGAACGTGCCGACCACCTCGAAGCCCAGCGTCTTGGCGAGTTGGCGCAGCTCGGTCAGCGACGCCTCGAACTCCACGTCGCTGGTGCTGGGCCGCTGCACGGCCACTGCGATGGCGCGGGTGGTCAAACCCGTGCCGCCCAGGAAAAAAGCTGACCGAATACCGCGTCGCGGATTTCCTGCCGCGACAGCACCAGGTCGTGCAGCCCGCCGGGGAAGGCGAGCACCGAGGCTTCGCGCCCGAGCGTGCGCCCCCACTTCGCGATGTGGCGCCAGTCAAGCACGATGTCGGCCTCGTCCGAGTGCATGGCCAGCACCGGGCAATCGATCTTGAGGCCGGCGTGCACTTTCGCCTGCGCGGCGAGGATCGCGCCGAACCAGCCGAAGTAGGCCGGGAAGCCGTAGAGCGGCTTCAGTTTCAGGTCGAACTCCCATTCGCCGCCGAACTCCCGGTGGATGCTGCGCCCGTACTCGGGACGGAACGCCTTCGGGTCGTTGAGGAACGGGAAGGTCCGGCCGGCGAGCGCGGCAACTCCGAGCTGTGCGCGCTTCAACGCCGTCACCTTCCAGTCGAAGAACGGGCTGTTGAGCCATAGCGCCCTCACCTGCTCCTTGCGCCCGCCATGACTCGCGTAGAGCGTGCAGACCAGGCCGCCGGTCGAGTGGCCGGCCAACAGCACGGGCGCGCCGATTTCCTCGAGCGCGCGCGTGATGTCGGCGTGGTATTCGGCGACATCCTTGCAAAAGCACGGATGCTGGTGCGCCAGGAGCGAGCGCCCGTGCTTCCTCAGGTCGAGCGCGTAGAAGGCATAGCCCTCGGCGGCGAAGCGATCCGCCATGTGGCGCTGGAAGAAGTAGTCGATGTAGCCGTGCACGTACAACACGGCGCCGCGCGGCGCGTTGCCGACCGGCTGGCGCACCAGCGTGGCCGTCACGCGCCCGTCGTAGTCGTCGGGGAACTCGAGCGTCTTCGCTTCGAATCCGGCGAGTTGCGTATCGGCAGTCCAGTCACTCATGTCGGGAAAGTGCCCAGGAAACATGCTCGCGCACAAGCGTCGACGGGTGGTCGGCGCGCGAGCGCAGCGCGGATAGTACCTGCGGCGAGCGCGGCGCGTTTCCAAGGCCCACCGCGAGGTTGCGCAGCCAGCGCTCGTAGCCGATGCGCCGGATCGGCGAGCCCGCCATGCGCGCGTCGAACTCTTCAGCCGTCCAGGCGAACAGCTCGATGAGGCTCGCGCGATCCAGGCCGTTGCGCACGGCGAAATCCGGCTCGGCGCTCGGTCGCGCGAAGGAGTTCCACGGGCACGCCGACTGGCAGTCGTCGCAACCGTAGACGCGATTGCCGATCAGGGAGCGCAGCGGCTCGGGGATGCTGCCTTTCAGCTCGATGGTGAGGTAGGAGATGCAGCGCCGCGCATCGAGCTGGTAGGGCCCCAGGATCGCCTGCGTCGGGCACACGTCGATGCAATTCGTGCAGGTGCCGCAATGCTCCGTAGCCGGCGCGTCGGCAGGCAACGGCAGGCTGGTGTAGATCTCGCCGAGGAAAAACCACGACCCCGCCTCGCGCGACAGGAGCAGCGTGTGCTTGCCGCGCCAGCCGATGCCCGCCTTGGCGGCCAGCGCCACCTCCATCACGGGCGCGGAGTCCGCGAACACGCGGTAGCCGAAGGCGCCGGCGTCGGCTTCGATCCTGTCGCAGAGCTTCTGCAGGCGGCCACGCATGACCTTGTGGTAATCGCGCCCGCGCGCGTAGCGCGCGATGCAGGCCGAGTCCGGGTCTTCGCCCGAGTCGCCACCCGCCTGCAGGTAATCCATGCGGCAGGAGATCACGCGCAGCGTGCCCGGCACCAGTTCGCCGGGGCGCGCGCGGAGCGCGCCGTGGCGCGCCATATACTCCATCTCGCCATGCCAGCCCTTGCCGAGCCACTCGCCGAGACGGTTCTCCGCGGCGGCGAGATCGGTGTCCGCGATCCCCACCGCTTGGAAGCCGAGCTCCGTGCCCCATGCCTTGATCCGCGCTGCCAGCGCGCCGTAGTCCATGGGCGCCGAGTCTAGCCTCGAGCTTCCCGACGAGGCGGCAACGCAGCGCCTGGGCGCCGCGCTGGCGGTCGGCCTGCAGCCGGGTCGCACGTTATTCGTGCAGGGGGACTTGGGGGCTGGCAAAACGACCCTCGTACGCGGCCTGCTGCGGGCCCTGGGGCATGCCGGGCGGGTGAAGAGCCCGACCTACCCTCTGGTTGAACTTTATGTGGTTTCAAGCTTACACTTATATCACTTTGATTTTTATAGGTTCAAGAACGAGGCTGAATGGCAGGAATCGGGCTTCCGGGAGCACTTCAACGCGCAGTCGGCCTGCATCGTGGAATGGCCGGAGCGCGCCGGGAATCTGCTGCGCCCGCCCAGCCTCGCCATCCGGCTGGACATCGCCGGGACGGGGCGGCGCGCCTGGCTGAGCGCGCCCGTTCCCGAGGGCACCGGCTGGCTCGCGCAGGCGCGGCAGCTCTTCTCCTCTTCGGCATAGCGGCGGCGCAGGCCGACGTCGTCGCCACGCGCATCTGGCCGGCGCGCGACTACACGCGCGTCACCTTCGAATCGAAAACCGAACTCAAGTACGCGCTGTTCGCGATCAAGGAGCCCGACCGGCTGGTGCTGGACCTCGACGGCGTGGACGGCGGCCCGATCCTGAACGACCTGCAGAACAAGGTCGCCGCGGGCGATCCCTACATTGCCGCCCTGCGCGTGGCGCGCAACCGCCCCGGCGTGACGCGCGTGGTGCTCGACCTCAAGGTCGAAGTCAAGCCGCAGGTGTTCACCCTGAAGCCGGTCGCCGACTACGGCCACCGCATGGTGCTCGACCTGTACCCGGTGGTGGCTCCCGACCCGCTCGCCGCACTGCTCGAGCTGGACGGCAAATTGATCGGCACCGAGCCCGCAGCCGCACCCGCCAAGGGAGCGAAGGGCGCGAAGCCCAACGTCGCGCGCCTCGCCACCATCGTCATCGATCCCGGGCACGGCGGCGAAGACCCGGGCGCCAGGGGCCGGCGCGGCAGCCGCGAGAAGGACATCACACTGATGATCGCCAGGCGCCTGAAGACGATGATCGACGCCGAACCGGGCATGCGCGCCGTGCTCACGCGCGACGGCGACTATTACCTGCCGCTCAACGCGCGCGTGGAAAAAGCGCGCAAGGTGCGGGCCGACCTCTTCGTCTCCGTGCACGCCGACGCGTTCATCCGCCCCCATGCGCGCGGCTCCTCGGTATTCGCGCTTTCGCAGCGGCCCACCTCCGACGCCGCGCGCTGGCTGGCGAAGCAGGAAAACGACTCCGACCTGGTGGGCGGGGTGAACCTGGACGGCAAGGACCGGTTCCTGGCGCAGACGCTGCTCGATCTTTCGCAGACCGCCACCACCGACCACAGCCTGAAGCTCGGCGGGGCGGTGCTGGCCGAACTCGGGCAGGTGAACACGCTGCACAAGGCGCGCGTCGAGCAAGCCGGCTTCGCGGTGCTAAAGGCCCCGGACGTGCCCTCGATCCTGGTGGAGACCGCGTTCATCTCCAACCCGGAAGAGGAAAAGCGCCTGAACGACCAGGCCTACCAGGACAAGCTGGCGCGCGCCATCCTCGGGGGCATCAAGCGCTATTTCGCCAAGAATCCTCCGCGGCAGCATGGGCCGCTCGCGCTGCGCTGAGCGCGCGTTCGCAGGCTAGGCGCCGGAACGCCGCGCGCGGAAGTACTCCACCGCGATCGGCATGACCGAGAGGGCGATGATGGTCACGATCACCACACCGAGGTTGTCCTTCACCAGCGGGATGTTGCCGAACCAGTAGCCCAGCAGGCACAGCGACACCACCCACAACAGCGCGCCGGCCACGCTGAAGGCCAGGAACCTCGCGTACGACATGGTGCCGATGCCCGCCACGAAAGGCACGTAGGTGCGCACGATCGGCACGAAGCGCGCAATGATGATCGCCTTGCCGCCGAAGCGCTCGTAGAACGCGTGCGTGCGCTCCAGGTACTTGCGGCTGAACCAGCGCGATTCCTCGGCGCGGAAGACTTTCGGTCCCGCCCAGCGCCCGATCCAGTAGTTGGCGTTGTCCCCGGAAAGCGCGGCCACCACCAGCACAGCCATCACCGTGACGATATCCATGCCGCCGGCGGCGGCCAGCGCGCCGACCACGAACAGCAGAGAATCGCCGGGCAGGAATGGCATCACCACCACCCCGGTCTCGGTGAACACGATGGCGAAGAGGAGCGCGTAGACCCAGGCGCCGTGCGCCGCGACGAATTGCGCCAGGTGGTCGTCCAGGTTGACCAGGAAATCCCACAGCAGCGCGACGAGCTCCATGCGCCGATTCTATATACTCTTCGCATGAGCGCCATCCGCGTCATGCCGGAGCTGCTGATCAGCCAGATCGCGGCCGGCGAAGTGGTCGAGCGGCCGGCGTCGGTGCTCAAGGAACTGCTGGAGAACAGCCTGGACGCGGGCGCGCGCGAGATCCAGGTGACGCTGGACGAGGGCGGTGCGAAGCGCGTGCAGGTGGACGACGACGGCGCCGGCATCGCGCGCGACGACCTGGCGCTCGCCTTCGCGCGCCACGCCACCTCGAAGATCGGCTCGCTCGAGGACCTGGAGTCGGTGGCCACCATGGGATTCCGCGGCGAGGCGCTCGCCTCGATCGCGGCGGTGGCGCGCGTCGAACTCGTGTCGCGGGAGCGATCCGCCACGCGCGCCTGGTCGCTTGCCGCCGAAGGCGGCGAGCCGGGCGAGGCGCGCCCCGCGGCGCGCGCGCAGGGCACCACGGTGGCGGTGTCGGACCTCTACTTCAACACCCCGGCGCGCCGCAAGTTCCTGCGCACCGAGGCGACCGAGTTCGGCCATTGCGACGAGGTGTTCCGCCGCATCGCGCTGGCGCGCCCCGACCTCGCCTTCACGCTCAAGCACAACGGCCGCGTGTCGACCCACCTCGCGCCGCAATCGCCTGCGGCGCGTGCAGCCGCGCTGCTCGGCGCGGAGTTCGGCGCCGCGTCGGTTCCGGTGGACGCGCGGGCCGGGCCCCTGCACCTGCATGGCCTCGCCGGCACGCCGCAGGCGGCGCGCAACCGCGCCGATGCTCAATACTTCTACGTCAACGGGCGCTTCGTGCGCGACCGCCTCCTCGCGCACGCGGTGCGCGAG
This sequence comes from Betaproteobacteria bacterium, assembly GCA_031391655.1. Lineage (GTDB taxonomy): Bacteria > Pseudomonadota > Gammaproteobacteria > Burkholderiales > SG8-39 > JAABQT01. The sequence goes on from JANMUO010000320.1 coordinate 12,013, forward strand.
GCCTACCGCGACACGCTGCACGGCGAGCGCCAGCCCGCCTTCATGCTGTTCCTCGAGCTCGACCCGCGCGGCGTGGACGTCAACGTGCACCCGGCGAAGACCGAAGTGCGCTTCCGGGAAGCGCGCGGCATGCACCAGTTCGTGTTCCATGCGCTCCAGCGCGCAATGGCGCCGTCGGCCGCCGAGGCGCCGGTGAGCTACGCCACCGTGTCCTCGCAGGGTCCCGCGATACAGGCCGCGCTCGCCATGCAGGAGCCGGTGATGGACTACCGGCCGGCGGCCATGCCGCTGCCGGCATCCGGACAGGTGCCGCCGCTGGGCTACGCGCTTGCCCAGCTGCACGGCGTCTATATCCTCGCGCAGAACGAAGCGGGGCTCGTGCTGGTGGACATGCACGCCGCGCACGAGCGCATCCTGATGGAGAAGCTCAAGCTCAAACTCGATGCCGGCGCCATCGAGCGCCAGAGCCTCCTGGTGCCGGCGGTATTCCGCGCCGAGGCGCTCGACGTGGCGACCGCGGAGGACAACCGCGCGGCGCTCGAGCGGCTCGGGCTGGAACTCACGGTGGCGGGACCAAACGAACTGGCGGTGCGTGCCGCGCCGGCGCTGCTTGCCGGCGGCGACGTGGCGGCGCTCGCCAGATCCCTGCTTGCCGAGCTGCGCGAGTTCGGCGCAGCGCAGGTGCTGGCGGCGCGGCAGAACGAGCTCCTGGGCACCATGGCCTGCCACGCGGCGGTGCGCGCCAACCGCGCGCTGTCGGTGCACGAGATGAACGCACTGTTGCGCGAGATGGAGGAGACCGAGCGCTCGGGCAGCTGCAACCACGGCCGCCCGACCTGGTACCAGCTCACCATGGCGGACCTGGACAAACTCTTCCTGCGCGGGCGATAGGCATGGCGCGCGGCGTCCTCATGGTCACAGGCGGCGGCCGCGGCAGCGGCGCCGCCACCGCGCGCCTGGCCGCCAGCCGCGGCTACGCAGTCTGCGTCAACTACCTGCGCAACAGCGCGGCAGCCGAGGCCGTGGTGAACGGGATCCGCGCGAGCGGCGGCAAGGCCATCGCCGCAGGCGGCGACGTCGCATCGGAAAAGGACGTCCTGCGCATCTTCCAGGAATGCGACCGCGAGCTCGGGCCGCTGACGGCGCTGGTCAACAACGCCGGCATCGTCGAGCGGCAGTCGCGCGTCGAGGCGATGGACGGCGCGCGCCTGCAGCGCATGTTCGCCACCAACGTCATTGGCGCCTTCCTCTGCGCGCGCGAGGCGATCCGGCGCATGTCCACGAAGCATGGCGGCACGGGCGGCGCCATCGTCAACATCTCCTCCGGCGCGGCGCGCCTAGGCTCGCCCGGCGAGTGGGTGGACTACGCGGCCTCCAAGGGCGCGATCGACACCATGACCATCGGCCTCGCCAAGGAACTGGCCGGGGACGGCATCCGGGTGAACTGCGTGCGCCCGGGCTTCGTGCACACCGATATCCATGCCGCCGGCGGCGAACCGAACCGCATCGAGCGCCTGCGCGAGAGCATTCCCATGAAGCGCGGCGGCGATCCGGAGGAAGTGGCGCGCGCGGTCCTGTGGTTGCTGTCGGACGAGGCGTCCTACTCCACCGGCGCGATCCTGGACGTCACCGGCGGGCGCTAGTGGCGCCGACCGCCTATGCACTGCTCGGCCCCACGGCGAGCGGGAAGTCGACGCTGGCGATGGAGTTGGCGGGCCGCTTTCCTGTTGAACTCGTCAGTATAGATTCCGCCCAGGTCTATCGCGGGATGGATATCGGGACTGCGAAGCCTTCTGCGGCGGAACAGAAGCGCGTAGCGCATCATTTGATCGATCTGATCGAGCCGACGCAGAGCTATAGCGCAGGCCGGTTTCGCGCCGACTGCGTCGACGCGATCGTGGAAATTCAAAGGCGAGGCAAGGTGCCCCTGCTTGTTGGCGGCACGATGCTTTACTACAAGGCGCTGGCGCAAGGCATGGATGAGTTACCTGTAGCGGAGCCTGGGCTGCGCGCGCAGATCGATGCGCGCGCCGCGCGCCATGGCTGGCCGGTGCTGCACGCCGACCTCGCGAAGGTGGACCCGGTGACTGCGGCGAGGCTCGCGCCGAACGACGCGCAGCGCATCCAGCGCGCGCTCGAAGTCTGGGAACTCACCGGCAAGCCGCTCTCGGCGCTGCAGCGGTCCGCCAGTCCGGACCTGCCCTTCCAACTGAAAGCCTTTGCGCTCGTTCCCGAAGACCGCGCGGAACTGCACCGGCGCATCGCCGCGCGGTTCGAGCGCATGCTGAAGGACGGGCTGGTGGAGGAACTGAGGGCCTTGCGCAAGAAGCACGAATTGCACGCCGGCCTGCCGAGCATGCGCTGCGTCGGGTACCGGCAGGCCTGGAGCCACCTCGAAGGCGAGATCGGCAAGGCGGAATTGCGCGAGAATGGGACCGCCGCGACGCGCCAGCTCGCCAAGCGCCAGCTCACCTGGCTGCGCAGCCTGCCTGGCCTGAAGCCCGCTGAACGGCTTGCCACCGCACTCGGTGGTGCCTGACGAGGAGGACCGCGATGCACCCGATTCCCGTGCGCACCATGAAATTCGACGTGCCCGCCGCCGCCGAATTCCATCCCTTGTATCTCGCCGGAAGCGCGGCGCTGTCGTACAACCACACGGCCTTCGGCCTTTATGTCGCGCTGCTCGAGCCGTTCGCCGTCAAGTCGTTCAGGCGGGTGCTGGACAAGATTCGCAACGACGCGCTGCGCGAAGAGGTCGATCGCTTCTCCCGCCAGGAAGCGCAGCACTACCAGCGGCACGTCGACTTCAACAAGGCCGTCCTCGCGCACGGCTATCCGGGCCTCGAGCAAAGGCTCAAGCGCCTGCGCGACGACCTGGAGGGATTCCTCGGCACGGCGGACGACCGCTACTGCATCGGCTATGTGGAAGGCTTCGAGTCCTACACCACGCAGTTTGCGCTGCGCATGATCGAAAGCGGGCTGTACGACCACAAGCGCACCCATCCGGCCTTCGGCAGCCTGTTCAAGTGGCACATGCTGGAGGAGATCGAGCACCGCACCGTGGCCTTCGACCTCTACCAGCACCTGTACGGCGGCTATTTCAATCGCGTGCGCATGTGCTGGCTATCCCAGGGCCACATGCTGCGTTTCCTGGGCGATTGCTCGGACCTGATGTCGGCAGTCGATGTTCCTCGCCACGGCGAACGCTGCCGCATCGGGGCGCGGCAGAAGCTGCAGCTCGCGACGTTTCCGCTCGGCATGCGCCTGCACTCGATGCTCCCCGGCTACACGCCGCGCAAGCACCGCGTTCCCGACAGCATCGCGAAGCTGTCGGCGCACTTCACGCTGCTGGCAGAAAGCGTGCGCTAGCGGCGCGGGACTGCCCGAAATCGAAGTCAATATCGTTCTATCGGCAGCGCCGTCCGTCCTGTAGGATTGCTACGATTGGCGAAGTCACGAGGCTGCCACGCTTCCCGTTGGCTCCTATAACACAGTCCAGCGCCCTGCAGCACTGCCCGGCGTAGAGATCCATCGCGGCCGAATCGTATCCAGTGCCGGCGGCGGCGGCTTTTTCACGCAATATGTCATCGCGGCTGGCGATGGACCAGTCCGCTGCCACTACCGCGGCAACCAACACGAACGTAACGGCCAGTACGTCGTGCTGGTTGAAGAGGACGATTTCGTCCCGACATCTGCCTGCGGCGGCGACATCCTGTTCCAAGCTTGGTTTTTGGCACCGGATCTGATGCGGCGAGCCGCCGAAGAACGCGGCCAGTCGCGTGCCCCCCGTTTTGCCCGGGGAATGGTCGACGATCCTCGTATTCACCGCCTTGTGGTGCAAGCGACGGCGATCCTGGCGCAGGCGAAGGAGGCTCTTGAGCAACAGGAGGCGTTCACAGTCCTTCTCGACACGATCCTGGGCGAGTATGTCCACCACGGACAAACGATCGGCGACGTCATTGCCCATCGTGCGGTCCGCCGCATGCGAGACCTTATCCATGCCGGCTACGACCAAGAGCTGAGCCTGGACATGCTCGCCTCCCATGCGCATCTCAACAAGTTCTACGCACTGCGCGCTTTCAAGCGTGCGATGGGCGTCACGCCGCATGACTACCAACGCCACCTCCGCATCGGAAAGGCGCAGCAGATGCTGCGCGCTGGCCAGCACAACACAGAGGTGGCGCACGCGCTTGGGTTTTGCGATCAAAGCCACTTCGTTCGCACTTTCCGTCAGAAAGTCCGCATGACGCCGCGTCAGTATCAAATCGCAACTTAAGGCGGGCAGGGGCAGATCTCGCGTAGCGCCTTGTTGCAGTCGGCATGGGCTTTTCGCAGATCCGGTCGCTGGGCGATCGCCTTTCCGTAGCAGCGGGCAAATGTCGCTTCCGTCGCGAGGCCGGCGAAGAGCGCTTCGGTTTCCCTGCAGACATCGCGAAGATCGTCGGCCTCGAGGTGCGCGTCGGCGTCGATGAGATCACGCAGCTCGCCGGTATGTCGAACCAACAATTGCAACCAGTCCGGTTCACCCTCGACGTGACGGCGCAACGCGACAATCAGCCGATCTAGCGCCTCCGCCAGCACGACCATAGGTGCACGATAGTCGGGTGATCCACCGCTCTTGGGTCGCCGCACAGTACGTTCCTCGCCGGCAATTTCCCGCTCCTAAGATCGGTCGTGTGTCAGCGCAATGCTAGGACGCGATTGACCTCGCAAACGAAGCGTCGTCGCCAAAGGTCAATCCGATCCAATCCTCCCCGCCGAAGCAACTGTATTAAGACGAGTCCGAGGAGGTCGCCGCCGCAGCAACCTGGTTATGCTCGGATGCGGCCTCCTACGTTACCGGCGCAGTTTTACCCGTTGATGGAGAGGTATGACCCTATGATCACGCGATATAAAAGTACCATTTTCATTACAGGCAGTTCTTCAGGGCTGGGCAGAGCAACTGCAAAATTGTTTGCTTCAAAGGATTGGAAAGTCATCGCTAGCATGCGAAATCCGGACAAGGAAACGGAGCTCAACAAACTCTCTGGCGTTGTAGTGCTGCCACTGGATGTCACCAACCCGCAACAGATCAAAAGCGTGGCGGAGAAAGTTGTGGCCATGGGCGGAGTCGATGTGGTTTTCAACAATGCCGGCTATGGCATGGCGGGTCCGCTTGAAGGTCTTACGGATGAGCAAATCATTCGCATGGTCAACACCAATTTGCTGGGGGCGATCCGCACCACAAAAGCCTTCATTCCATACTTCAGGGAGAAGAGGGCCGGGCTGTTCATCAATACGACCTCTATTGGTGGATTGATGACAGTCCCTTTCAACTCCATGTACCATGCCACGAAGTGGGCGCTTGAAGGCTGGAGTGAAAGCATGGCTTTTGAATTGAACCAGTTTGGCATTGGTCTGAAAATCGTAGAGCCAGGTGGAATGAAGACGGATTTCTTTACCCGCTCGTTCGATACAGGTCGACATCAGGCTTACGACAAATTGGTAGATAAGGTCATGAGCACAATCACCGATCCCAAGCAGATGGAGACGTACTCTTCTCCCGGGCAAATCGCCGAGGCGGTATACGAAGCCGCCTCCGACGGAAAAGATCAGCTCCGCTATCTCGCTGGCGCAGATGCAAAAGCAACCATTGCAATGCGTATGCAGATGGGAGACGAAGCATTCCGAAAGGCGATAAATCAGCAGTTCTTCGGACAATAGGCGCGGCCTGTCTCTGGATTGACGGCGACCGCGCTGCGGAATAGATGAGATCGCTGGGCAGAAAACCGGAAGGCGCGCGGCTCGAGCGCATCAGGGCGTCGCCGCTCTGGGCGGGTGAGCAGTTCCGCAACCTGCATCCGGTCATCCCGGGCCTGCGCGACCTGAACGCGTCGATGCCGACGCTCGGCGAATTTCTCTGCGGCGGCGAGCGGCGCGTGCCGCGCGGGCCGCTGCCGTCGATGAACCCGCTCGAAGCCTGGGCCAGGCTGCCCGCCAGCGGGCTGCGCGCCACCTGGCTCGGCCATTCCACCGTACTGATCGAGATCGACGGCTTGCGCGTGCTCACCGATCCGGTCTGGGGACCGCGCGCCTCACCATCGCGCCTCATTGGCCCCAAGCGCTTCCAGCCCGTGCCCGTTCCGCTTCGCGCGATGCCGCCGGTAGACCTCGTGATAGTGTCGCACGACCACTACGACCACCTCGACTACCCGACCATCCGCGAACTCGCGAGGCGCGACGTGCCGTTCGTGACGTCGCTCGGGGTCGGCGCGCACCTAGAAGCCTGGGGCGTGCGGCCCGAGCGCATCGTCGAGCTCGACTGGTGGGAATCGCACAAGTTGCCGAACACCGGGCTCACGGTGACCGCCGCGCCCTCGCAGCACTTTTCCGGACGCGGCCTGAAAGACCGCAACGCAACCTTGTGGTCCTCTTTCGCCATCCGCTCGGAGCGGCACGCCGTGTTCTTCAGCGGCGATACCGGTCTCACCACTGAATATCAGGCGATCCGCGAACGGCTCGGGCCGTTCGAGCTCGTGCTGCTCGAGGTGGGTGGGCTGCATCCTGCATGGGGCGACATGCACCTCGGACCGGAAAACGCGCTCAAAGCACTGGCGCTGCTCGGCGGTGGCACCTTCCTCCCCGTGCATTGGGGCACGTTCAGCCTAGCGATGCATGCCTGGGACCAGCCTGCGGAGGCTCTGCTGAAGTTAGGCCCGAAAGCGGGTGCGCAACTCGTGATGCCCCACCTCGGCGAACCGATCGAGCCGGCGCACGCGGAAGGCGTCGAGCCGTGGTGGCGCATCGTCGATGCGCGCTCGCAGAAACCGGGGCCCGACCTGCCTGCGGCGACCACGTTGCCGAAGGCTATGCCTTGGCCGATCGACTGATCTCGCGCGCTTCCGCCCACTTCAGCAAGGCGTCGAGTGCCGGGCACAACGCCTGTCCCCAAACCGTGAGGCAATACTCCACCTTCGGGGGAACCTGGTTGTGAACAGTTCTCTTGACGATGCCATCGCTTTCCAACTGCCGAAGCTGCTGTGCGAGCATCTTCTGGGAGATCTCCGGGATCGCACGCTCCAAGTCGGAGAAGCGCAACACCTTGCCGCCGAAGAGATGAAACAGGATTAGCAGCTTCCAGCGGCCTTCGAGGAACTTGAAGGCATGCTCGACACCTCGCGCGGCAGAAACCGGTGTTAGTTCGGCACGCTCACTTTCCGGTGAGTGACTTACCTTTTCGTGCGTTCTTGTCATTTTGTTAGCGTAGCGCCATCTTCCAGAGCGTGCAATGAACGCAAGGAGGCGATATGTCAATCAAGCTAGCAGATCCCATTGCGGCCTATATCGCCGCCGAGAACCGGGGCGATACGGAGGCGATGGCGCAATGCTTTGCCGAACATGCCGTCGTGCGAGACGAGGGCAAAAGGATCAAAGGTCTGGTCGCCATCAAGCGATGGAAGGCTGAGACCAGGAAGAAATACCAGCACACGGTCGAGCCGCTTGAGTGTATTCAAGATGGCGGCAAAACCATCGTCACCAGCCGGCTCACCGGGAACTTCCCCGGCAGCCCTATCGAGCTTCAGTTCATTTTCTCGATCGAGGAGGACAAGATCGCAGCGCTGGAGATCCGCCCATGAGCGAGGCTCTCGAATTTGACGGCCGCCGCGCGCTCGTCACGGGAGGCACCCAGGGAATTGGCGAAGCGGTGGTCGCGCGGCTGCGCGAGGCGGGTGCGACAGTCCTTACTACCGCTCGAACAAAGCCCGCCGAGCTTGCCGACGCGGAGTTGTTCGTCGCGGCGGATGTGGCCACCGCCAAGGGCTGTGCGATCGTGGCCGACTCGGTTCGTGATCGCCTCGGCGGCGTCGACATCATCGTTCATGTCGTCGGCGGCACATCGGCGCCGGCGGGCGGCTTCGCCGTGCTCGACGACCAGCAATGGCAGCGGGCTCTCGACCAGAACCTGTTCCCGGCGGTGCGGCTGGACCGCGCGCTTTTGCCGGCGATGCTCGCGCAGGGTGCGGGCGTGATCATCCACATCACTTCGATTCAGCGTCAGCTGCCGCTGCCCGACGCCACCATCGCGTACGCGGCGGCGAAGGCCGCGCTGTCGAATTACAGCAAAGGATTGTCCAAGGAAGTGAGTCCGAAGGGCATCCGCGTCGTCAGAGTCTCCCCCGGTTGGGTCGAGACGGAGGCGGCCATGCGCCTGGTCACGGAGTTGGCGAAGAAGACGGACACCGATTACGAGGGGGCGCGGAAGGGCTTGATGAATTCACTCGGTGGCATCCCGATCGGGCGTCCGGCCCGGCCGAAAGAAGTGGCGGACCTCGTCGCCTTCCTCGCTTCGTCGCGCGCCGCCTCCATCACTGGCGCGGAGTATGTCATCGACGGTGGCACTGTACCCACCGCCTAAGTTAGTACCACCCCTATTGAGAGGAGGGGACCCTCTCCTTCACATACGTGCGCAGGCGGGAAAGCGCGAGCGTGCCTTCGCGGCCGCCTTCGATGGCTGCATCCACCTGGGCGGCCTCGAGCGTCAGGCGGGTCGGCACCGCCTCGATCCGCTCGCGCGGGAATCAGTCGAGGCTGAGCCCGACCTGGCGCGTCACGCGCCGGTAGGCGTCGAGCTGCTCCTGGACGAACGCGGTCAGCTCCTGCGGCGTCGAGCTGCGCGGCTCGAAGGCGAGCTTGCCGAAGGCTTCGCGCACCTCCGGCTTCGCCAGCACGATCGCGATCTCGCGCGAAACGCGGTCCACCACTTCCTTGGGAAGCTTCGCCGGCCCGAACAACCCGCCCCAGGGCGTGATTGTCACGGGCTCCAGCCCCGCCTCGCGCAGCGTCGGCGCATCCGGGAGCAGCTGGTTGCGGCTCGGCAGCAGGGTGGCGAGCGCCTTCAGCCTGCCTTCCTTCACCTGCGGCGCCATCAGGCCGGGCGTAGCGATCGAAAACTGCACGCGCCCGCCCAGCATATCCACGGACAGCGGCCCGTAGCCCTTGTAGGGGATATGCACCACGTCGATTTTCTGCTGCGCCGCGAACTGCGCGGTGGCGAGGATGCTGGTGGCGTTGCCGGTGCCGTAGTTGAGCTTGCCGGGGTTCGCCTTGGCGTAGGCCACCAGCTCGCCGATGTTGTTCACAGGCATGCTCGCCTGCGAGAAGACGAAGAAGCCGAAGATGCCGACGAGCGAGATCGGCGTGAAATCGTTCACGGGGTCGTACGGCGGCACTTTCTTCGCCGCGGGCGCGAACGACATGCCGGTCGCGGTGCCGTAGTAGAGCGTGTAGCCGTCCGGCGCGGCCTGCAGGACCGCCTGCGAGGCGATGATGCCTTCCGCGCCCGGCCTGGTCTCGATGAGGATCGGCTGCCCGAGCGCCTGCGAGAGCGGCTGCGCGAAAATGCGCGCGCCCAGTTCGGCAGCGCCGCCCGGCGGGAACGGCACGATCAGGCGGATGGGCTTGTTCGGGTATTGCGCAGAAGCTGCCAGCGGCAGCAGCGCCGCGAAGATTGCCGCGAGGATTCTGGTCATGGGCCTCACTCCGGTTGCACGCCGGCGGCGCGCAGGATGTTGCGGTAGCTTTCCATCTGCTCTTTCACGAACGCCCCGAGGCGCTCGGGCGAAGACGGGCTCAACACGAACGCCTGCTTCTGCATCAGGTCCTGCACGTCGCTGCGTGCCATCGCTGCGCCGAACTCCTTGTTGACGCGCTCGACCACCTCGCGCGGCATCTTCGCCGGGCCGAAGAGTCCCGCCCAGGAGGTCACCGAGAACTGCGGCATGCCAGCCTCGGCAATCGTCGGCAAGTCGGGCAGCAGGTCGCTCCTCTTGGAGAGCGTGGTGACGAGGGCACGGAGCTTCCCGTCGCGCACCTGCGGCAACGCGGTGCTGGAAGAGGCGAACAGCAGCTGCACGCGGCCGCCCACCAGGTCTAGGATCGCCTGCGGCTCGCCCTTGTAGGGCACGTGCACCATCTGGATTCCCGCCTGCGCCGCGAAGAACGCGGTGGAGACGATGCCGGTGGTGTTGCCGGTGGCGTAGTTGATCTTGCCCGGGTTGGCCTTCGCGTGGGCAATGAACTCGGCGAGCGTCGTTGCCGGGACGCTCGGGTGCACCACGACGAAGAAGGTGTAGCGGCCGATGTCGCTGATCGGCGTGAAGTCGGCCACCGGGTCGTAGGGCGGCACCTTCTTGAGCGCCGGCACCGCGGACATCGGGCTGTTGGTCGCCATCAACAGCGTATAGCCGTCGGGCGCCGCGCGCATCACCTCGCCCGCCGCGATCGCGCCGTCGGCGCCGGCCTTGTTCTCCACCAGCACCGGCTGGCCGACCGCGTTGGATACCGCGTTGCCCAGGATGCGCGAGATCGTGTCGGTGGCCGAGCCCGCCGGAAACGGGCAGATGATCCTGATCGGCTTGTTCGGGTACTGGGCGTGCGCAACAGCGCACAACGCTCCGAGCGCGAGCCCGACGATGAGCTTTCTCATGGGACGACCCTCCTCCGCGACGATTATAGAATGAGCCCGTCTCCCGGAGGCAAGCATGGACATCGGCATCGTCGGGCTGGGCAGGATGGGCGCCAACATGGCGCGGCGGCTGGCTCGCGGAGGCGTGCGCGTGCTGGCCTACGACCGCAGCGACGCGGCGCGCGAGGCGCTCGCCGGCGAGGCGGGCGTGACCTGCGTGGAGGGCCTGGCCGCGGTCTGCGCCGGGCTGGAGGGCGAGCGCGTGCTGCTGCTGATGCTGCCCGCAGGAACCGCGACCGAGGAGGCGCTGCGCGAGCTGCTGCCCCTGCTCTCCGCCGGCGACACGCTGGTCGACGGCGGCAACGCCTTCTACAAGGACTCGATGCGCCGGGCGATGGACCTCTCGCAGCAGGGACTGCGCTACATCGACGCCGGCGTCTCGGGCGGGGTGCACGGCCTGGCAAACGGTTACTGCCTGATGCTCGGCGGCACGCCCAAGTCGATCGAGATCTTCGAGCCCTACGCGCGCCTGCTCGCGCCGGGCCCGGAGCGCGGCTGGCTGCACTGCGGGCCGGCTGGCGCCGGGCACTACGCCAAGATGATCCACAACGGCATCGAGTACGGGATGATGCAGGCGCTCGCCGAGGGCTTTGCCCTCCTCGAAGCGCGCCAGGACTTCGGTTTCGACGCCGGGCGCCTGGCCGAAACCTGGCGCCACGGCAGCGTGATCCGCTCCTGGCTCCTCGACCTGTGCGCGGAAGTCTTGAAACGCGACGACGCGCTGCAGGGCATCGCGCCGGTGGTGGCCGATTCGGGCGAAGGCCGCTGGGCCGCGCTGGAATCCATCGAACTCGGCGTACCCGCGCCGGTCCTCACCATGGCGCTGATGGGACGCTTTTCCAGCCAGGGGCGCTCCGACTATGCGAGAAAGCTGCTCGCCATGATGCGTGCTGGTTTTGGTGGGCACGCGGTCACGAAATCTTGAGGATCGTCGTCATGGGCGTTTCGGGGTGCGGCAAGAGCACCGTCGGCGCCCTGCTCGCGCAAAGGCTCGGCGCGGAATTCCTCGACGCCGACGAATTCCATCCGCCGGAGAACGTGGCCAAGATGGCCTCGGGCGTTCCGCTGACCGATGCGGATCGCCAGCCCTGGCTGGAGCGCCTCAACGCGGAATTGCGCAATCGACAGGACTTGGTGCTGGCCTGCTCGGCGCTGAAAGAGTCCTACCGCAACCTGCTCGCGGCAGGCGTGGAAGTGCGCTTCGTGCACTTGCGCGGCTCGATCGGGCTCATCGGCTCGCGCCTGCAGGAGCGCAAGCACCGCTACATGCCTGCCTCGCTGCTGGAGAGCCAGTTCGCGGCGCTCGAGGCACCGGGGCGGGCGATCGACGTGGACATCGCCGCCACGCCGCAGGCCTGCGTCGATGCCATCGTCGCGGCGCTGCCGCGCTAGTGGCCGAACAGCCGCAGCTCCACCGCCCGCATCACTGCCGCCGCCGCCGAATGCACTTCTAGCTTGCGGTAGACGCTCTTGATATGGCTGGTGACCGTGTTCACTGAAACATCCAGCCGCGTGCCGACCTCCAGGTAACCGCAGCCCTGCGCCAGCAGGCGCAGGACCTCGATCTCGCGCACCGTGAGCGGCGAGGGCCGGCCGCCGGCCG
>JANMUO010000344.1:0-10541 GCA_031391655.1 Betaproteobacteria bacterium
CCCGGATCGAAGCCGAGCGCTCGAAACCAGGCGAGCAGGGCGAGTCCGCCGAGCAGCACACGCAGCTCCGCCGTCCAGGCCGGGCCAAACACGGGAGCCGCGATGCGCATGAAAATGAACGCCGCGCCCCAGATCGCGGCGAGCGCCACCAGGCGCGCATAGTCCACCGGCTTCATGGGGCTATCCTGGCCTTTGGCTTTTCATCGAGCTCGCCGTTTTCGGACTTCACGCCGCAAGGTCCGAAAACGGCGAGCAGGCTTTGTCCGACACGCGCACAATCGGCATTGTGACCCTGGATTCCACGACCTGCTACCGCGCCCTGCGCGCCCGCGATGCGCGCTTCGACGGGCGCTTCTTCGTCGCCGTGTCCTCGACGCGCATCTACTGCCGCCCGGTGTGCACGGTGAAGCCCCCGAAGCGCGAGAACTGCCGCTTCTACCCGAGCGCCGCCGCCGCCGAGTCCGGCGGCTACCGGCCTTGCCTGCGCTGCCGGCCCGAGCTCGCGCCGGGCAACGCCAGCGTGGACGCGACTTCACGCGTGGCGCAGGCCGCGGCTAGCCTGATCGAGGACCGCACGCTGGATGCGGAGGGCCTGGAAGCCGTCGCCGCGCGCCTCGGCATCACCGACCGGCACCTGCGGCGCGCGTTCGGTGCGGAGTTTGGCGTCTCGCCCGTGGAGTTCGCGCAGACGCAGCGGCTGCTGCTGGCGAAACGCCTGCTCACCGATACCGTCCTGCCGGTCACGGAAATCGCCTTCGCCAGCGGTTTTGGCAGCCTGCGGCGCTTCAATGCCCTGTTCAAGCAACGCTACCGCCTGCAGCCCGGGCAGTTGCGTCGCCACATGCGCGTCGCGACCGCGCCGTCCGTGGATGCGCTGAATTTCGAGCTGAGTTTCCGCCCGCCCTACGACTGGCCGGCGGTGAGCGCCTTTCTCGGTGCACGCGCCATCTCCGGGGTCGAAGCGCTCGAGGACGGGCGCTATCGCCGCACCGTGCGCGTGGCGCAGGACGGCAAGGAGCATGCAGGCTGGGTCGAAATCGGCTTGTCGCCGAAGAAGCCTGCCCTGCGCGTTGCCGTTTCCGCGTCGCTTGCCCGCGTGTTGCCGCCGGTGCTCTCGCGCGTCAAGGCGCTGATGGACCTCGCCTGCAATCCGACAGAGGTGGCGCAGGCGCTTGGCAGTCTTGCCAGGGAGAATCCCGGCCTGCGCGTCCCCGGCGCCTTCGACGGTTTCGAGGTCGCCGTGCGCGCCATCCTCGGCCAGCAAGTGAGCGTTGCGGCCGCGCGCACGGTCGCCGGCCGCTTCGCCGCGGCATTCGGCGATCCGTTGGATTCGCCCTTTGCATCCTTGCGGACGATCTTTCCGGCGGCCAAGCGGATCGCCGCATTGCCCTACGGGCGCATCGCGCGCCTGGGGATGCCGGGCGCCCGTGCTCGCACGGTCATCGCTCTCGCACGAGCGGTGGCGGATGGCGATCTCGACCTGATGCCAAACGCCGACATCGACGCGACGCTGGACAAGCTGCGCGCGCTGCCCGGTGTGGGCGAATGGACCGCGCAGTACATCGCCATGCGCGCGCTCGCCTGGCCCGATGCGTTTCCCCATACCGACCTCGGCGTGATGAAGGCGCTCGGGATGAAAGACGCCCGCCGCGTGCTCGAGGCCGGCGAGGCCTGGCGGCCCTGGCGCGCCTACGCGGTGATGCACCTGTGGAATTCACTCTCGAAGGACTGACTATGACCCACTACGACTATTTCGCGAGCCCCCAGGGGCGCATGCTGCTGGTGGCCGACGACAAGGCGCTCACGAGCGTCAGCTTCATCGGGCAAAAGTACGCGCCGCGCGTCCAGGCGGACTGGAACCGCGCAGCACGGAATGCGCTGCTCCTGCAGGCGAAACGCGAGCTGGCCGAGTATTTCTCCGGCAAGCGCAAGCGCTTCTCCGTGAAGCTCGCGCCGCGCGGCACGCCGTTCCAGCGCTCGGTGTGGAAAGCCATCTCGGGCGTCGGGTTCGGCAGGACCATTCCCTACGCGGAGCTGGCGCGGCGCGCCGGCCGACCTGGCAGCGCGCGGGCGGCGGGCGCCGCCACTGGTCGCAACCCGATCGGCATCATCGTGCCCTGCCATCGCATCGTCGGGTCGAATGGCTCGCTCACCGGCTATGCCGGCGGGATTTCGAAAAAGCGTGCGCTGCTGGCGCTGGAGGCGCGGGCCTAGGCCTCGTTCAGCGCGGCGAGGTAGAGCTCCCGGTCGATATTGCCACCGGAAAGGATCACCGCGAAGCGTTTGCCCTTGCGCGCCGGGTCCTTGAGCAGCCCCGCGAGCGGTGCTGCTCCCGCACCTTCGGCGATGTTGTGCGTGTCGCGGTAGTAGTACCGCACGGCTGCCTTCACCTCGTCGTCGCTTACCGGGACGATGCGATCGGCGCCCGCGATGATCGCCTCCAGGGCCTCCGGCACCGGCACGCGCACCGCCACGCCGTCGGCGTAGGTGATCGCGCTCGGCGTCTCGATCGGCCGCTCCGCAGCGAACGACAATGCATAACAGGCGGCGTTCTCCGACACCACGCCGACTATGCGCGTAGCGAGGCCGAGCGCATCACGCCACGCGATGACGCCGCAGATGCCCGAGCCGCAGCCCACCGGCACGTAGACCTCGTCGATGTCCTGCACCGCGGTGAAGAGCTCGAACGCGTAGCTGCCCACGCCGGTGACCAGTTGGCGGTCGAACGGCCCGATGTAATAGAGCCCCTGGGCCTTGGCGAGGCCCGCCGCGTGCACGCGCGCTTCGTCGTAGTCGCGCCCGTGCTCGATCAGTTCCGCGCCCCAGGCGATCATCGCCGCGTTCTTCTCCCTGCTGTTGCCCTGCGGCACCACGATCACCGAGCGCAGGCCGTGGCGCCGACCGGCAAAGGCGACCGACTGGCCATGGTTGCCGCGCGTGGCGCTGACGACGCCGGCGAGCCCGGGGTTCTCGCGCCTGAGGTGCTCGATCAGCGTTAGCCCGCCGCGCACCTTGAAGGAGCCGGTGGGCGTGTGGTTCTCGTGCTTGACCCAGATCTCGGTGCCCGCGCGCTCGTTGAGCAGCGGCCAGCTGTACTGCGGCGTGGGAGCGACGGTGGCGTGCACCAGGCGCGCGCCGTCGTCGAGCTGCTGCCGAGTGAGGCCGAGGATCACTTGGGGCGTTTGTCCACGACGCGTTTGGCCTTGCCAATCGAGCGCTCGATGCTGCTGATCGGCACGAGCTTCACGTCTGCGCTGACGCCGATGTATGACTTGATCTGGTGCTGCAGCTTCGCGGCGGAAGCGGCATCGGCGGCCCCCGGCGCGAGCTCCACCATCACGGTGAGGTGGTCCATCGGGCCGTCCTTCGTCACCTCCATCACGTAGTGCGGCGCGAGTTCCTTCTGCTGGAGGATCAGCTCCTCGATCTGCGTCGGGAATACGTTCACCCCGCGGATGATCAGCATGTCGTCCGACCGGCCGGTAATCTTCTCCATGCGCCGCATGGAGCGCGCGGTGGGTGGGAGTAGCCTGGTCAAATCCCTGGTGCGGTAGCGGATCACCGGCAGTGCTTCCTTCGTCAGCGAGGTGAACACCAGCTCGCCTTTCTCGCCCTCGGGCAGGACTTCGCCGGTCTCCGGATGCACGACCTCGGGATAGAAGTGGTCCTCCCAAATGGTGAGCCCGTCCTTGGTTTCCACGCACTCCTGCGCCACGCCCGGCCCAATCACCTCCGAAAGCCCGTAGATGTCGATCGCATCGAGCGAAGTCCGCGCTTCGATCTGCTTGCGCATTTCGTTGGTCCAGGGTTCAGCGCCGAAGATGCCGATGCGCAAGGAGGCTTTCTTCGGGTCGAGGCCCTGCTTTTCCATCTCGTCGGCGATCGCCAGCATGTAGGAAGGCGTCACCATGATGATCTCGGGCTTGAAATCCTGGATGAGCTGCACCTGGCGCTCGGTCATGCCGCCCGAGAGCGGGATGACCGCAAGACCGAGCGCTTCCGCGCCGTAATGGGCGCCGAGGCCGCCAGTAAACAATCCGTAGCCATAGGCCACGTGCACTTTGTCACCAGGTCGCGCGCCGGCCGCGCGGATCGAGCGCGCCATGACGTTCGTCCAGGTGTCGAGGTCTTTTCTCGTGTAACCCACCACCGTGGGCTTGCCGGTGGTGCCACTGGAGGCGTGGATGCGCACGATCTTGTCCATCGGCACGGCGAACATGCCGAAGGGATAGTTCTGGCGGAGGTCGGCCTTGGTGGTGAAAGGAAACCTGGCGAGGTCGGCGAGCGACTTCAGGTCCTTCGGCTTCACGCCCGCGGCGTCGAACTTCTTGCGATACGCAGGCACCTTTTCGTAGGCGTGCTTCAACGACCACTTCAGGCGCTCGAGCTGCAGCGCGGCCAGCTTCTTGCGCGAAGCCTTCTCGATCGGCTCCAAGGGGAACCCTTCCTTCACGGGAAACCGTTTCGCCTTCATTTGCCCGTGAAGGTGGGTTTGCGCTTCTCGAGGAAGGCGGCCACGCCCTCCCGGTAGTCCTGGTGCTTGCCGACTTCACGCTGCGCATCGCGCTCGAGGTCGAGCTGCGCGTCCAGGGTATTGGTGGCCGAGGCGTAGATGGCCTTCTTGATGGTGCCGAAGGTGTGTGTCGGGCCCGTGGCGAGGGTCTGCGCCAGCTTCCTTGCTTCCTCCATGAGCTTGTCGTCGTCCACGCACTTCCAGATCAGGCCCCAGCGCTCCGCGTCCTCGGCGCTCACACGCTCGGCGAGCATCGCCATGCCCATGGCCCTGGCCGTGCCCGCGAGGCGGGGCAACCAGTAGGTGCCGCCGCAGTCCGGAACGAGGGCGATCTTGGCGAAGGCCTGCAGGAAGGAGGCCGAGCGCGCCGCCAGCACGATGTCGCAGCCGAGCGCGAGGTTGGCGCCGGCGCCCGCGGCGATGCCGTTCACGGCGCAGACCACGGGCTTGGGCAGGGCGCGCATGCGGCGGATGAACGGGTTGTAGTTCTTGTCCAGGCCGCCGCCCAGGTCGAGGTTCGGGTCGTTCATGTCGCGCTCGGCAAGATCATGCCCGGCGCAGAAGCCCCGCCCTGCGCCGGTGAGGAGGACCGCGCGGATCGAGGCATCGGACTCGGCCTGCGACATCGCCTCGCGCAGGTGGCCGTGCATGTCAGTGACGAAGGCGTTGAGCTTGTCGGGGCGGTTCAGCGTGATGGTCATCACGCCGCCTTGGGTCGAAACGAGGACGGTGGGCATGGGCAAAGCTTAGCTAAAATCAGCCCCATGCCCAAGGTCTATTCCATCGACGGTATCGTTCCCGTCGTGCACCCCACTGCGTTCGTGCACGAGAGCGCAGTACTGATCGGCGATGTGATCGTCGGCGCGCGTGCCTACATCGGCCCCTGCGCCTGCCTGCGCGGGGACTTCGGGCGCATCGTGGTGGAAGAGGGCGCCAATATCCAGGACACCTGCATGCTGCACGGCTTTCCCGGCAAGGACACGGTGGTCGGCGCGGAAGTGACGGTGGGCCACGGCGCCGTGCTGCACGGGTGCGTGGTGAAGCGAGGCGCGTTGATCGGCATGAACAGCGTGGTGAACGACAACGCCGAAGTGGGCGAGGACGCCGTGGTGGCGGCGATGGCGTTCGTCAAGGCCGAGGCGAGGATCCCGGCGCGTTCGCTCGCCGCCGGCATTCCCGCGCGCGTGCTGCGCGAGCTCTCGGCCGAAGAGATCCAGTGGAAAAAGGACAACATGCACCTTTACCAGAAGCTTGCGCAACGCAGCGCGCAGACCATGCAGCGGGTCGAGGCGCTCACGGCGGTGGAAGCGGGCCGCAAGCGCATCGACATCCCCGGGTCGATTCCCCTTTCCGAACTCAAGGCACGCAAACAATGAGCTACGAATTCATCCTCAGCGAGAAGAAGGGCCGCGTCGGCGTGGTCACGCTCAACCGTCCCAAGCAGATGAACGCGTTGAATGCTCAGGTGATGCAGGAGCTGGCGAAGGCGCTCTATGCGTTCGACGCGGACGAGGGCGTGGGTTGCATCGTCATCACCGGCAGCGAAAAGGCCTTTGCCGCCGGCGCCGACATCGCGGCGATGAAGGACTACAGCTACATGGACGCGTACAAGTCGAACTACATCACGCGAGACTGGGAGCACCTGCGCAATATCAGGAAGCCCGTGCTCGCCGCGGTGGCGGGCTACGCGCTGGGCGGCGGCTGCGAGTTGACGATGATGTGCGACCTCGCGATCGCTGCGGAGAACGCGAAGTTCGGCCAGCCCGAGGTCAACCTGGGCATCATGCCCGGCTCGGGCGGCACGCAGCGACTGACGCGCTTCACCAGCAAGGCGATCTCGATGGACATGTGCCTCACCGCGCGCATGATGGATGCGCATGAGGCGCTGCGCGCCGGGCTCGTCTCGCGCGTGGTGCCGGTGGAGAAGCTCATGGAAGAAGCGATGGCGATGGCCGACAGGATCGCCGCCTATTCGCTGCCGGTGACGATGATGATCAAGGAGTCCATCAACCGCGCCTACGAGACCACGCTCGCCGAGGGCGTGCTCTTCGAGCGCCGCGTGTTCCACTCCATGTTCGCGCTCGAAGACCAGAAGGAAGGCATGGCCGCCTTCGTCGAGAAAAGAAAACCCAGCTTCAAGAATAAATAGGGACAGACCCTCTTTATCACGATGCGAAAAATAGGGTCTGTCCCTATTATTCTGATTGCAGCCCACATCTTCTCGATGCTGGGCTTTTCGACCTATCCGGCGCTGCTGCCCGAGCTGCAAGCCGAGTGGGCGCTTTCCAACTCGCAGGCCGGGGTCATCGGCAGCTTTTTCTTCGCCGGGTATATCGCGACGGTTTCGTTCTGGACGGCGCTCACCGACCGCATCGACGGGCGCTGGGTCTACGCCGCGGGAAGCGCGATGGCGCTCGCCGGCTGCGCCGGCTTCGGCTTCCGCGCGGATGGATTCATCTCCGCCTGCCTTTTCCAGGCCTTGATGGGCGCGGGGGTCGCCGGCACCTACATGCCGGGCCTGCGCCTGCTCTCCGACGTCACGCACGGGAAGTCGCAGAGCCGCTACGTCGCCTTCTACACCTCGTTCTTCGGGATCGGTGCAGCGTTGTCGTTCGCCCTGGCCGGCTGGATTGCGCCGATTGCCGGGTGGCGCATGGCCTTCGTTTGGTGCGCCCTGGGCTCGGTCGTGTCCGGCCTGATGGTGATCTTCAGCCTCGCGCCCAAGACGCCTGCGGGTTCGACGCATTCGATCCTCTTTCCCCTCGCTGCCTGGCGAAAGGTGCTCGCCAACCGGCCGGCGGCCGGCTACATCTTCGGCTACTGCGTGCACTGCATCGAGCTCTTCGGCTCGCGCGGCTGGATGGTGGCCTTCCTCGCCTTCGCCGCGGGCGTGGGCAGCGCGGGCGCCTCGCCCTGGACCCCGGCCGCCATCGCCGCCCTCGTCAACCTTTGCGCGGTCCCCGCCTCCATCCTCGGCAACGAGATGGCGCTGCGCATCGGGCGCCGGAAGTGGATCCTGATCGTGATGGCAAGCTCCTCGCTAACCGGCATTGCGCTCGCCTTTTCCGCCCCGCTGCACTGGGCGTTGGTGGTGGCGCTGCTCGTCTTTTATTCGATGCTGGTGATGGCCGAGTCAGCAACGCTCACCGCCGGGCTGGTGGCCGCCGCGCCCCCGGAGCTGCGCGGCTCGGCGATGGGCCTCTATTCCCTCATCGGCTTTGGAGGCGGCATGCTGGGGCCGGCAGTGTTCGGGGGAGCGCTCGACCTGGCGGGAGGCCAGGGGAGCATGGCGGCCTGGGCATGCGGCTATGCGGCAATCGGGGCGGGCTGCCTTGCAGCTCCCCTGGTTGCCCGGCTTTTCAGGCCCGCTCGCTAGTATGATCTGTCCAAGGAGGAGGGAACCATGGAACGCATCTGGCTGAAGAGCTATCCCGCGGGTGTGCCCGCCGACGTGTCCTGGGACGAGAACCAGTCGGTCGGGGAGCTGTTCGACAAGAGCTGCAAGCAGTTCGCCGACCGCTCCGCCTTCCATTGCATGGGCAAGACGCTGAGCTTCGCGCAGATCGACAAGATGAGCCGCGACTTCGGCGCCTGGGTGCAGTCCAAGGGGCTGCCCAAGGGCGCCCGGGTCGCGATCATGATGCCCAACTGCCTGCAGTACCCGGCGGTGTTGTTTGGCACGCTGCGCGCGGGCTACACGGTGGTCAACGTCAATCCGCTCTACACCGCGCGCGAGCTGGAGCACCAGCTGAAGGACTCGGGCGCCGAAGTGATCGTGATCCTGGAGAACTTCGCGCACACGCTGGAAGAGGTGCTGCCCCGGACGCCCGTGAAGCACGTGGTGGTCGCGTCGCTGGGCGACCTGCTCGGAGTTAAGGGCCTCATCGTCAACTTCGTCGTGCGCAACGTGAAGAAGATGGTGCCGGCTTTCGAGCTGCCGAACGCGGAGCGCTTCAATGCCGTGATCGCCGAGGGTTCGGGCAAGAGCATGACGCCCTTCCCGACGAACCAGGACGACATCGCCTTCCTGCAGTACACGGGCGGCACGACCGGCGTGTCCAAGGGCGCGATGCTCACGCACCGCAACATCCTCGCCAACATCGAACAGGCGTCGGCCAACCTGATCCTCTCGCTTGGCGGCGAGACGCCGGTGATCATCACCGCGCTGCCGCTGTACCACATCTTCTCGCTGACAGTGAACTGCCTGTTGATGGCAAAGGTGGGCGGATTCAATATCCTGATTACCAACCCGCGCGACATTCCGGCGTTCGTCAAGGAGCTGGCCAAGCACCGATATAACGCGATCACCGGCGTAAACACCTTGTTCAATGCGTTCCTCAACAATCCGGAGTTCCACAAGCTTGATTTTTCGCACCTCAAAGTCTGTGTCGGAGGTGGCATGGCGGTGCAAAAGGCGGTGGCCGATCGCTGGAAGCAGGTCACCGGCAGAGTGCTGCGCGAGGGCTACGGCCTTACCGAAACCAGTCCCTGCGCGACCTTCAATCCGCCAAACCTCACGGACTACAACGGCTCGATCGGCCTGCCGCT
The DNA here is from genome assembly GCA_031391655.1 of Betaproteobacteria bacterium. Lineage (GTDB taxonomy): Bacteria > Pseudomonadota > Gammaproteobacteria > Burkholderiales > SG8-39 > JAABQT01. The sequence continues at coordinate 9,062 of JANMUO010000344.1, forward strand.
GCCCTCCACGCTGGTTGCGATCCGTGACGACAACAAGCAGGACGTCGCTATCGGCCAGCCGGGGGAGATCTGCATCAAGGGCCCGCAGGTGATGAAGGGCTACTGGCAGCGGCCCGACGAGACCGCCAAGGTGCTCGGCCCCGATGGATTCCTCTACACGGGGGATGTCGGCGTGATGGACGACCTGGGTTTCGTGAGGATCGTCGATCGCAAGAAGGACATGATCCTCGTGTCGGGGTTCAACGTGTACCCGAACGAGATCGAGCAGGTGGTGGCGATGCACCCGGGCGTGCTGGAGGTGGCGGCGATCGGCGTGCCGGACGAGCATTCGGGCGAGGTGCCCAAGCTCTTCGTCGTGAAGAAGGACCCGGCGCTCACCGAGAAGGACATCATGGAGCACTGCAAGGAGCAGCTCACCGGGTACAAGCGGCCGAAGTACGTGGAGTTCCGCACCGAGCTGCCGAAAACGAACGTGGGCAAGATCCTGCGCCGCGCGCTTCGCGACGAGAAGAAAGCCGCCTGAGAGGCTAGAAAATAGGGACAGACCCTATTTTTCACAATGTGGAAAATAGGGTCTGTCCCTATTTTTATCCATGCCCGTTAGAACCGACCTGTTCAAGGGTTTAGTCTGGCTCGGCGTCGCCATCACCGCCTGGGGAGCCATGTTCTCGGTGGCAAAGCGCACGCTGCCGGTGCTCGATGCGTTCTTCCTGGGGTCGGTGCGCTATGCGTTTGGCGTGCTTCTTTTCATCGCCATCCTGTGGGCAGTGGAGGGGCGGCAGGCGCTGCGCTACGGCGGGCGCTTCGGGCCGGCGGCGGTGTACGGCCTGATCGGCTTCTGCGGTTTCAACCTGCTCGTGTGGTGGGGGTTGGTGTCCACGCGCCCGGAACATGCCTCGATCATCATGGCGCTGCAGTCGCCGATGACGGCGATCGCGGTGTGGCTGACACAAGGCAGGCGCCCGCATCCTTTCACCATCGGCTGCGTGGCGGTGGCGATCGGCGGCGTGCTGCTCGTGGTGACCAAGGGCAGCCTCACGGATGTGTTCCAGGGCGGCTCACTGTTCGGCGACCTGCTCGTCTTCCTCGGTGCAGTGAGCTGGGTGATCTACACCATGGCGGGGTGGCATTTCTCCGGTTGGTCGCCGCTGCGCATGACGGTGCTGACGGCAATACCGGGAGCCATTGGCCTCATCGCCATCAACGTGCTCGCGATCGCGGCGGGATGGTCGGTGCTGCCGTTGATCGAAACGGTGCTGAGCGTGAAATGGCAGCTCATGTATTTCATCGTCTTCACCGTTGTGCTCGGCGTGCTCGGGTTCAACAACGGCGTGAAGTACCTCGGCGCGCTGAACGCGATGCTGATGCTGAATCTGATCCCGATCATCGTCTTCGCGATCGAGGCCGCGCTCGGCCGCAGCTTTTCCGCGATCGAACTGGGCGGCGCGGCGATCGTCATCGGCGCACTCGCCGCGAACAA
>JANMUO010000010.1:0-2076 GCA_031391655.1 Betaproteobacteria bacterium
ATGGAACAGATTCGGCAGGAACAGGGCCTCTCGGCGCCTGCCCTCTACGTGGTGCGCTCGCGTGCGCCGCCGCGCTTGTCGCCGCCGCGGAAGGTGGAGGCCGAAGCCCAAGCGGTCGAAACCAGTTGCGCGATGGACAGGCCGGACGCGGCGATCTTGGTCTTCAGGTCGGCGATGTCCGCCGCGCTCGGGGCCGGCAGCGTCGCCTTCGGCAGCGGGTCCTGCCAGATCAGCTCTTCCTTCGGCACTTCGGGCCCGAGGAAGCGGGCGGTACACTACGGCCCGGATCGGGTGCCGTCGGCCCGGGAGGTGAACGCCGTGGCCGAAGCCCAGGCGGTCGAAACCAGTTGCGCGATGGACAGGCCGGACGCGGCGATCCTGGCCTTCAGGTCGGCGATGTCCGCTGCGCTCGGGGCCGGCAGCGTCGCCTTCGGCAGCGGGTCTTGCCAGATCAGCGCTTCCTTCGGCACTTCCGGACCCAGGTAGCGGGCCTTGGGGCCCATGTCGCGGTGCGTCAGCTTGTACCAGGCGCGCGCGAAGGCGTCGGCGAAGGCCTGCGGGTCCTCGAGAAACCGGCGCGAGATCTTGCCGTACTCCGGATCGAAGCGCAGCGTCAGGTCGGTGGTCAGCATGGTGGGCTTGTTGAGCTTGCCCGGGATGTGGGCGTCGGGAATGAACTCCGGCGCATTCTTCGCCACCCACTGCTTGGCGCCGGCGGGTGACCTGGTCAGTTCCCATTCGAACTTGAACAGGTTCTCGAAGAAGTTGTTGCTCCACAGCGCCGGGGTCTTGGACCAGGTCACCTCGAGGCCGCTCGACACCGTGTCGGCGCCGTACCCCGTGCCGTAGTCGCTCATCCAGCCCAGGCCCTGCGCTGCCAGCGGCGCGCCTTCCGGATCCGGGCCCTTGTGCGATTCCGGGGCGGCGCCGTGGCACTTGCCGAAGGTGTGGCCGCCGGCGATCAGGGCGACGGTCTCCTCGTCATTCATCGCCATGCGGTCGAAAGTGGTGCGGATGTCCTTGGCGGCGGCGAGGAAATCGCCGCTTTTGTCCGGACCCTCAGGGTTCACGTAGATCAGGCCCATGTGGGTGGCGCCGAACGGCCCCAGGTCCCGATCGCCGCTGAAGCGCTTGTCGGTGCCCAGCCACGCGACCTCCTCGCCCCAGTTCACGTCCTCGTCCGGCTCCCATACGTCGGCGCGGCCGCCGCCGAAGCCGAAGGTCCTGAAGCCCATCGACTCCAGCGCGACGTTGCCGGCAAGGGCCTTGCCGCGCGGGAGGAGCGCATCAAAGAGCGTCTGCACCATGCCGCGCAACTCCGGGCGGGTCCGGCAGGCGGCGCCAAACTTATCCAGTTCGGCGCGGCGCAGCGGGGAAAGCGCGCGCTGCTCCTGGCGCAGCAGCGCGGGCGCGATGAGCGCGTAGTAACCCTGGGGCATGAGCGCGGTCTCCCCGTCGAGCAGGTCGGCGAAGGTGCCGTGCGCGTTGATGGCGAAGTCATACACGACCGGCTCCATCGCGAAGGGCAGGGCGTGTTCCAATTCGGCCTTGGCCGCGGACATGATTTCCTGCAAGCGGCGCTGGGCCTCGGTTCTTCTTTCGGGCGCAACAATGAAGCCCATGCCGCCGCCGGACATGCCGCCGAGCATCCAGAAGCCCCAGAAGTCTTCCCGGAACTCCGCGCGCACGCGCTCGATGAGCGTTTCCGTGTAAAACGTGCTCGTCCACGGGATGATGGTTTGGATGGGGCCCTGGAAGTTGCGCGTCGTGATGGCCCCAACGGCGCGCACGTCGCCTTGCCGGAGCGCGTGGAGAATATCATCGAGCAGCCCGAGTGCTTCCAGGCGTCCGCGCCATTCGGCCTCCGAACGGAGCAGGTACTTCTCCGTGACCATTTCGAGAATGGGTCCGACGTTCTGGGCCATGCCGCCATGGACGAGCACGAGGCTTTCTTGAAGCTTTCGGCGCGTTTCCGGCGAGGCATCGGCGTGGTCGAGGATGCGATGCTGAGGCAGGAGCCGCCCACGGCTGACGCCGGACTCCGGATCGCCCTCGCCGGCGAGGACGCCGGTGATC
>JANMUO010000066.1:0-4227 GCA_031391655.1 Betaproteobacteria bacterium
AAATTACCTGCGTCGCACCGTGGAGTAGCGATGAAAGCTTCCATATTCGTACGATATCTGTGCCAGGCAGCGCTCGCCCTGGGTTCGGTGTTTTCTGCCGGCATACTCGCGCAACCCCAACCAGGAGATAGCGCGGGAGGAGTAGGAGGAGTCCCGGGATACCCTCACTTAATAAATGCGTATGATCCCAGAGAGGTCGGCATGCTACCGCGCTATTGCCTCCATACGCAGTTCTTCCGCGATCGCGTCGGCCGCAGTCCGGACGAAGTCGAGCGGTGGATCTCTATAATGGGTCCTTCGTTTCACCATATGCACCATTACTGCTGGGGGATGATGAAAACCAATCGTGCGATCTTTTTCACGCGCACTCGGCATTTCCGCATGTTCTACCTCAATGATGCGATCCTCGAGTTCGACTATGTCATACGGAATGCCACGCCGAACTTCGTGATGCTGCCGGAAATCTTCACCAAGAAGGGCGAGAACCTGATTCGTGTGGGCAGGGGTCTGGACGGCATACAGGACCTTCAGCGTGCGATCGAGCTCAAGCCGGACTACTGGCCACCCTACGCTGCCCTAAGCGACTACTACAAGGAGACCGGCGACCGTGCAAAGGCGCGGGAGTCGCTGGAGAAAGGCTTGTCGGCCTCGCCGAACACGAAGGCACTGATGCAGCGCCTGGCGGCGCTTGATGCGCCGCAGAGTAAGCGCAAGAACGACCCGCCACCGCCTGTCGGGCGTTGACGTGGTGATGGGCCCGCTTTCGCGCTGCCTTTCGATATTGATCTACCACCGCGTCGTTCCCGAGCCCGATCCCCTGATCCCGGAACAGATTTGCGCGAAGGAGTTCGACTCCCAGCTGGCCGTGCTCGGCCGCTGGTTCGCGGTGCTGCCGCTTCGGGAGGCGGTCGCAAGATTGCGCCGCGGAACGCTGCCGGTACGCTCGGCGTGCGTGACTTTCGACGACGGTTATGCGGATAACGTCGCAGTCGCCTCGCCCATTCTGCGCCGGCGGGGAATTCCCGCGACATTCTTCCTGGCCACCAGCTTCTTCAACGGCGGCAGGATGTGGAACGACAGCGTGATAGAGACCTTCCGTAGAGCGCAGGGCGACACTCTCGACGCCCGCTGCGTCGGGTTCGATAAGTTGAGCATCTCCACGATTGAACTCCGGCGCCGGGCCATCGAGAAGGTGCTGGCAGCCCTTAAGTATCTGCCGCCGGAGGAGCGGCAGAGGCGCGTCGAGGAGCTCGGCGCGGGAACATCCCTCGAGCTGCCATCCGATCTGATGATGACGGCGGAACAGGTGCGGCAGCTGCACGCGAGCGGCATGGAGATCGGGGCCCACACCGTGACCCATCCCATTCTCGCGCGGCTCGATCCGGAGCACGCCGGCAACGAGATTAGGGACAGCAAGAACCGTCTCGAAGCCATCACGGGTGCCCCTGTCACATCTTTTGCGTATCCGAACGGAAAGCCCGGTCTTGACTATCGCCGGGAGCACGTCGGCATGGTGAGGGAGCTGGGATTCGAGGCGGCGGTTTCCACGGCTTGGGGCGTTGCGCACGCCACGAGCGACCCGTTCCAGTTGCCGCGATTCACGCCATGGGACAGGACACCGGGCAAGTTTCTCCTGCGGCTGCTCCACAATACTTTTCGAACGGCAGCGGAGCGGGTCTGAGCGCCACTCGCCTTATCTGTTCTTATCCATGCTTGTCTGCGGCTCGAATCGGTTTTTTGAGGCCGCTTGTCGACTACCGATCTTGCCCATATTCGACAGCGTTCTCATGGGTGCCCCCTCTTTTGATCCACGCTCTTGAATCTCCTTCTCGACCAGTATGCGCGTCAGGACAACCGCGGTCAGCAGGTTGTACGGCACATCATAGTAGGCCAAATCCAGGAATGCGCCGCCGACGGCGTAGCCGATCAGGCTCACCTGAACCATGAGAGCAAGATCTGATGCCCAGTGCAGTTCTTTCCGACTTTGGGATTGCCTGAAGATCCAGGACGAGTCGCGCCACACCAGGGTCCACAACAGCAGGAACAGCGCAAGGCCCACGAAGCCGTGTTCGCCCAGAACCTGGAAGTAAATGCTATGGGCAGAACGGACGACGGTCGGATCGGGCGCGTAACGCGCGTACACGCTCGGGCTGCGCATCTCGAACCCGCCGCCCACCAACGGCCGGTCTTGTGCGACATTGAACGCCATCGTCCAGGCATTGATGCGGCCCATGGCCGAGCTGTCCTGCTTGTAGTTCTGAATCGACCGCATTCGGTCTTCCCATTTCTCCGGCATGAATCCGATCGCGACCGGGACCAGCAGGACGAGCACAAGTCCGGTTATCACTTTGTGGCGGCTCTTGAGCCAGAGAACCACCAGCATTGCGCTGATCGCAAGCAGCGCCCCGCGCGACTGCGAGCCCAGCGCGGACAAACCGCAAAGAACCATGCTGCCCACGAGCCCCCACCGCACCAAACGGTTGGTCGCCTGAAGATGCAGGTATCGCAGCAGGGGGATCGTCATGACAAGCGCGAGCGCCAGCGCGTTGTTGTCCACGATGAAGGACCCTTCAGGACCCCATACCCGGAATTCTCCGCCTTCCCGGAGGGTGAACAGACCGCCCTTGATGCCGTAGAACGCCACGGACCCGGCCAGAATCCAGATCAGCCATTCGACGTGCTGCCTGCTGTGCAGGAGGTACAGCGCGACAAACACCATGAACAGGATCTTCATCACCCTCTCCCACATCGGCAGGGACAGCGACATGTCGATGGCAAAAAAGGTGGTGACATTCATCCACAGGACCATCATGAACAAAACCACCGTGACCGGCGTTACCGGCAGGCGATTCGGCTCCCTGGAAAAGACCATGCCCACCAGCGTCGCGACGGCAATCACCTGCGCGAACGGAAGGTCGAAAGCAAAATCCCAGGTCAGCCGGTGCGGATTCATCACGCTCACCCAAATCCACAGGAATACGCCGACAGTCGGCCGCCAGAGAATAAATGGGACCGAACCGAACAGGAACATCACCAGAACGATGTCTCTCATGATCGCTCAGATTTGCGCAACGCGATCCTTCGGCTTCCGAGGCTAGCCTCGCCCGGAAAACTCCGATTGGGCCGCAAGTATCCCTTGCCCGTGATTGTCCGTGTTTGATCGTGGTTCAACGGCTCTTACCAGCACAATCCCACCAGCTTGCCGCGCAGCGCCTCGCGCTGCGGGATATTGACCAGGTCGAGCACAATCTGGTCGTCGCGCACATGGCGCGCTAGCGCCTCGAATATTCTGTTATCGCTCAGGCCCACAATGAGAACGTCCGATTCGCCAATTACGCTCTCGATGTCCTCGCGCATGAGCGATCCGATGTGCGGGACATGCTGCTCGATGAACCGCCGGTTCGCTCCGAGCAGCCGCGACAGGTGCACCTCCGGGTCGTACACGAGCAGGCTCAGTCCTTTGCCGATGAACTGCTCCGCGATCTGCACCAGCGGGCTCTCGCGCAGATCGTCGGTTCCGGTCTTGAACGACAGGCCGATCATCCCCACGCGGCGGCGTCCCGAGGCGAGTACTTTGGCTATGGCATGCTCGACATGCATGCGATTGGATGCGAGTACATGCCCCAGCATCGGCAGTTCCACGTCATGTGTCTTCGCGAGATACAGGGTTGCGCGCAGGTCCTTGGGCAGGCATGAGCCGCCGAATGCGAACCCGGGCTTGAGGTAGGCGGGTGAAATATTGAGCTGCCGGTCCTTGCACACCAGGTCCATGACCTGGAAGGCGTCGACCTCCAGTGCCTCGCACAGGCGTGCCGTTTCGTTGGCGAACGTAATCTTCAGGGCGTGGAAGTTGTTGCAGCAATACTTGACCATTTCCGCGGACCGGATCGAAGTGGCGTGGAACTCGCATGGAAGATGGCCGAACAGTTCGCGCAGGCGTGTCACCGGCACTGTGTCGTTGGCGCCGATCACCGTGAAAGGCGGCCGATCGTAATCCTGGATCGATGTGCCTTCGCGCAAGAACTCGGGCTGGAAGCACACGTGGAAGCCCTCGCCCTCCCGTTTTCCCGACTCACGCTCGACAATGGGGCGCAGGACATCCTCGACCGTTCCGGGCACCAAAGTCGAACGGAACACGAAGACATGGCTGTCCGCCTTGCCGCGCATCGCGCGCCCGAGATCGTGGGCGAGCTTGACGATCGCCGACTGGTCCTGGCTGCCGTTCGG
>JANMUO010000119.1:0-4391 GCA_031391655.1 Betaproteobacteria bacterium
TTGGCAGGACGGCGTTCATCACCGCGCAGTGGCGTCTCGAGGAGAGCCGCCGGCCCGGCCGCCTGTTCGACGATTCGCTGGCAGCTTGCTTCGTCGACGGTGCGAGCGAACGACTGGCCGCGACGCTCCGGACTGTGCTTCCCGAAGCGCCGCGGATGATCGTGCTCCGCACGCGCTACATCGACGACCACCTGACGGCCGCGAGCCGGCGCGTCGCACAGGTCGTCGTTCTCGGTGCGGGCTTCGATACGCGACGTCTTCGCTGCGACACGGGCGACGTCGCGTGGTTCGAGATCGATCGCAAGCCCGTCCTCGACTTCAAGCGTGCACGCCTGCGCCGCCATGGATACGAGGCGAGAGCGAATCACATCGCGTGCGACTACGTGCGCGACGACTTCATCGACGCACTGATCTCGACCGGCTTCGACCCTCGGCTTCCGACCTACGTCATCTGGGAGGGCAACACGTTCTTCCTCCCGCTGGACGAGGTCGTCCTGGTCCTGCTCCAGCTTCGCAAGCGGCTCGGCCGCTTCGAGATCTCCTTCGACTACATGTCGGACCAGGTGATCTCGCGTTCGACCGGCGACGCTCGCATCAGAGCGTTCGCGGAGACGTACGCGGAGCTCGGCGCCCAGGCCGAGCACCGCGGTGCCGTTGGTGATCACCGCGATCAGGTTGGCGCGCGAGGTGAGCTCCATCGCCTGCGCCGGGTCGCGCACGATCTCCTCGCAGGCGGCGGCGACGCCGGGCGAGTACGCCAGGCCGAGGTCGCGCTGGTTGGTGAGCTGCTTGGTCGGGAGGATGGAGATCTTCCCGGGACGCGGCAAGCGGTGGTATTCGAGTGCGTTCTTCTTGAGCTGCTCGTCCAACGCCGTCTCCTCTTGCCGGGGAAAAATTATAGCAACCTGTCCGTATAATCCGCTGCACCATGCGGCGCGCGCCATGCCACTGCCACGCATTCTAGCGGCGCGCCGCGCGGCCGATATCGAAGCTTTCCAGGTGATGGACGTGCTCGCGCGCGCGCAAGCGCTCGAGGCGGCGGGCCGCCGCGTGATCCACATGGAGATCGGCGAGCCGGATTTCACCGCGCCCGGGCCCGTGGTGGAGGCCGGCGTGCGCGCGCTGCGCGGCGGACTCACCGCCTATACCGCGACGCTGGGACTTGCCGCGCTGCGCGAGGCGATCGCCGCATGGACCGCTCGCCAGTTCGGCCTGGCGCTGGACGCCTCGCGCGTCGCGATCACGCCCGGCGCCTCGGGCGGCCTGCAGCTCGCGCTCGCCCTGTATGTCGATCCGGGCGACGAGATCCTGGTGCCCGACCCCGGCTATCCGGGCTACCGGCACTTCGTGCGCGCCTTCGAGGGCGTGGCGCGCGCGCTCCCGTTGTCGCCGCACACCGGCTTCCAGCCGACCCTCGAGATGGTGCGCGCGGCCTGGGGCCCGCGCACCCGGGGCCTCGTGCTCGGGTCGCCGTCGAACCCCACGGGCACGCTGGTCGCGCGCGGGGAACTCGAGCGCATCGCGCGCTTCATTGTCGAGCGCGGCGGCGTGCTGATCGCCGACGAGATCTACCAGGGGCTGGTGTATGACGAAGCGCCCGCGAGCGCGCTCGGACTGCCGGGCGAAGTGGTCCTGGTGAACAGTTTTTCCAAGTACTTCTGCATGACCGGCTGGCGCCTGGGCTGGGTGGTGCTGCCCGCCGCGCGGGTGCGCGACTTCGAGAAACTGGCGCAGCATTTCTACATCTGCGCGCCGAGCGCAGCGCAGCACGCGGCGCTCGCTGCCTTCGAGCCGGGCACGCTGCAGGTGCTGGAAGAGCGGCGGCGCGAGTTCGGGCGCCGGCGCGACTTCCTGGTGCCGGCCCTGGAGCGCGCCGGCCTGGCGGTGCCGGCGCATCCGGCGGGCGCGTTTTACGTGTACGCGGATTGCTCGTCCTTCGGTGGCGACGCCAGGCGCTTTGCGCTGCAGATGCTGGAAGTGGCCGGCGTGGCGGCGACACCGGGGGTGGATTTCGGCGCCAACGGCACGCAAGGCTGCCTGCGCTTCGCCTACACGCGCAGTCTTGGCGACCTGGAGGAGGCCGCAGCGCGCATCGCCGGCTACTGCGCCGCGCAGCGCTAAGTGGCGGCGGCCGCGCCCGCCACCAGCTGGCAACCGGCGACGCGCCATTCCTCGCCCACGCGCTGCATGGTGTAGAGCGCCAGCCACACCTGCCCGGCGCGGTCGCTCAGCCTGACGGGGAAGATGACGGTACCTTCCTCCACCACCGGCTTGAGGAAGGTGCGCGAAGCGGGACGGTAGACCACGGCGTACTGCTCGCGCACCATGCGCGCGAACGTCTCGGCAGTCACGAAGCGCTCGCGGATCCCGGGGGAGGCCAGCGAGAAGGCGCCCTCGTGGTCGTCGCGGGAGAACGCCTCCAGCTGGGCATCGATCACCCGGCGCATCTCGCTCACTTCCCCGTGCTCGAGCAGCTGCGCGGGCGCCGCGCAGGCCAGGGCCAGCAGCAGCGCGCCCAGCAGGGCGCGCATAACAGTCGCGGCAGGATGGAGCGTCAGGTGGGCCTCCGGACGGAGGCCCACTCTAGCAGGCTCTCAGGCCTGGCGGCGAACCCGCGCCAGCACCTGCAGCAGGCGGGCCTTCTCGGCCAGCACCTTGCCCGAGTATTGCGAGGTGGGCTCGTCGAACGCCCCGGCGTACATCTGCAGCGCAGTCTCGGTTTCGCCGAAGCGCCGCAGGTATTCGCGCAGGATGCGCGCGCCAACCAGGATGTTCACTTCGGGATCGAGCAGCGCCTGCTCGCCGCCGTGCTCGGGCAGCTTCTCCGGGTGGTACTTGGGGATCACCTGCATCAGGCCCTTGGCACCCATCGAGCTCTCGGCCACCGGGTTGTAGCGCGATTCGATCGCCATCACCGCCAGGATCAGCAGTGGATCCACGGAGAATTCGTGCCCTGCGCGGTAGGCGGCGGAGACGAAACCCGCGGTGGCATCTTCCGACACGCGGTAGCGCCGGGCGATGAACTCCGTCACCGCGCGCTGCTCGCGCTCCTGGGCGGTCTCGGTCGAGGCGCTGTTGGCCACCTGGATCGGGCCAGCCGCCGATACGGTGCCGGTGGCCGCTTCCGCGGCATTCACCAGGGCCACCGCCTGCATCAACAGGGTGTCGCGCGAAGACGGCAGCGCTACCGCCAGTACGGCGACCAGGCCCACCACGGCCAGCAGGCCGCGTGCGAGCGCATACAAACGATTCAGATTCCGGATTCCCTGCATCATCGCTCCCCTCACAGTCGGCGCCAGCCGCCGCCCGCCGTCCCGGCCCCGCCAGGTGGACGGAAGCGTTCTGGGGACTGGGAGGACACCTGCAGGCTGCCTGGAGTCGGTGCCCGCATCCTGCGGAATTTGCTGCGGCGCAACAGTCGGCATCATAGGTGAAATTCCGCAATTATGTCAACGCGTTCTGACACTTATTGATTCTTGGATAATGCGGCGCAACATCCCCTGGTTCGACCTCGCGAACCACTGCAACCTGGATCGGGGCAGCCCGGTAAAATGCGGGCTAGAGGGAAGCGCGCGGACCGGCCTCAGCCGTTGAGTTACGCCCCTTCGACGGAGGCGGTCCGCAGAGCTTCGAGGGCCTGGCGGGGGGCTTGCGCCCCCCGCCACATTCCCGCTCAAACCCCGGTTACGGCCGGGATCCGGTTGGAAACGGCCACGCGGCCGCCGGATTCAGCGCGGTTCTCGCGCTGGTCATCGCGGCGGTAGACGGCGGTACTGCTCGGTCCGTCGTCATCGCTCCCGCAGTGCTGGCCTTAGGTTTAACGGGCTTTGCCTTTTTCTTGGCGGCTTTTTTCTTGCGGCCCGCTGCCTTCTTCTTGGACGACTTCTTTGAAGCTTTCTTCTTTTTCTTTGATGATTTCTTCTTCTTCTTTTTCTTTCCGCCTTTTTTCGCTTTTTTCTTCGCCATGACTAGCTCCTTACAGGTAGTTGGACAAAAGAAGCCCAGCCATCTCTGGCCGGACTATTCAACCGCGCGCTGGGATTTCTCCCCGCCCGCGGATTGAATTCTTTGCAACAGCCCATCAACGCGCTCCCCGTGCCGCCAGATCCTGGTACAGGATGTCCGGGTCGAGCCGGATGCCGCCCTCCCAGGAGACGGTGGCAGTCTCGGGATCCACGCTCACTTTCTCGAACTCGCGCACGTCGCGCCAGAGCTTGAAGGCGCCGATTTCGAGCAGGTTGCCGAGGAACACGCTGCCCTCCAGGCCGTCTTCGAAACGGATCCAGAGCTTGTAGTCGTCCTCGGCCTTGCATGCGGTCACTCTGTGCATATCGTCTTGTTTCCTTATTCCCAGTTCAGGGCGCCGCCGGTCTGGTACTCGATGACCCGCG
>JANMUO010000161.1:0-2443 GCA_031391655.1 Betaproteobacteria bacterium
GAGGCGGTGGCGAAAAGCCCCCACGCGGTGCTGCTGCTCGACGAGGTGGAAAAAGCGCACGAGGACGTCTTCAACCTGCTGCTCCAGGTGATGGACCACGGCACGCTCACCGACAACAACGGCAGGAAGGCCGATTTCCGCAACGTGTGCATCGTCATGACCACCAACGCCGGCGCCGAATCGCTGGCGCGCGCGTCAATGGGCTTCACGCAGACCAAGCAGGCCGGCGACGAGATGGAAGCCATCAAGCGCATGTTCACGCCAGAGTTCCGCAACCGGCTCGACGCGGTGATCTCCTTCGGCGCGCTGGACCACGACACCATCATGCGCGCGGTGGAGAAGTTCCTCATGCAGCTGGAAGAGCAGCTGCAGGAAAAGAAGGTCGAGCCGGTGTTCACGCAGAAGCTCAAGGCGCACCTGGCGAAGAAGGGCTTCGACCCGCTGATGGGCGCGCGCCCGATGGCGCGGCTGATCCAGGACACGATCCGGCGCGCGCTGGCCGACGAGCTGCTGTTCGGCAAGCTGGCGCATGGCGGCAAGGTCACCGTGGACGTGGACGACGCCGAGAAGGTCGTGCTGCAGTTCGAGGAGAAAGCGCCGGCCCCGCCGCCGGCCGCCGCCGAACCGGTCGCGTAAGAGCGAGGCCTGCGCAAGCAGGCCTTGCTGCTTTCAGGCCTTTGCATATGCCCGACATGGGCGCTTGACACCGTGCGCGCCGCCAGCGGAAACTCGCCTGCATTCATTGCTGGAGGTCTACGATGCGCATTGCAATTGTCTTCGCCGCGGGCCTGTTCGCCTTCGGTACCGGCGCCGCCGCCAAGGACCCGGCCGCGCGCAACCTCGCCGCCCCCTGCGCCATCTGCCACGGCACCGACGGGCGCCCGGCCACGTCCAGCGTGACGGCGCTCGCCGGCCAAGCGAAGGAAAACATCGCCGCACAGATGCGGGCGTTCCGCGACGGCAGGCGCCCGGCGACCGTAATGCACCAGATCTCCAAGGGCTACACCGACCAACAGATCGACCAGCTAGCGGCGCATTTCGCCGCGCTGCGCTGAGGAGGCGGACATGAGCGCACTCAAGCGTCGCGATTTCCTCAAGCTCACGGGGGCCGCAGCGGCGCTTTCCGCCGCCGGCTGCGCTTCATTCGGCACCAAGTCCCGCGTGGTCGTGGTCGGCGGCGGCTTCGGCGGCGCCACTGCCGCCAAGTACCTGCGCCTGTGGGATCCGGCCATCGAGGTGGTGCTGGTCGAGCGCCAGGAGAGTTTCTTGTCCTGCCCGATCTCCAACCTGGTGCTGGGCGGTTTCAGCAGCATGCGCGACATCGAGGTCGGCTACGACGGCCTGCGCGCCCGCGGCGTGCGCGTGGTGCGCGACGAGGCGGTTGCGGTGGACGCGGGCAAGAAACTGCTGCGCCTGGCCCGCGGCGGCGACCTGAGCTATGACCGCCTGATCGTCTCGCCCGGCATCGATTTCAACTTCGGCGAAATTCAGGGCTACGAATCCGCGATGAACGCGGGCCGGGTGTTGCACGCCTGGAAAGCGGGCGAGCAGACGGTGGCGCTGCGCCGCCAGCTGCAGGAAATGCGCGACGGCGGGGTCTATGTCCTGTCGATACCGCCCAGCCCCTATCGCTGCCCGCCGGGACCCTATGAACGCGCCAGCGTCATCGCCGACTACTTCAAGAAGGCCAAGCCGCGTTCCAAGGTGCTGGTGCTGGACGCCAATCCCGACGTCACCTCCAAGGCAGGCTTGTTCAAGGCGGCCTGGAAGGACCTCTACCCGGGAATCCTCGAGTACCGCGGCAACTCGAAGGCGATCGGCGTGGATGCGGCCACCGGCACCGTGAAACTCGAGGTCGACGACGTGAAGGGCGACGTGCTGAACGTGCTGCCGCCGCAGCGCGCCGGCGACCTCGCGGTGAAAGCCGGCCTGATCACGCACAACAACCGCTGGTGCGACGTCGACTGGCGCACGATGGAATCGAAGAAAGTGCCCGGTGTGCATGTGCTGGGCGACGCCACGCTGTCGGCGCCGGGCATGCCGAAATCCGGCAGCATGGCCAACAACCACGCGAAGATCGCGGCCGCCGCGATCATCGAGCTGCTCTCGGGGCGCCAGCCGCAGCCGTTGCAGATCATCAATACCTGCTACAGCTTCGTCTCCGAGAAGGAGGCGATCCGCGTCTCCTCGGTGCACCAGTGGGATGCCGCGCAGGGCACGCTGATCGCCGTCAAGGGCTCGGGCGGCGTTTCGGCCGCGCGCAGCGAGCCCGAGGCGGGCTTCGCCTGGATACAACCCCCGCGCAGGCAGGGTGCTGCGTCGGCCCGGCATCATCGCCGGGATCGAGGCCGCGCTGCGGCCGGGAGCGGCGCTTCTGACGTAGTGAGCGATTCCGTCCTGGACGATGGCGGTACGGCCGCAACCGACATCTTTTCGCCCTCGG
>JANMUO010000168.1:0-2671 GCA_031391655.1 Betaproteobacteria bacterium
GCCTTCACCTCGTCGTTCGTCGGCGCGCTGGTGGCGACGATCGTGATCACCTTCCTCTCGCCGCTGGTGGCCAAGTTCGCGCTGGAGTTCGGCCCGCCGGAATTCTTCTCCGTCTACCTGCTGACCTTCTGCGCCTTCGTCGGCATGAGCAAGGAGCCGCCGTTCAAGACCATCGCCTCGATGATGCTCGGCTTCGCGCTCGCCGCAGTCGGCACCGACCCGGTCACCGGCGCGCTGCGCCTCACCTTCGGCTCGACGCATCTGCTCACCGGCTTCGACTTCCTGGTGGCGGTGATCGGCCTGTTCGGCATCGGCGAGATCCTGCTCACGCTCGAGGAGGGGCTCGCTTTCCGGGGCGCCAGCGCGAAGATCAACCTGCGCGTGGTGCTCGACACCTGGAAGGAGCTGCCGCGCTACTGGCTCACCTCGCTGCGCTCCTCCGCGGTCGGCTGCTTCATGGGCATCGTCCCGGGCGGCGCGACCCCGGCCTCGTTCATGGCGTACGGTGTGGCACGGCGCTTCTCGAAGGACGGCGACAAGTTCGGCAGCGGCAAGGTAGAGGGCGTGGTCGCGCCGGAGACGGCGGCGCACGCCGCGGGCACGGCGGCGCTGCTGCCGATGATCACGCTCGGCGTGCCGGGCTCGCCCACCGCCGCGGTGCTGCTCGGCGGGCTGATGATCTGGGGCCTGCAGCCCGGGCCGCTGCTGTTCATCGAGCAGAAGGATTTCGTCTGGGGGCTGATCGCCTCGATGTACCTGGGCAACATCGCCGGGCTGATCGTGGTGCTGACCTGCGTGCCCCTGTTCGCCGCCATCCTGCGCGTGCCGTTCTCGGTCATCGCGCCCATCATCATCGTGATCTGCGCCATCGGCTCGTTTACCGTGAAGAACGCCATCTTCGACGTGTGGATGATGGTGGTGTTCGGCATCCTGGGGTACCTGTTCAAGAAGCTGCAGTACCCGCTCGCGCCGCTGGTGCTGGCGATCGTGCTGGGCGACAACGCCGAGTCGGCGTTCCGCCAGTCGATGCTCATGTCGCAGGGCCAGGTGGGGATCTTCTTTTCCAAGCCCCTGGTCACCACCATGACCGTGCTCGCGCTGCTGCTGCTGTTCTGGCCGCTGACTACGTGGCTGATCGCTAAGGTTCGCCGAGCTTCTGCTTGAGGCGCGAGAGCGTCTCGGGCGTCAGGTTGAGGTAGGCGGCCAGCTCCTTCTTCGGGATGCGCCCCGTGAGCTCGGGGTGCTTCCTCTGGAAACGCGACAGCCGCCCGGGCGCGTCGAGCAGGTGCAGCGTGATGGTGTGCGCCATCACCTCGCTCATCAGCTTCATCACCTCGTGCTCGAAGCGCAGCTTGAGGTCGAGGTTGCGCTCGAGGAAGTCCACCCATTGCGGCATCGGCAGCTCGGCGGTGCGCACCTTGGTCACGGCGACGATGGAATAAGGCACCGGGGTGCGCATGCGCCAGGCGGCGTAGGAAGTGTCCATCTCGGTCTCGGCGGCGAAGCGCAGGATCATCTCGTGCCCCGCCGGGTTGGACACCACGCGCTTCAGCATGCCGTCCAGGATGAAGAACTGCTCCATTTCCTCGTCGCCCTGGCGTACCAGGGGCTCGCCCTTGCGATAGTCCGCCACCGCCAGGAGGGGCTCCAGCTCGGCCCACTGTCCGGGCGTCATGCCCTGCAGCAGCTGGTTCTGGCGCAGCTGCAGGCGGATGCTGTTGCGCTGCGGGTGGCTCGGGAGCGTGGTCATGGAGGCGGGATTTTAGACCCTTGACCTGAGTCAAGGCCGCCGCAAGGGGGCGATTCATACCATAGCGGTCCCTCACTGGAGGAGGCCGCTCATGGGCACCGTCGAACCCGAAGTTCACACTGCGGTTGCCACCGCCGCGCAATCTGCCGTGACCGACGGCTTTCAGCTCGTCATCGATGCGCTGAAGCTGAACGGCCTCGACACGATCTACGGCCTGCCGGGCATTCCGATCACCGATCTCACGCGCCGGGCGCAGGCCGCGGGCCTGCGCGTGCTTTCTTTCCGCCACGAGCAGAACGCGGGCTACGCCGCGTCGATCGCGGGGTTTCTCACGCAAAAGCCGGGCATCTGCCTCACGGTGTCGGCGCCGGGCTTCCTGAACGGCCTGAATGCGCTCGCCCACGCCACCGTCAACTGCTTCCCGATGATCCTGATCAGCGGCTCTAGCGAGCGCGAGGTCGTCGACCTGCAGCAGGGCGACTACGAGGAAATGGACCAGCTCGCCATAGCAAAACCCGTCGCCAAGGCGGCGTTTCGCGTATTGCATGCCGAGGACATCGGCGTGGGCATCGCGCGCGCCATCCGCGCCGCCGTGTCGGGCCGCCCGGGCGGTGTCTACCTCGATCTGCCGGCGAGGCTGTTCGCGCAATCGATCGATTCTTCCCTCGGCAAGAACTCCCTGATCAAGGTCGTCGATGCGGCGCCGAAGCAGATTCCCGCGCCGGACGCGGTCAAGCGCGCAATTGACCTGCTTCGTTCTGCCAAAAAACCATTGATCATCCTGGGCAAGGGCGCCGCATACGCGCAGGCCGATGCCGAAATCAGGAAGCTGGTCGAGCAGTCGGGCATTCCCTACCTGCCGACGCCGCGCTCGAGTCATCCGTCCCGGGCTTCTTCGCCGTCGGCGACGTCCGGCGGGGA
>JANMUO010000195.1:0-3069 GCA_031391655.1 Betaproteobacteria bacterium
TGGATTCCTACACGAAGGCGGTAGGCGCTGCCGATGAAGGACTGGCAATTCAAGCCATCAGAACGATCGTCACGGCCCAGGAGCAATACCGCGCCACGCATGATGAATATGGGAACTTCGACGCGCTCACCAAAGCCGGTATCCTTGATGCCCGTTTTGCGAGCGAGGCGCCGAATTTGAGGGGCCAGCGCCTGAAGACCACCTCGGTGTACGTCACGCACGACCAGATCGAGGCCATGACCATGGCCGACAAGATCGTGGTGATGCACGACGGCCTCGTGGAGCAGGTCGGCGCGCCGCTCGAACTCTACGACCGGCCGGCGAACCGCTTCGTGGCCGGCTTCATCGGCTCCCCGGCGATGAACTTCCTCCCGGGCCGGTCAAGCGGCGGCGGCATCGCGATCACCGGCGGGGGCCACGTGCCCGCCGCCGGCGCGAAGCTGGGGGAGAACCGCGAGGTGATCCTCGGGGTGCGCCCCGAGCACCTCGAGATCGCCGCCGACGGCCTGGAGGCCGAGGTGGTGGTGGTCGAGCCCACTGGCTCGGAAACTCAGGTCTTCGCCCGCCTCGGCGGGCTGGAGATCGCGGCAGTGTTCAGGGAGCGGCACGACTTCGCCCCCGGCCAGCGCATCCGGCTGCGCCCGCGGGCCGACTGCCTGCACCTTTTCGATCCGTCGAGCGGCCAGAGGATCTGAGGCCCGCGGCGCCCATTTCTAGGATCCACCAGAGGAGACAGGAAGACATGAACGACGAACGCAGATTCACCCGCCGTGACGCACTCAAGGCCGGCGCCGCCATCGCGGGCGCTGGCGCGCTCGAGGCCGCCAACCTCGCCGCCTTCGCACAAGCCTGGGCCCAGGCCTCGCCCTGGAAGCCGGAAAAGGGCGCCAAGCTGCAGCTGCTGCGCTGGAAGCGCTTCGTGCAGGCGGAGGAAGACGGCTTCATGGCGCTGGTTGCCGCCTTCACCAAGGCGACCGGCGTGCCGGTCACCGTGCTCAACGAATCGCTGGACGACGTGCAGCCCAAGGCCTCGGTGGCAGCCAACACCGGCCAGGGGCCGGACATCTTCTGGGGCCTCTACTCCCTGCCCCACCTGTTCCCGGCGAAGTGCATGGACGTGACCGACGTCGCGGATTACCTGGGCAAGAAGTATGGCGGCTGGGTGCCGAGCGCGGTCACTTACGGCAAGTCGGGCAAAGGCTGGATCGCCATTCCCGTGGGCTACAACGGCAACGTCATCAACTACCGCCAGAGCATGATCGAGAAGGCGGGCTTCAAGGAAGTCCCGAAGGACACCGCGGCATTCATGGAGCTGATGAAAGCGCTCAAGGCGAAGAGCGTAGCGGGCGGGTTCGCGCTCGGCCGCGCCTCCGGCGATGGCAATGCCTGGGTGCACTGGTGCCTGTGGGCCTTCGGCGGCAACCTGGTCGACGCCAAGGACAAGGTGATCCTCAATTCGCCCGAGACCGTCAAGGCGCTGGAGTACGCCAAGGAGATGTCAAACCACTTCGTGCCCGGCTGCGCGGCGTGGAACGACTCGTTCAACAACAAGGCCTTCCTCGAGAGCCAGGTCTCGCTCACCAACAACGGGGTGTCGATCTACGCGGCCGCCAAGGCAAACGCGGCGAAGGATCCCAAGGCGAAGGAGGTCATGGACGACATGAACCATTCGCTGTGGCCGGTCGGGCCGGTGGGCAAGCCGACCGAGTTCCACGTCGCCTACCCGATGCTCGGCATGCGCTATACCAAGTTCCCGCAGGCCGTGAAGGCGTTCCTCGCCTTCACGCTCGAGGCGGAGAACTACAACCCGTGGCTGCAGGCGGCGGTGGCCTACATCACCCACCCGCTGAACGCCTACGACGCCAACCCGGTGTGGACCTCCGACCCGAAACTGTCGGTGGCACGGGATTGCGCCAAGCGCACGCTGACCGCGGGCGGCCTGGGCTCGGTGGGCGAGAAAGCCGCCTCGGCGCTGGCCGACTTCGTGATCCTCGACATGTTCGCCTCGGTGTGCACCGACCGCGCGAGCATCAAGGATGCAGTCGCGGTGGCCGAACGGCAGGCGCGGCGGATCTACCGCTAGCCTGGCGCCGACGGGGAACGCATGAACCAGTCCACGAGATGGGAGCGGCTGCGCACCAACCGCGACTGGCTCGGGTTCTGGTTCATGCTGCCCACGGCGGCCTTCCTGCTGCTGTTTCTCGCCTATCCGCTCGGCCTGGGCATCTGGCTATCGTTCACCGACGCGCGCATCGGCAACCCGGGCAGCTTCGTCGGGCTGGAGAACTACGAGTGGATCATCGGCGACTCCAAGTTCCAGACCGCGGTGTTCTTCACGATCCTCTATACCTTCGTCGCCAGCGTGTTCAAGTTCGCCATCGGCCTGTACCTGGCCCTGCTGCTCAACCAGAACATGCCGTTCAAGGCGATGGTCCGGGCGGTGATCCTGATCCCCTTCATCGTGCCGACCGTGCTGTCGGCGATCGCCTTCTGGTGGATCTTCGATCCGCAGTTCTCGGTGGTGTCCTGGTCCCTGCGGCAGGTGGGCTGGATCGACGGCAACATCAATTTTCTCGGCGACGCGTGGAACTCGCGCTGGAGCGTGATCTTCGCCAACGTCTGGCGCGGAGTGCCGTTCATCGCCATATCGCTGCTCGCCGGGCTGCAGACCCTGCCGCCGTCGCTCTACGAGGCGGCGACGCTCGACGGCGCAACGCGCTGGCAGCTGTTCCGGCACGTCACCTATCCGCTGCTCACGCCGATCATCGCCGTGGTGATGACCTTCTCGGTGCTGTTCACCTTCACCGACTTCCAGCTCATCAAGGTGCTGACCAACGGCGGGCCGGCCGGGGCCACCGAGCTGATGGCCACCATGTCCTACAACACCGCCATCCTCGGCTCGCGCATCGGCGAGGGCTCGGCCATCTCGACGGCGATGGTGCCGTTCCTGCTCGCCGCGATCATGGTTTCGTGGTTCGGCCTGCAGCGCCGCAAATGGCAGCAGGGGGAAGACAATGACTGAATCGGGCATCAACGTGCAGACTGGGTCCCGCGCCGACGAGAGCGTCG
>JANMUO010000278.1:0-4043 GCA_031391655.1 Betaproteobacteria bacterium
TGCTGGGACAAAGTGTCGCCGGAAACCAGGAACACATCCTCAGCACGGTCCCCCAGCGTATTGATCTTCGCCGTGTGCAGGCGCACGCGGTGCAGCGCGAGCGTGCGCGCCACGGCATAGAGCAGCCCCGAGCGATCCGCCGCCACGACCGACAGCACCTGGTAGGTGCCGCGCTCGTCCGGGCGCAGGTTGACCACCGGGGTGATGGGAAAGTGGCGCACGCGTCGCGACAGCCGGCTGCCGCGCGGCGGCGGCAGCGGCGCCTGCGATTGCAGCTCCAGCGGCAGCTCCTTCTCGATCGTTTCAAGCATGTCGCGATAGTGCGCGCCCGGCCCCAATCCCAGGACGAGGAAGGTGTCCAGGGCGTAGCCGTGGCGCGTGGTGTGGATCTTCGCCTCGACGATGTTGAATCCCGCGCGTTCGAAGTAGCCGCAGATGCGCGCAAACAAGGCTTCCCGGTCCGGCGTATAGATCATCACCTGCAACCCCTCGCCGATCTGCGCGAGGCGCGCCTTGACCACCGGCGCCGGCGTATCCACCCGGTAGTGCAGGTTGCGCGTCTGCCAGGCGATCTCCTGCGCGTCGTGGCGCAGGAAGTAGGGCGTATCGAGCTGCGCCCAGAACCTGTCCTTGACGCCGGCCGACAGTCCATAGAGCGACAACAACCTGCCGGCTTCGGCCTGCTTTTCCGCCCGCGCCGCATCGAGGCCCTGCGTCTCCCCGGTCAGCGCCCGGCGCGTGGCGCGAAACAGGTCCTCGAGCAGCTTTGCCTTCCAGGCATTCCACACCTTGGGGCTGGTGCCGCGGATATCGGCCACGGTCAGGAGATAGAGCGCCACCAGCCGGCGCTCGCTGCCGACCATGCGGGCGAAGGCCTGCACCACCTCGGGGTCGTGCACGTCCTCCTTCTGCGCAGTGCCCGACATGGTGAGGTGGTGCTCGACGAGGAACGCCACCAGGTCGCCATCCTCCCGCGCCAGGCCATGGCGCCGCGCGAAGGCGCGCGCATCGTGCATGCCGAGCTCGGAATGGTCGCCGCCACGCCCCTTGGCGATGTCGTGGTAGAGCGCTGCCACATAGAGCAGCCAGCGCCGCTCGAATCCGTCCATCAGCTGGCTGCACAGCGGGAACTCGTGCGCGAACTCCGTCATCGTGAAGCGGCGCAGATTGCGCACCACCATCAGGATGTGCTGGTCCACGGTGTAGACGTGGAACAGGTCGTGCTGCATCTGGCCGACGATGCGGCCGAATTCGGGCAGGTAGCGCCCCAGCACGTCGTACTGATTCATGCGGCGGAACTCGTGCACGATGCCGCGCGGCTGCTGCAGCATCTGCACGAACATCAGCCTGGCCGTGACGTCGCGCCGCAGCCTCGCGTTGACGCGGCCGCGCGCCTGCCAGAGCGCGCGCAGGGTCGGCGCCGTCATGCCGCGCAGGCCCTGGTGCTGCTGCAGGAGCAGGAAACTCTCCAGGATCGCGCGCGGCTCGCGCTCGAACAGGTCCTCGCGGCAGGCATCGAGCCGTTCGCCGCGCACCTGGAAGCGTTCGTTGAGGGCGCGCGGCGCCGCCTCCTTCTGCGGCAGCAGCCGCGCCTCCAGGTTCAGCAGCAGGATCGTGTTGAGCTGCGTGACGCCCTTGGCCGCCTGGTAGTAGCGCTGCATCAGCTGTTCGCTGGCGCGCCGGGCGGGCGAGCCGCGAAAACCGCACTGCTCGGCCAGCGCGGACTGGTAGTCGAACACGATGCGATCCTCTCGGCGGCCGGCCAGGTAGTGCAGCCGGATGCGCAAGTCCTGCAGCAGCAGTTCATGGCGCGCCAGCTGCCCGGCCTCCGCCGGCAGCAGCAGGCCGCGACGCTGCAGTTGGCGCCAGCGCCACCCAAGCCCGCAGGCGCGAGCGATCCACTGGATGGTCTGCAGGTCGCGCAGGCCGCCGGGGGCCTCCTTCAGGTTGGGCTCCAGCGCATAGGCGGCGTCCTGGTGCTTGGCGTGCCTTTGCTCCTGTTCCAGCACCTTGCCCTTGAAGAATGCCGGCGCATCCAGGCTGCGCGCGGTGGCAGCCGCCAGCTTGTCGAACTGCGCGCGGCTGCCCGCCAGAAGGCGGGCCTCAAGCAGCGCGGTCCGGATGGTGACGTCGCCTGCGGCGGCCTCCACGCAGCCCTTCACGGTGCGCACGCTGTGCCCGACTTCCAGGCCGATGTCCCAGAACATGCCGACCAGCCGTTCCAGGCGCTCGCGTTCCGCGGCGCTCGGCTCTCGCGCCAGCAGCACCAGCACGTCGATATCCGAGCAGGGGAACAGCTCGCCGCGGCCATAGCCGCCCGTCGCGACCAGGGCTGCGTGCGACGCCGGCTGCAGGTCCCGCCACAGACCGCGCAGCAGGCGGTCGATCAGGCGCGCGTGGCCCCGCAGGAGCTGGGCGGGCGAGGGGTTGCGCAGGTAGGCCTCACGCAAGGCACGGCGGCCGGCCAGCAGCGTCGCGCGCCACTCCTCGGCCGGCACCTGGACGGCGCTCATTTCATTGCGGGCGGACCGGCGCCGCCGGCGTTCCGGCGGAGGTGGTGAGGACCTCGTAGCCCGTCGGCGTGACCAGGACGGTGTGCTCCCATTGCGCCGACAGGCTGTGGTCCTTGGTGACGATGGTCCAGCCATCGGCGAGCTCGCGGATGCCGGGCTTGCCGGCATTGATCATCGGCTCGACGGTGAAGGTCATGCCCGCCTCCAGGCGCAGGCCGGTGCCGGGCTTGCCGTAGTGCAGGATCTGCGGGTCCTCGTGGAACCGGCGGCCGATGCCATGGCCGCAGAATTCGCGCACCACGGAGTAACCGTGGCTTTCGGCATGCGCTTGGATGGCGGCGCCGAGGTCGCCCAGCTGGGCACCGGCGCGCACCTTTTCGATGCCGCGCCACATGCACTCGTGCGTTACTTCGGCCAGCCGCCTGGCCTGGATGCTCGGCTCGCCGACGTAGTACATGCGGCTGCTGTCGCCGTGGAAGCCCTCCTTGATGACCGTGACGTCGATGTTGAGGATGTCGCCGGGCTTGAGTACGCGCTCGCCGGGAATGCCGTGGCAAACCTGGTGGTTGACCGAAGTACAGATCGATTTCGGAAACGGCTTGTAGCCGGGCGGCGCGTAGTTGAGCGGGGCCGGCGTAGTGCCCTGCACCTTGACCATGTAGTCGTGGCACAGGTCGTTCAGCTTTCCCGTCGTGACGCCCGGTTTGACGAAGGCAGCGACGTAATCGAGCACCTCCGCCGCCAGGCGGCCGGCGAGGCGCATGCTGACGATGTCTTCCGAGGTTTTCAGTGCGACCGGCATGGGCTAGAGGGGGCTGATTATGCTATGATTTTGGGCTGGTCTGCGTGTGGTTCAAGAGCATGGCAGGCCAAATTTCCCTCCCCGGCCGGTTAGGGTGCCCGCAAGGGTTTTCGGTTGGACCGGGGAGGCAGACCTCAACCCTAAGGAGTGGATTGTGTCCGCAACCATGCGTGAAATGCTAGAGGCCGGGGTCCATTTCGGACACCAGACCCGGTATTGGAACCCGAAGATGGCGCCGTTCATCTTCGGTCACCGCAACAAGATCCACATCATCAACCTGGAAAAGACCCTGGCGATGTACCAGGACGCGCTGAAATACGTGCGCCAGCTGGCCGCCAACCGGGGCAGCATCCTGTTCGTGGGCACCAAGCGCCAGGCGCGCGAGATCCTGCGGGAAGAGGCGATGCGCTGCTCGATGCCGTTCGTCGACCATCGCTGGCTCGGTGGCATGCTGACGAACTTCAAGACCGTCAAGCAGTCCATCAAGCGCCTGAAGGAGATGGAGCAGATGGCGCAGGACGGCACCTTCGAGAACATGGTGAAGAAGGAAGCGCTGGGGCTGCAGCGCGAGCTGGCAAAGCTGCAGCGCTCCCTCGGCGGCATCAAGGACCTGAATGGCCTGCCCGATGCGCTGTTCATCATCGACGTCGGCTACCAGAAGGGCGCGGTGGCGGAAGCCACCAAGCTTGGCATCCCGGTGGTCGGCGTGGTCGACACCAACCACACGC
>JANMUO010000289.1:0-1915 GCA_031391655.1 Betaproteobacteria bacterium
CCTGTCGAAGCCGAAAGCCTGGCGACGCTGGCCGACCGGTGGCTGGCCGGGCTGGAGCGCACCCTTGCGACGCGCGACGAGGCGGCGCTGGAGAGCCTGTTCGTCGCCGACGGCCATTGGCGCGACGTCCTCTGCCTGACCTGGGGCATCGCCACGGTAAGCGGCGCGCGCGCGGTCGCGGCGCAGCTGAAGGCGCATGCGGGCAAGGCCGGCCCGGCCGGTTTCAGGACCGATCCGGAGCGCACCGCGCCGCGCCAGGTGACGCGCGCCGGCACGAAATGCGTCGAGGCGATCTTCCGCTTCGAAACGGCCGTGGGCCATGGAACGGGCGTGCTGCGCTTTTTTCCCGAGACCGGGAAAGCTTGGACGCTGCTGACTGCGCTGCACGACCTCAAGGGCCACGAGGAGCACGTCGGCAAGCTGCGCCCCAAAGGCTGGTCGTATTCGCGCGACTTCGCGGGCCCGAACTGGCTCGACCTGCGGCAGCAAAATAGCGGCTTCCGGGACAGGGAGCCGGCGGTCCTGGTGGTCGGCGGCGGCCAGGCCGGGCTGTCGATCGGGGCGCGCCTCGCGCAGCGCCAGATCGACGCGCTGATCGTTGACCGCTGGCCGCGGGTCGGCGACAACTGGCGCAGGCGCTACCACGCGCTCACGCTGCACAACCAGGTGCACGTCAACCACCTGCCGTACATGCCGTTCCCGCCCAACTTCCCCGTCTACATCCCCAAGGACAAGCTCGCCAACTGGTTCGAGGCCTATGCGGAAAGCATGGAGCTCAACTACTGGACCGGCACCGAGTTCGAGGGCGGCGCGTATGACACGGGCAGCAAGCGCTGGTCGGTCAGGGTGAAGAAGGACGGCAAGGCACGCGAGCTGCATCCGCGCCACGTCGTCATGGCGACCGGCGTCAGCGGCATCCCGGTCATCCCCGATATCCCTGCGCTGAAGAGCTTCGCCGGAAAGACAGTCCATTCCAGTCAGTACGAGGACGGCGGGCCGTGGAACGGCAAGCAAGCAGTCGTCATCGGCACCGGCAACAGCGGCCACGACATCGCGCAGGATCTGTATTCTGCGGGCGCGCAGGTCACGCTCGTTCAACGCAGCCCGACGCTGATCATCAATTGCGACCCGAGCGCCCAGCTCGTCTATTCGCTCTACAGCGAAGGGCCGCCCCTCGAAGACTGCGACCTGATTACCGCTTCCGTTCCCTATGCGTTGGCGAAGAAATCCCACCAGCTCGCCACGGCGCACGCCCGCGAGCTCGACAAGCCGCTCCTCGACCGGCTGGAGAACAAGGGCTTCCGGCTCGACTGGGGCGAGGACGGCACCGGCTGGCAGTTCCTCTACTTGAAGCGCGGCGGCGGCTACTACTTCAACGTCGGCTGCTCGGACCTGATCGTCGAGGGCAAGATCGGTCTCGCACAGTTTTCAGACCTCGATCGCCTCCTGCCCGGAACCGACCTTGTCGTCCTCGCCACCGGCTACCAGGGCCAGGAAGCCCTCGTGGCGAAGCTCTTCGGAAAAGAGCTTGCCCAGCGCGTCGGTCCCATCTGGGGTTTCGGCGACGGGCAGGAGCTGCGCAACATGTTCACTCGCACCGCGCAGCCGGGACGCTGGTTCATTGCCGGCAGCTTCGCGCAGTGCCGGATCTACTCGAAGTACCTGGCGATGCAGATTCAGGCGATCGAGGCCGGTCTCTTGGCGCCGTGAGTGTTGAATAGATCGACGGTGCCGCCTGACGGAATCCGGGCGCGATCTTGTGGAAGTGCTCGCGACACGCTGCAGTGTCGATGTGCGGCGGCAGTTTGTATCGCACGGTGGCGGTAATCATGTGACCTCCTCGCTTACTTAGCGGCGAACGTTCAACGCGCTCATTGCATCAATGACGCCCAACGTTCGCGCTTTCCGGCGCCCG
>JANMUO010000002.1:0-5300 GCA_031391655.1 Betaproteobacteria bacterium
CCGGGGACTTCTTCTGCGTCTTCAGCTGTTCGAAGCGGTAGAAGGCCTCGCGCAGCCCGAGGACGGCGTGCCGCACGTTCCAGGCTGTGTTGCGCCCCGCGACCTTCAAGTCCGCCAGGTACAGCAGCGCATCCTTCGCGCCGAGGCCTTTCAGGGCGAGCGCAGCGCCGCGCACCGCGTCGCGAAACGCAGTCTCGTTGAATTCCTTCTGCTCCCCCAGCCCGAGCAGCAGCACGCGCTCGGCCGCAAGGCCGGGCAGCTTGTGCAGCAGCAGCGTGGCGCCCGCCTTGGCGCTGAGGTCGCCGTGGGCGAGGACTTCGCGCAGGCGCCCGCCCGCAGCGCGGTCGGCGGCTTGCGCGGCGCGCGTGAGCTGCGGTGCGCCCGCGCCGCCCGCCTTGTGGACGCCGAGCACCAGGCAGCCGGTCTTCGCCTTCTCTGGCGCTGCCGCGCGTATGCTAAATTCCACTGCAATCTCCTCTGATGGTTACCTTTTTTAGTATCGCATGATCTTTCACCGGGCGCTGCTGCGGGAGTTCGCGCAACTGGCGACCGCGGTGTTCCTGACGCTGTTCCTGATCGCGCTCACCACGCGCCTGGTGCGCCTGCTCGGGCAGGCGGCCGGCGGCAAGATTCCCTCCGACGCGGTGGTCGCGTTCCTCGGCTTCTTCGCGCTCAACGTGCTGCCGGTCCTGCTGTCGCTGACCCTGTTCATCACCGTGCTGCTGACGTTGACGCGCAGCTACCGCGATTCGGAGATGGTGATCTGGTTCAGCGCCGGGCTGTCGCTCGCGGCGTGGGTGCGGCCGGTGCTGATGTTCTCCGCACCGCTGGTGGCGGTGATCGCTGCGCTGTCCTTCGTCATCGCGCCGTGGGCGGTGCAGATGGGCGAGCAGTACCGCAGCCGGGTGGACGCGCGCGACGACGTGTCGCGGGTCAATCCCGGGGTGTTTGGCGAAATCGGTTCCCGCGAGCGGGTGTTCTTCGTCGAATCGCTCTCGGGCGATCGCACGATGGTGCAGAACGTGTTCGTGAGCTCGGTGCAGCATGGGCGCTCGGGCGTGATGTTCAGCCAGAAGGGCCTGGTGGAAGTGGCGCCCAACGGCGACCGCTACATCGTGCTGCTCGAGGGGCGCCGCTACGAAGGCATGCCCGGCGATGCCGATTACCGCGTGATGGAGTTCGAGCGCTATGCGGCGAAGGTGGAGGTACCAGCGGGGGAGGAGCCCGTGCCCACGGAAAAAAGCATGTCCACGCTGGCGCTGCTGCAGGCGCCGACGAGCGCGACGCGCGGCGAGCTGCTGTGGCGCATCGGCGTGCCCCTGTCCGCGCTCATCCTGGCACTGCTCGCCATCCCGCTGTCCTTCGTCAACCCGCGCGCCGGCCGCTCGTTCAACCTCATCTTCTCGGTGCTCGCCTACATGGTGTACCTGAACCTGCTCACGGTGTCGCAGGCGCGCGTCACGCAGGGCAAGCTCGATTTCCTCGTCGGCTGGTGGCCGGTGCACGCCGTGATGCTGCTCATCCTGGCGGTGCTCTTCGCGCAACGCATGAGCCTGGCCGGGCCGCGCCTGCGGCTATGGTCGCGGGGCTGACGCGGTGGCCAACTCCAGCCGCACGCTGGCCCGCTACCTCGCGCGCGAGATCTTCGCGGCGGTGGGCCTGGTGCTGCTGGGCTTTCTCGCCCTGTTCCTGTTCTTCGACCTGATCGCCGAGCTGCGCGACCTCGGCAAGGGGGAGTACCACCTGCGCCAGGTGTTCACCTTCGTGCTGCTGTCGGCGCCGACGCGCGCCTACGAGCTGATCCCGGTGGCGGTGCTGATCGGCACGCTCTACGTGCTCTCGCACCTGGCGAGCAACTCGGAGTTCACCGTGATGCGCGCCGCCGGCATGTCGCCGGGGCAGGCGAGCTGGATGCTGTTCAAGACGGGGATCGTGTTCGCGATCGCCACCTTCGTCATCGGCGAATGGATCTCCCCGGCCGCCGAGGCAACGGCGCAGCAGGTGCGCCTGCGCGCGATGATCGCCGTGATCGGGCAGGACCTGCGCTCCGGGCTGTGGTTCAAGGACGAGCGCTCCTTCATCAACGTGCGCGAAGCGCGCGACGCGCACCACCTGCTCGGCATCCGCATCTACGAGTTCGACGCGGGCTACCGGCTGCAGAGCATCACCTCGGCGGCGCGCGGCGACTACCGCGAGCAGGGCGTCTGGCGCCTCGGCGACGTGGTGCAGACGCGCTTCGCGCCCGAAGGTCCGCGCACCTCCCGGCAGGCGGAATGGGACTGGCGCTCGGCCGTCAACCCGGACCTGCTCAACGTTCTGATCGTCGTGCCCGAGCGCATGTCGGCGTGGAACCTGTATCGCTACGTGCAGCACCTGGGCGCCAACCGGCAAAAGACGCAGCGCTACGAGATCGCGCTGTGGAAAAAGCTCTTCTTCCCGATTGCCGTGCTGGTGATGATGGCGCTGGCGCTGCCTTTCGCCTACCTGCACGCGCGCGCGGGCATGGTCGGGCTGAAAGTATTTTCCGGCATCATGCTGGGCATCTTCTTCTACATGCTGAACAGCCTGTTCTCGCATGTCGGCCTGCTGCAGAACTGGCCGCCGTTCGCCGCCGCCGCCCTGCCGAGCACGGCCTTCCTGCTCGCGGCGGTGATGATGATGTGGGCGGTGGAGCGGCGCTAGAGCGCCGTCACCAGGCGCGTGCCGGCGAGGCGGTCGTGCAGGAACTGGCGCTCCCGGTCGACGAGCGCCCACAGCAGGGAAATGCCGGTGGGCACCAGCGCCAGCGCGTAGAGGAAGCGCAGCAGCGCCTTGCGCGGCGAGACGTCCACCAGGCGGATGCGCCAGGCCTTCATGGCGAGCGTCTGGCCGCCGCGCAGCCAGCACCAGAGGAAGTAGGCGGCAAAGACCGTGACCAGCAGCCCCTGGTGCGCCACGCGCAACCAGCCCTCGAGCGCAGCGCCGCGGGAAGCGAAGTAGAAGGCGAAACCGGCGAAGAAGGCGATGGCGAACAGCAGGATCGCCTCGTACAGCATGCTCGCAAGGCGTCGCGCGATGCCTGGCGTCACTTCGCCGGTGCCGGCTTTTTCTTCGGCGGCGGAGCGCTCTGGCGCTCCTGTGGCGGCAGCGACTGGTACTCGGACCATTGCTCCCTCAGGTCGCCGCGCTTGTCCGGCGGCACCTTGCTGATGCGCCGGTAGTTCTCGCGCGCCTGCTTGCGCTGCTCGGGCGTGAGCTTGGCCCAGGCCTGCATGCGGCGCTGGACGCGCTGCTGCTCTTCGGGCTTCATCGTCGGGTAGCGCTTGGCGAGGCCGATCCAGTTGCGGCGCCGGTCCGGCGAGATCTGCTCCCAGTCGTTCTTCAGCGGCGCCAGGACCTGCTGGTGGTCTGCACTCAGCGCGGACCAAGAGGGCGCCTTGCTCGACGCTTGCGCTGGTGGCTTCGGCTTTGGCTGCGGCTGCGCCGGCGCTTGCGCCTGCGCGGCTCCCGCCGCCAGCAGCGCGACAACTGCCGCGGCTAGTAGGAGGCGCGCTTTTTCAGCCACGCCTCGAACCCCCGGTCCAGGTAGGCGTCGATCGGCAGGTCGCCGGTGAGCACCAGCGCGTCGAGCTCCTCGACTTCCGCCGCGCGCTGGTTCTGCTCCCAGGAATACGTCGCCGCCAGCCCGATCGCGAGGGCGGCAATGGGAAAGACCAGCCGCAACGAGA
Source organism: Betaproteobacteria bacterium (assembly GCA_031391655.1). Taxonomy (GTDB): domain Bacteria; phylum Pseudomonadota; class Gammaproteobacteria; order Burkholderiales; family SG8-39; genus JAABQT01. Next base: position 3,708 of record JANMUO010000002.1, read on the forward strand.
ACCCGCGCAGGCCTCCCAGGCGTCCGAGCACGCCGCCGGCGAGCACCAGCCCCTGCGCCGACTCGGGCTTCTGGTGCGCCAGAGCGAGCTCGCGGGCCGCGCGCAGCCTGGCGGAGATGGAAGCGTCCAGCGGCGCGCCCTGGTTGAGCAAGTGCCGGATCCGGTTGCCGAATTGTGGTTCGTTCATGGTCTTTGCCTTGACGACAGCCGAATCCTATAGGGTCACGCCGCGCGCCCTGAGCGCGGCGGCCAATGCATGCGCCGCCCGGGAGCAATGCGTTTTCACGCTGCCCTCGGAGCAGCCCATGGCCTGGGCAGTTTCGGCGACGTCCAACTCCTCCCAGTAACGCATGAGAAAAGCTTCGCGTTGACGCGCCGGGAGCTTGGTAATCTCTTTTTCAAGTATTTCAACAAGTTGCGAGCGCTCCAAGTGCTGCTGCGGCCCTTCAGTGGCGTTCGACTCGCCCGCCTCCGCCAAAGTTTCGAGCGGATCGCGGTCCTCCTCCTCCCCGCGGCCCGGCAGCAGGGAGGAAAACAGGGTCACCCAGGTGTTGCGCACCTTCTGGCGGCGGTACCAGTCGCGAATCGCGTTCTGCAGGATGCGCTGGAAAAGCATCGGCAACTCAGTGACCGGGCGGTCGCCATACTTCTCGGCCAGCCGCAGCATCGCATCCTGCACGACGTCCAGAGCGGCCTGTTCGTCGCGCACGGCATAGGCGGCCTGCTTGAAAGCGCGCCGCTCGACGCCCTCGAGAAACGCCGACAGTTCACTGCGAGATGCCAGGCTCTCTCCCTCTCGGCCGGTAGTCCGGCACCTGCGAAGATGGTATCAAACCAGTGCGCAAAACCGCGCCACTCCGGCTTGACCGCATCGCGGCAAGCCGTTAATCTCGAACGCTTTTCCTGCTTCAGGCCAAATAGTCATGGACCGCATCAAGACCGAAGAACTGACCGGCGCCCAGATCATCATCCGCTGCCTGCAGGCGGAGGGCGTCGAGGTCATCTTCGGCTATCCGGGCGGCGCGGTCCTGTGGATCTACGACGAACTGTTCAAGCAGGACAAGGTGCGCCACGTGCTGGTGCGCCACGAGCAGGGCGCGGCGCACGCCGCCGACGGCTATTCGCGCTCGTCCAACAAGGTCGGCGTGTGCCTCGTGACCTCCGGCCCCGGCCTGACCAACGCGGTGACCGGGATCGCCACCGCCTACATGGATTCGATCCCGATGGTGATCCTCAGCGGCCAGGTGCCGACGCACGCCATCGGCGAGGACGCGTTCCAGGAATGCGACTCGGTCGGCATCACGCGCCCCTGCGTGAAGCACAACTTCCTGGTGCGCGACGTGAAGGACCTCGCAGTGACGATGAAGAAGGCCTTCCATATCGCCACCACCGGCCGCCCGGGTCCCGTGCTGGTGGACATCCTTCGGGATGTCCACCAGCACCGGCCCGGGTCGGCCCGTGGTGGCGATATGGAACGCCTTTTTCATCGTCACCGCGAGGTCCTTCACGTCGCGCACCAGGAAGTTGTGCTTCACGCAGGGGCGCGTGATGCCGACCGAGTCGCATTCCTGGAACGCGTCCTCGCCGATGGCG